>NZ_JAYRYM010000004.1:0-52710 GCF_041917035.1 Devosia sp. | reverse complement strand
CAAGGCGCTCGGCTACGGCTCGGTCAGCATCGCCTGGCACTACGTCAAGCTGTCGCTGCTGATCGTGGCGATCGGGGTGGTGATCGGCTGGGGTATCGGCGCCTGGCTCGGCCGGCAGATGGCCGGACTTTACGCCGAGTTCTACAAGTTCCCCTTCCTGCTGTTCGACGAGCGGCCGGATGTCTTCGCGATCTCGGCGCTGGCAGCGCTGGTCGCGGCGGGACTTGGCAGCGCGCAGGCCGTCGCCTCGACGGTGCGGCTGCCTCCCGCGGTGGCGATGGCCCCGCCGGTTCCGCCGGTCTACATGCGCTCGGTGCTCGATGCCATCGGCCTGATGCGCCTGTTGCCGATGGCCCTGACCATGGCGCTGCGCAACATCATGCGTCGGCCGCTGCGATCCGCACTGACCACGCTGGGCATCGCGCTGGCCGGTGCGCTGCTCGTCGCCGGGCTCTTCGCCGAAGATTCGATCGATTTCATGATCGATGCCACCTTCTACAAGGCGGAGCGTCAGCAGGCGAGCCTCATCCTGGCCCGGCCGGTGGGCGGGAGCGGGCTCGAATCGGTACGTCGGCTGCCGGGCGTCATGGCGGCGGAGCCGTCGCGCAGCGTTGCGGTGGTGTTGAGGAACGGACTGCATTCGAAGCGCTCGGCGCTGGTGGGCAAGCCCGGCGTGACCGAGCTGAGCCGGGTCGTCGACCTCGACCTTGTCCCGGTCGTCCTGCCCGATCGTGGCCTGATGCTGTCGCAGATGATGGCGCGGCTGCTCGATGTCAGGGTCGGAGACGAGGTCGAGATCGAGCTGATGGACGGCACCGGCCGCGTGCTCACCGAGACGGTGTCGCAGATCGTGCAGCAGTTCGTGGGGCTCGGCGCCTACATGGAACTGAGCGAACTGAACCGGCTGCTGGGCGAGGCGCCGGTCGCCAACAGCGTGGCGCTGATGGTCGACGACACCGCCTGGCCGCAGCTCTTCGCCGCCGTCAAGGCGGTGCCGATAGTGGCCGGCATGACGCTCGAGCGTCGGACCGTCGAGCGCTTTCGCGAAACCATCGGTGAGAATATCGGGCAATCGCGCGCCATCTACTCGATCCTCGCCTGCCTGATCGTGTTCGGGGTGGTCTACAATGCCATGCGGATCCAGCTCAGCGAGCGGGCGCGGGAACTGGCGAGCCTGAGGGTGCTCGGCTTCACGCTGGCAGAGGTCTCGGTAATCCTCCTCGGTGAACTGGCGGTGCTGGTGGCGATCGCCATTCCGGCCGGCTGGCTCGGCGGCTACGGCCTTGCCGTATCGGTCACCGAGGGTTTCCAGAGCGAACTGTTCCGCATCCCGCTGATCATCGAGCGCTCGACCTACGCCACCGCCGGACTGATCGTGTTCGGGGCGGCCGCCTTCTCCGCCTACCTCGTCCAGCGCCGGGTCAGCCGGCTGGACATGATCGCAGTGCTGAAGACAAGGGATTGACCATGAAGTGGGGTCGCATCGCCGTCATAGGGGTCGTCGCGGCTGCCGCGGTCGCGGGGCTGTGGTGGGCCTTCACGCCCAAGCCGCTGTCGGTCGAGACCGCCACCGTTGCGGCCGGGGATCTCGTCATCACCGTCGAGGACGAGGGGCTCGCGAGGATGCGCAATGTCGCGCGGCTGTCGATGCCGGTTGCCGGCGAACTGCTGCGCCTGCCGGTCAAGGTCGGTGACGACGTCGCTGCCGGCGAAGTGGTCGCCTCGATCCTGCCGGTCGAGAGCGCGCTGCTCGATGCGGTGTCCCGCGCCGAGGCCGAAGCCGCGGTTGCGGCGGCCGAGGATGCCGTTCTCGCCGCGCAGTCGGAACACGAGATGGCGACTTCGGAACTGGGCTACTGGCGAGGGGAGGCGGCGCGTAAGGAGAGCCTGCTCGAAAAGGGCGTGACCACGGCACAGGCCCTGCAGCAGGTGCAGCTCGAACTGGCGCGGCGGGAGGCGCTGGAGGTGAGTTCGCGAGCGGCGCTGGCGATGCGGCAGCACCAGCTCGAGCAGGCCCAGGCCCGCCTCGCGACGAACGGGAAGACCGCGCAGCAGGGCGTACGCCGCGAGGTGTCGGCGCCGATGGCGGGACAGGTCCTCAGCATTGCCAACGAGAGCGGACGCAGTCTGCCGGCAGGTACTCCCCTGATGGAAATCGGCGAACCCGGGGCGCTGGAAGTGGTCGTCGACCTGCTCTCGGCCGACGCGGTCCGCATCCGCCAGGGCGCCGCGGCGATGATCACCGGGTGGGGCGGCGAGGGCGTGCTGGAGGCCAGGGTCGACCGGATCGAGCCGACGGGCTTCACCAAGATATCGGCGCTCGGCGTCGAGGAGCAGCGGGTCCCCGTGCATCTGCAACTGACCGGGCCGCCGTCGGGCCGGGAGGGGCTCGGACATCTCTACCGGGTGTTCGTCCAGATCGAGGCCGAGCACATGAGCGGGGTGACACTCGTGCCGGCGGCCGCACTGTTCCGCGTCAACAACGCGTGGAGCGTGTTCGTGCTCGCGGGCGAACGGGCCGAGCTCAGGGCCGTCGGCATCGGCGGCCGCACGGCGCAGCTGGCCGAGGTGACGAGCGGGCTTGCCGCCGGCGAGGTGGTGATCCTGCATCCCAACGACCAGATCGCGGACGGAACCCTGGTCCAGCCGCGCTGATCGATGCAATCGATTGCCGCCGGTTCACTGCGCGTTCATCGGCGCCGGTGTGTGGTGTGGCGGCCATCGCGGCGCAAAGGGGAGCGACCAGCCAATTGCAGCCATCGACGCCGCTTCTCGCCATGCTGCCCGATGAGGCGCGCCTTCATTCGGTTCGTACCGGCATCACACTCGACGGCAAGCAGATCCGCGCCGAAGCGGCCCGGCAGGCCCGGACGTTCGCCGCCCTGGGGCTGGGGCCCGGCGCGCGCATCGTGGTCGGGGAGGCCGATCCCCTTGATGCGGTGATCGCCATGCTCGCCGCATGGACGGCGGGGCTCGTGGCCGTTGCCGTCAATCCCGCGCTTGCGGCGGACGAGCAGGCCAATGTCGTCGCCGCGACCGGCGCGCGGCACTGGGCCGGAGCGTGCCGCGTGGCACTGCCGGAGAACAGCCCGTCCGCCGGGCCTCACGCCGGGCCGCTCGGGCCCGACGTCCCGGCATTGATCCTGATGACCTCGGGCACGACCGGCCGGCCAAAGGGCATTGTCCACACGCAGCGCAGCCTGATGGCGCGCATCACGCTCAACATCGCCACGATCGGACGGCCGGTGCTGGCGGACAGCCTCTGCATCCTGCCGGTCTTTTTCGGCCATGGCCTGATCGGCAACGTGCTGACGCCGCTGCTCGCCGGCGGGACCGTGCACCTGCTGCCGGGCCCGGACATGTCCGAGTTGCGTGGGCTGGGCGCGCTGATCGATCACCACGGGATCGGCTTCATGAGTTCGGTGCCCTCGTTCTGGAAGCTGGCGCTGCGGCTGGCCGAGGCGCCGGCGCGCCCGCTCCGGCGCGTTCAGGTCGGCTCCGCGCCGCTGTCGGTGGCGCTGTGGCGCGAGATTGCCGACTGGGCGGGCACCGGGGAGGTCTTCAACCTGTTCGGCATGACGGAAACCGCCAACTGGATCGGCGGCGGCCGGCTGGACGAGGCCGGCGGCCGTGACGGCTTTGTGGGGCGGGCCTGGGGCGGGCGGTTCGCCGTGCTGGCGGAGGATGGGCGGATCGCCGACCGGGGCCGGGGCGAAGTCCTCGTGATCACGCCCTCGATCATGCAGGGCTATTGGGAGCGGCCGGATCTCGATGCCGAAGCGTTCAGCGACGGCTGGTTCCGCACCGGAGACATCGGCGAGCTGTCGGCCGGCGGCGAACTGGTCCTCGTGGGGCGGATCAAGACCGAGATCAACCGCGGCGGCATCAAGGTGCAGGCGGAGGAGGTCGACATGCTGCTCGAACGTCACCCCGATATCGTCGAGGCCTGCGCCTTCGGCATCCCGGACCCGGTGTCCGGCGAGGCAGTGGCCGCCGCCATCGTGCTGCGCGCGGGGGCGCGCTTCGATCCGGAGGCGATCAAGGCCTGGTGCCGTGTGCATGCGCGCGCCGACGCGGTCCCGACACGGCTGACGCAGATGCAGGCGATACCGCGCAACGATCGTGGCAAGATCGTCCGCGCGGACGTGCGGCGCGCTGCCGAGGACCGTGCATGAAGATCGTCCTCAAGCCGGCAAACCGGCAACTGGCACAGCGACTCGAGACCGAGCGCTACATCCTCGAGCCGCTGGGCATCGCCTCCGCCATCCGCCTGATGCTGCCCTGGCGATCCGATCCCGAAATCCTGATGGGTGTGCTGCATGCACCGGCGCCGATGTCGGCCCTCGAGTGGATCAGGCGGGCCCCGGTTCCCAACAACGTCGATCGCTTTGCCTTTGCCATCGTGCCGAAGTCGATCGGCGTGCCGATCGGCATGCATGCCGTTCGCATGCTGGCGGAGCGCCGGGCCCGCAATACCGTGGCCATCGCCAATCGCGACTGGTGGGGCGCCGGCGTGGTGCTGGAGGTCAGGGCACGGCTGATGACGCATTTCTTCACGCATTCCGACGTTGAGCGCTTCGTCGGTTCGTGCAATGCGAGGAACTCGGCCTCGGTGTTCAACTATCGCCGGCTCGGCTACGACCATGTGGGAACGCGGCTTTGCGCACAGCGAAATCCGCTGACGGGGGGGCCCATCGACGTGCTGGATTTCGAGATGGAAAAGGATCGCTGGCTCGCCTCGCCGCTGGCGCAGGGACGCCGTGCACCCTGAAGCGAGAGCTTGCGCCATCGTCGCCGAGGCGCTCGGCCTGCAGTCGCCTGTCGATATCGGGGACGACATGGGCACCCTCGGGGCCTGGGACAGCCTCGCGCACATGCGCCTGATCCTCGGTATCGAGGCGGCCCTCGGACGCACCCTGTCGGCCGACGAGATCGCGTCGATCACCTCGGTGCGCGACGTTGCGCAACTGGTCGATCCGAGGGGCGCGTAGGGCGCCGCGGGTCGGGCCGGGGCCCGGGGCGCTCCGGTCCGCCGGAGGGCCGGCTGTTGACAAGTCGGGCCGTGGGTTGCACGGGTTGCGCGCAGAACAGGTCTGGCCATGGTTACCCTCAAGGAAATCGCGGGTGTCGTCGGGGTCTCGACGGCGACGGTGTCGCGCGTGCTCAACTTCGACGCGACGCTGTCGATAACCTCCAAGAAGCGGCAGGCGATCATCGAGGCGGCGGAGGCGCTGAACTACTCGACGCCGCGGGCCCGCAACCGGGCCAGCCAGCAGGGGCTCAGCAAGGTGGCGCTGGTGCACTTCCTGCGTCCGGATCAGGAATTGATCGATCCCTACTATGTCGCGTTGCGCCTCGGGATCGAGAGCCGCTGCCAGGCGCTGAAGATCGAGACGGTAAAAGTTTACCACACCGATTCGATGCCCGACGCCAGCCTGCTGCAAAGTGCCTCGGGCGTGATTGCCATCGGGTTCCACCGCGACGAGGAGATCGCCTGGCTGAGGCGCCATGCCCGGCATCTGGTGTTCGCCGACTTCTTCCCGCCCAGCGACGAACATGACTGCGTCGGCTGCGACCTGGCCGCGGCGACGCGCAAGCTCCTGGGCGCGCTCAAGGGGCTCGGCTACCGGCGGATAGGCTTTGTCGGCTGGATGGAGGAGGGGGCCAGCGATCCCCATGCCGAAGTCCGCTGCCGGACCTATCTCGAGTGGAGCAGGGCCAACGCGACGCTCGATCCGGCGATCTGCGTGACCGACCGGGCGGTGGAGCGCAACACCGAGCAGACCGGCTACCGCCTGGCGCGTCGATTGCTGGAGCAGCCGGCGCGTCCCGATGCGATCGTCACCTGCAACGACAACATCGCCGTCGGCGCCTACCGCGCCATCCACGAACTGGGCCTCAGAATCCCCGAAGATGTCGCGGTTGCGAGCTTCAACGACATTTCTGTGGCGCAGTTCCTCGGGCCGCCCCTCTCCACCATCCATCTGCCGGCCGAGGAGATCGGCGAGGTCGCCGTGGAACTGCTGCTGGAGCAGGCGGCGGGCAGGGACCTGGCCAAGCGCATCAACCTTGCCTCCCGGCTGATCTGGCGCGGCAGCACCCGCACCGAGGCCTCCGCAACCACGTGAGGGACAGGCGATCCTTCCTGTCCGACGGCCTTTCCTCGTCAGCGAGATAAATATTTACTGAAAATCTTGCGCCGTCCGGGGGCTCCGGCTACAACTTTCGGCGGAGGCGGAACGACGCCTTGCCCTTGGGAGGATACCTGATGAATCGCAACACAACGCGATGGCTGGCAGTCGCCGGCATTTCCCTGCTGTCGGTCAGCGTGGCCATGGCCGGCAAAGTCACGGTCTGGTGCTGGGACCCGAACTTCAACGGCGCCACGATGAAGGAAGCCGGCGACCGCTTCAAAGCCGCGCATCCGGATTTCGAGCTGGAGATCGTCGACTTTGCCAAGGCCGACCTGGAGCAGAAGCTGCAGGCGCAGCTGGCATCGGGCACCACCGACGGCCTGCCCGACATCGTGCTGATCGAGGACTACGGCGCACAGAAGTACCTGCAGTCGTTCCCGGCCGCCTTCGAGCCGCTCAACGGCAAGATCGACTATGCGGGCTTCGCCCCCTACAAGGTCGAGCTTGCCACGGTGAACGGGCAGACCTACTCGCTGCCGTTCGACTCCGGCGTGACGGGCTATTTCTACCGCGCCGACCTGCTCAAGGAGGCCGGCTTCTCCGACGCCGACCTGCAGAGCATCACCTGGGACAAGCTCATCGAGGTCGGCAAGGCGGTCAAGGAAAAGACCGGCAAGGGGCTGCTGCCGATCGATCCCAATGACGCGGGCTGGCTGCGCATCATGATGCAGTCGGCCGGCAGCTGGTACTTCAATGCCGACGGCAGCCCGAACATTGCCGGCAATGCCGTGCTCAAGGCCTCGCTCGAGACCTACCAGCGCATCCTGGCAGCCGGCATCACCGCCCCGGTGTCCGGCTGGACCGAGTATACCGGCAGCTTCACCTCGGGCGCGACCGCCTCGACCTTCACCGGCGTATGGATGGTCGGGACCATCAAGGCGAACCCGGACCAGGCCGGCAAGTGGGGCATCGCCCCGCTACCCAAGCTCGACGGCGTCGAGGGCGCCACCAATGCCTCGAACCTGGGCGGCTCGAGCTGGTACGTGCTGTCCTCGTCGGACAACAAGGACGAGACGATCAGCTTCCTCGACGAGATCTGGGGCAAGGACGTCGACTTCTACCAGAAGATCCTGGTCAACCAGGGCGCACTCGGTTCGCTGCTGGCGGCGCGCGACGGCGATGCCTACAAGGCCAGCGACGACTTCTTCGGCGGTCAGCCGGTGTGGCAGAACTTCACCACCTGGCTGGGCCAGATCCCGTCGGTCAACTACGGCGTCTTCACCAACGAGGCCGACGCGGCCGTGGTGGCGCAGATTCCGGCGATCACTGGCGGCGGCAATATCGACGAGATCATTGCCAACATCGACGCCCAGGTGCGTCAGCTGACCCAGTAACGAGCCGGGCAGGGGGCGGT
This sequence comes from Devosia sp., assembly GCF_041917035.1. Taxonomy (GTDB): domain Bacteria; phylum Pseudomonadota; class Alphaproteobacteria; order Rhizobiales; family Devosiaceae; genus Devosia_A. The sequence continues at coordinate 45,162 of NZ_JAYRYM010000004.1, read as the reverse complement.
CGATCCGCCCCCTTTCCGTCCGGCGCCGGGGGGTGCCGGACGCGGCGGATGGTTGAGGGGCGGGGAAGCGCAATTGGCAAACGCCAGGCTCGGTCGCAGCGAGCAGGTCAACGGCTGGCTGTTCGTCATGCCGGCTTTGATCCTGCTCGGCCTGTTCATGGTCTATCCGATCCTGTGGTCGCTCTGGATGAGCCTGCAGGTCGGGCGCGGCATGAACTTCAGCTTCGGCGGCTTCGCCAACATCCTGCGCCTGACGCAGGATCCGGTGTTCATCCGGGCGTTGAGCAACACGCTGCTGTTCCTCGCCATCCAGGTGCCGATCATGCTGATCCTGGCGCTGCTGCTGGCCAACGCACTCAACGATTCCAGGCTCTGGGGGCGCGGCATCTTCCGCACCGCCATCTTCCTGCCGGCGGTCACCTCGCTGGTGGCCTATTCGGTGGTGTTCAAGTCCATGTTCGCCCAGGACGGCATCATCAACCAGATGCTGATGGGCATTCATGTCATCTCCGATCCCATCCCCTGGCTGGCCGACCCGTTCTGGGCCAAGGTGGTGGTGATCTCGGCCATCACCTGGCGGTGGACCGGCTACAACATGATCTTCTATCTCGCCGCCATGCAGAACATCGATCGCTCGATCTATGAGGCGGCCCGGATCGACGGGGTGCCCGCTTCGGCGCGGTTCTGGAAGATCACCGTGCCGATGCTGAAGCCGGTGATCCTGTTCACCTCGGTGATTTCCACCATCGGCACGCTGCAGCTGTTCGACGAGTCCAACCTGCTCACTGCGGGCGGGCCGTCGGATTCGACGCTGACGCTGTCGCTCTACATCTACAACCTGAGCTTCAAGTTCATGCCCAGCTTCGGCTACGCCGCCACCGTGAGCTACGTGATCGTGGTGCTGGTCGGCCTTCTGAGCCTGGTGCAGTTCGTCCTCGCCCGGGATCGTCGCGGATGAAGTCCCCGTTCGCCATACTGGGCCGGCTCGCCACCTACGTGCTGCTGACGCTCGCCGCCTTCATCTCGGTGTTCCCGTTCTTCTGGATGGTGGTGGGCGCCACCAATACGTCGGCCGACATCATCAAGGGCAAGGCGACGCCGGGGGTGGTGCTGCTCGACAATATCGGCAAGTTCCTGGCCTCGGTGGACATGGTGCGGGTGCTGTTCAACTCGTTCCTCGTCGCCGGGGTCGGCACGGCGCTGACGCTGCTGATCTCCTCGCTGGCCGGCTACGGCTTCGAGATGTTCCGGTCGCGCGCGCGGGAGCGACTGTTCGCGGCCATGCTGCTGATGCTCTCGATCCCGTTCGCCGCGCTGATGGTGCCGCTCTTCGTGATGATGGCCAACCTCAAGCTGATCAACACCTTCCAGGCCATCCTGCTGCCCGGCATCGCCTCGATCTTCATCATCTTCTACTTCCGCCAGGCCACCAAGGCCTTCCCCGCCGAGCTGCGCGACGCGGCGCGGGTGGACGGGCTCAAGGAGTGGCAGATCTTCCTCCACATCTACCTGCCGGTCATGCGCTCGACCTATGCGGCGGCGACGATCATCATCTTCATGGCCAACTGGAACAACTACCTGTGGCCGCTGATCGTGCTGCAGACCAACGAAATGAAGACGCTCACGCTCGTGGTCGCCGGGCTCACCTCCGCCTACACCCCGGACTACGGGGTGGTCATGCTCGGGGCGATCTTCGCCACCCTGCCCACCCTCGTCATCTTCTTCCTGCTCCAGCGCCGCTTCGTCGAAGGCATGCTGGGCGCCGTCAAATAAGGACTTCGCATGCGTTCGGTCACCAGTTTCAACGACGGCTGGCTCTTCGAGGACGGCGTGCCCGTGTCGCTGCCGCACACCGCGGTCGAGCTGCCCTTCTCGTATTTCGACGAGCGATGCTACCAGCGCCAGTTCACCTATCGGAAGCGGTTCCGGAGCGATCCGGCCTGGTCCGGGCGGGAGGTCTGCGTCGTGTTCGACGGCGCCATGGCCAATGCCCGGGTAAGTCTCAACGGCGAGGCGATCGCGGCGCACAGCGACGGCTACACGCCGTTCGAGGCGCGACTTACCGGCCGGCTGAAGGATGGCGACAACGAGCTCGTGGTCGTCATCGACGGCAGCGAGAACCCCGATATCCCGCCGTTCGGCGGGCGCATCGACTATCTCACCTATGCCGGGATATACCGCGACGCGTGGCTCAGGGTCACCGATCCGGTCTTCGTTCAGCGCATGAAGATCGAGACCCCCGAGGTGCTGGCGGCAGAAAAGACCGTGCTGGTCGAGGTCGACCTCGGCAATCCGCAGAACCTGGCCTTTGCCGGCAACGCCACTGCGACGCTGCGGGACGCATCGGGCAGAGTGGTCGCCAGCGCCACGGCCCCGTCGGCCGCGCATGTCGGCTTCCGCTTCGAGGCTCTCGAAGGCATCTCGCTGTGGGATATCGACGCGCCGGCCCTCTACTCAGTCGAGGTCCGCGTCGGGGAGGACAGCCTCGTCGAGCGCTTCGGCTTCCGCTCCGTCGCCTTCGATGCTGCGGGATTCAGGCTCAACGGGCGGCTGCTCAAGCTCAGGGGGCTCAACCGCCACCAGTCCTTCCCTTACTCGGGCTATGCGCTGGGTCGGGCCGCGCAGGAACGCGACGCCGAAATTCTCAAGCACGAGCTGCACGTCAACATCGTGCGGACCTCGCACTATCCGCAGTCGCACTGGTTCCTCGATCATTGCGACCGCCTGGGGCTGCTGGTCTTCGAGGAAATCCCCGGCTGGCAGCATATCGGGGGAGAGACGTGGAAGGCCGAGGCGGTCGAGAACGTTCGCCGGATGATCACGCGGGACTGGAACCACCCCTCGATCGTCATCTGGGGCGTGCGCATCAACGAGAGCCAGGACGATCACGACTTCTACGCCGAGACCAATCGGCTCGCGCATCAGCTGGATCGCACGCGGCCCACGGGCGGGGTGCGCTACATCACCGACAGCGAGCTGCTCGAGGATGTCTACACCATGAATGACTTCATCCTCGGCAACGAGGAGCTGGGCGGCAACCGCCCGCGCACGGCGCTGAGACCGCAGAGCGAAGTGACCGGCCTCGACTATCCGGTGCCCTACATGATCACCGAGTTCGGCGGGCACATGTTTCCGACCAAGAGCTACGACCAGGAGCAGAGGCAGGCCGAGCATGTGCGGCGCCATCTCGAGGTGCTCGATGCCGCCTATGGCGATCCGCAGATTGCCGGTGCCATCGGCTGGTGCGCCTTCGACTACAACACCCACAAGGATTTCGGCTCGGGCGACCGCATCTGCCACCACGGTGTCATGGACATGTTCCGCGAGCCCAAATTCGCCGCCTATGTCTATGCCAGCCAGTGCGCGCCCGACGAGGAGGTGATCCTCAAGCCGGTGACGTTCTGGGCGCGCGGCGAACGAAACATCGGCGGCGTCCTGCCGCTGATCGTCCTTACCAACTGCGACGAGGTGGAGTTGAAGTATGGCGACTACCCGCCCAAGCGGGTGGGCCCCGACCGCGAGGCCTTTCCGCACCTGCCGCACGCACCGGTGGTGATCGACCGGCGCCACTTCACCAGCGAGGAACTGGGGCTGTGGGGCATGGAATGGCTGGGGGTCGGCATAACCGGTTATATCGATGGCACGGCCGTCAAGACGGTGCAGTTCGTCGCAGATCCGGTGGCGACGACGCTGGAGGTGGTGGCCGATCGGACGACGATCGGGCGGACCGACACGGTGCGGGTGATAGTGCGGGCCCTCGACCAGGTGGGCAATCGGCTGCCGTTCCTGTCCGAGCCGGTGGCGATCGACGTCAGCGGAGCCGGGCGGCGCCTCGGTCCCGGACTCGTGCCGCTGCGGGCCGGCAGCACCGGCTTCTGGATCGAGGCGACAGGGAGCGGGCCGATCGCGGTCACGGTGACGAGCCCGGTGCTGGGCAGCCGCAGCATCACGCTCGAGGCGGCATGAGGAGAACACGATGAGCAGCCTGCGACTGCGCGGTGTCACCAAGTCCTTCGGGTCGGTCAACGTCATCAAGGGCGTCGATCTCGATGTTGCCGACAAGGAGTTCGTGGTCTTCGTCGGTCCCTCGGGATGCGGCAAGTCGACCCTGCTGCGGATGATCGCCGGCCTCGAGTCGGTCAGTTCGGGCGAGCTCCACATCGGCGACCAGCTGATGAACGATGTCGACCCCTCGCGGCGCGGCATCGCCATGGTGTTCCAATCCTACGCCCTCTACCCGCACATGACGGTGCGCGAGAACATGGGCTTCGCGCTCCGCTTCGCCGGAGTGCCCAAGCCGGAGATCGAGCGCCAGGTGCAGGAAGCGGCGCGCATCCTCGAACTGGGGCCGCTGCTCGACCGCCTACCGAAGGCGCTCTCCGGGGGACAGCGCCAGCGCGTCGCCATAGGCCGGGCGATCGTGCGACATCCGCAGGTATTCCTGTTCGACGAACCGCTCAGCAACCTCGACGCGGAACTGCGCGTCCACATGCGGATCGAACTGGCGCGGCTGCACCAGGAACTGAAGACGACCATCATCTACGTGACCCACGACCAGGTCGAGGCCATGACACTTGCCGACAAGATCGTGGTGCTGCGCGACGGCATCATCGAGCAGGTCGGCACGCCTTTGCAGCTCTACGATGACCCGGACAACCTGTTCGTTGCCGGCTTCATCGGCTCGCCGAAGATGAACTTCCTCAGGGGCGTGCTGGCTGAGGGCGGGGTCCGCCTGCCGGATCATGGCGACGTCGTGGTCCCGACGCAGGTGAAGGCCGCGCCCGGAACGGTGGTCACCGTCGGGCTGCGCCCGGAGCACTTCGCAAAGGGCGGGCCGGCGGCACTCCCGCTCAGGGTGGAGCTGGTCGAGCACCTCGGCGGCGAGACCTATGCCTATGCCCGGCACGGGCAGAGCGACCTGATGACGCTCGCCACGAACAACGCCCGCGATCTCGCGGCCGGAGATGCGTTCGAGGCCCGGTTCGACCCGGCATGCCTGCTCGTCTTCTCGGCCGACGGCCAGAGGCTGCGCGCGGACCGCTAGCGGCCCGGCGCTCGTGCCGCCTTTTGTGGCGCGCAAGCAATCGAGGCGAAGCTTCGAGCGCGTGCCCCGAAAGTAGCTTGGCAGTTGCAGGCCGTCCCGATATGTCGTTGCACAGTCGTCGGGGAAGCCGGATCAATGCCATCGGGAAATGACCTTGCGACGCCGGCCAGTTCAGCGGCGCAGCCGCTGACCATTGCGGTCGATCTGTTTCCACTGATTCCCGGTGTCTCCGGCGGCATTGTTCCCTGGATCGAGGGCGTGCTGCGCGAAATGGTGCGGCTCTACCCCGGCGATCGGGTGATGCTGTTCCACCGGCCAGGTGCCTGTCCGATCGATGTCGACGGCGACAGGGTGCGGTGCCTGCCGCTCGACGCGCACCCGGTGCTTTTCTACGAGCAGATGACGCGCCACTGCGAGCGGGAGGGCGTTCAGGCGGTCATCCGCAGCTATCCGCAGGAGCAGCACCCGGCCATCGCGTTCGAGCGGCAGATCTTCACCATCCCCGACATCCAGCACGACCATCTGCCGGAGAACTTCGCGCGGTCGGTGCTGGCCGTCCGTCGCCGGGCGTTCGCCTACGCCCTCTCCTGCGGTGGCGCGGTGGCGACCATGACCGAGCACTCGCGCTCGACGGTGACCGGCCATCCCTGGACGATGACGGACGACGTCTTCCTGATGCCGGCGGCGCTGACCGAGGAGTTGCGCACCGAGCGGGCGACGGTCGAGCCGCCGAGCCAGGTCGCCCGGTTCGACCGCTACTTCTATTTTCCCGCCAACCTCTGGCCGCACAAGAACCACCGGCGGCTGTTCGAGGCGCTGCGGCTGGCCCTGCCCGACCTGCCGGCGCGCACCGGCCTGGTGCTCACCGGAAATGCGGAGGGACTGGCGGCGATGCTGGATGGGTTCGAGGACCTGCCCATCCTGCATCTCGGCTACGTGACGCGCGAACAGGTCGCTGCCCTCTTTCAGGGGGCGGAGGCGCTGGTCTATTTCTCGCTCTTCGAGGGCTTCGGCATGCCGCTGCTCGAGGCGTTCCACCACGGCGTGCCGGTCCTGTGCAGCAATACCACCTCGCTGCCCGAGGTGGGGGGCGATGCGGTGCTGGCCTGCGATCCTGCCGACATCGATGCGATGGCGGTCCTGATGCGCCGGATCGTCACCGAGCCCGGACTGCGCGAGGCGCTGCTCGCCCGGGCCCCGGGGCGGCTTGCCGCCTACGACTGGGCGGTCCCGGCCCGGGCGCTGCGAGCCGGCCTCGAGCGCCGCGCCGCGGCCCTGCCCCGGCCGGCGAGGCGGCTGCGGGTCAGCCTCGTCATGCCGACGCGCAACCACGCCGAGTTCATCCGTCGCTCCATCGACAGCGTCCTCAAGCAGGGCTACCCGGACCTCGAACTGCTCGTCGTCGACGGCGCTTCGAGCGATGGCACGATCGAGATCCTGAACAGCTACGGGGACCGGATCAAGTGGCTGTCGGAGCCCGACACGGGGCAATCGGACGCCATCAACAAGGGCATGGGCCGGGTGACGGGCGACATCCTCGGCTACCTCAACTCGGACGACATCCTGCTGCCTGATGCGATCGAGAAGGTGGTCGCCTACTTCGCCGGGCACCCCGAGTGCGACATGGTCTACGGCGATGCCGACTTCATCGACAGGGGCGGGTGCATCATCGGCGCCTATCCCACTGCCGGGTTCTCGTTCGAGCGGCTGATGAGCGATTGCTGCGTCTGCCAGCCGGCGGCGTTCTGGCGGAGGCGCGCCAGCGAGCGGACCGGCCCGTTCAGCACCGACCTGCAGACGGCGATGGACTATGAATACTGGCTGCGGCTCGCATCGGACGGGGCGATCATCCACCATTGTGCCGACAAGTGGGCGCAGTCACGCCTGCATGAGGGCGCCAAGACGCTGACCCTGCGCGGCACGGTGTTCAAGGAGGTGTTCGCCATCTGCCGGGCGCAGGGCGGATATGTCAGCTATGGCTACCACAATGGCCTGTGGTCCTACCGGCTGTACGAGAGCTGGCGCGGCGGGCCGGTGCTGAGGCGGTTCCTGCCATGGGTGCACCGCGTGCCGGCGCTCGCCCAGTTCGGCGCGCAGGCGCTTGGCCTGGGCAACCGGGTCACCCGGGCCCAGGTGGCGCGCACGCTGTTCCGCGCCATCGACCAGCGCCACCCCCGGTTCGGGGGACTCGTCCGGCGGGCGTGGGGCCGTTCGTCGCTGCTGCGCCGCAGCCTCAGCTGACGGTTGCCGGTCATGTCGAGGCGCGCACTCATCACCGGCATCACGGGGCAAGACGGCTCCTACCTGGCCGAACTGCTGCTGGAAAAAGGGTACCAGGTGGTCGGATTCGCCCGCGAGCAGAGCTGGTACCGTCCGCACGCGGCGAGCCATCTGGCCGGCCGCGTCGACATCGTGTTCGGGGACATCACCGAAGGCGTCGACATCGTGCATGCGGTGCGCCAATCGCAGCCCGACGAAATCTACAACCTGGCCTCGCAGTCGCGCCCGGGCGACTCCTGGTCCCGTCCGTCCGACACGCTGCTGGTCAACGGGGTTGCGGCGGTTCGCCTGTTCGAGGCGGTGCGGCACAACCGGCCGGAGGCGCGGGTCTACCAGGCATCGTCATCGGAGATGTTCGGCGCGACCGGCCTTGACGCCCAGAACGAGGGAACGGCCTTCAAGCCGGTCAGCCCGTACGCGGCGGCCAAAGTCTACGCCCACCACATGGCCGGCATCTATCGCAAGGGCTACGGCCTGCACATTTCGGCGGGCATCCTGTTCAACCACGAAAGCGAGCGACGCCCGCTCGATTTCCTCAGCCAGAAGGTCGCCTATGGCGCCGCCTGCGCCGCTCTCGGGATTGCCGACTCGCCGGACCGGAACGAGCGGGGTCGCCCGATCGTCGAGGCCGGGCGCCTGGCGCTGGGCAATCTGGAGGTCTCTCGCGACTGGGGCTACGCGCCGGACTTCGTGCGTGCCATGTGGATGATCTGTGCTGAGGCCGAGCCGCAGGACTTCGTCATCGGCACCGGCCGGCTGCACACGCTTGGGCAATTGTGCGAGATTGCCTATCGCAGCGTCGGCCGGGACTGGCAGGAGTTCGTGTACAGCGATCCGGCACTGGTGCGCCCGCTCGAACCCGAAACGACGAGGGCCGACCCGGCCCGGGCGAGCGAGACGCTCGGCTGGCGTCCGAGCGTCGGCTTCGAAGAGATGATCACCCGCATGGTGATGGCGCAGGTCAGGCGGCTGGAGGCCGGACACATGGAGAGGCAAGCGTGAAGAAGAAGGCGCTCATCACCGGCGTGACCGGCCAGGACGGCTCGTATCTGGCGGAACTGCTGCTGGGCAAGGGCTACGAGGTGCACGGCATCAAGCGGCGTTCCTCGCTGTTCAATACCGCCCGGATCGACCACCTCTACCAGGACCAGCACGAGAGCGACGTGCGGCTGTTCCTGCACCATGGCGACCTGACGGACAGCTCGAGCCTGATCCGCATCATCCAGCAGGTGCAGCCGGACGAGATCTACAACCTCGCGGCGCAGAGCCATGTGGCGGTGAGCTTCGAGGAGCCGGAGTACACGGCCAATTCCGACGCGCTCGGTGCGCTGCGCATCCTCGAGGCCATCCGCATCCTGGGGCTCGACCGCAAGACGCGGTTCTATCAGGCCTCGACCTCAGAACTGTACGGGCTGGTCCAGGAGATACCGCAGCGCGAAGCGACGCCCTTCTATCCGCGCTCCCCCTACGCCGTCGCCAAGCTCTATGCCTACTGGATCACCGTCAACTACCGCGAAGCCTACGGCATCTACGCGTGCAACGGCATCCTGTTTAACCACGAGAGCCCGCGGCGCGGCGAGACCTTTGTGACGCGCAAGATCACCCGGGCGCTGGCCCGCATCAAACTGGGGATGCAGGACTGCCTCTACCTCGGAAACCTCGACTCGCGCCGCGACTGGGGACACGCGCGCGACTACGTCGAGATGCAGTGGCTGATGCTGCAGCAGGAGAGGCCGGAGGACTTCGTCATCGCCACCGGCGTGCAGTACAGCGTGCGCGACTTCCTCGTCGCGGCGGCTGCCGAGGTCGGCATGGCGGTGCGCTGGGAGGGGGCGGGCGGCGGCGAGCGAGGCTACGACGCCGATGGGCGCTGCATCGTCCGTGTCGACCCCCGCTACTACCGTCCCACCGAGGTCGAGACCCTGCTCGGTGACCCGACCAAGGCCCGCGAAAAGCTCGGCTGGCAGCCGCGTACCACCTTCCATGAGCTGGTGGCAGAGATGATGCGGGAAGACCTGAAGGCGGCCGAGCGCGACGAACTGGTGGCCGCACACGGCTATTCGGCCTACAGCCAGAACGAGTGACGCGGATGGACAAGCACGCCAGGATCTTCGTTGCCGGTCATCGCGGCATGGTCGGTTCGGCGCTCGTCCGCCGCCTCCGTGCCGGCGGGTACAGCAACGTCATCACCCGCGCTCGGGACGAACTCAACCTTGCCGACCAGCGGGCCACCGAGGCCTTCCTCGCCGCGGAGCGGCCCGACTACGTGTTCTTTGCCGCCGCCAGGGTCGGCGGCATCCAGGCCAATAACACCTATCGCGGCGAGTTCCTCTACCAGAACCTGATCATGGAACTGAACGTCATCCATGCGGCCATGCGCGCCGGCGTCGAGCGGCTGCTGTTCCTCGGGTCGAGCTGCATCTACCCGCGCGACAGCCGGCAGCCCATTTCCGAGGATTCGCTGCTGACCGGCCCGCTCGAGGCCACCAACGAGCCCTACGCGATCGCCAAGATCGCCGGCGTGAAGCTGTGCGAGGCCTACAACAGCCAGTACGGCACCAGGTACCTGTCGGCGATGCCGACCAACCTGTACGGGCCCAACGACAATTACGACCTCAGCAGCAGTCACGTCCTGCCGGCCCTGCTGCGCAAGGCGCATGAGGCCAAGCTCTCGGGGGCGGACGAGCTGGTGATCTGGGGCTCGGGCCGGCCGTTGCGCGAATTCCTGTATGTCGACGACACGGCCGATGCGCTGGTGTTCCTCATGGAACAGGGGATCGAGTCCGGACTCTACAATGTCGGCACGGGTCAGGACATCTCGATCCGGGAGCTGGCCGAAGTGATCATGGAGATCGTCGGTTTCAGCGGGCGGATCGTCTATGACGCCAGCAAGCCCGACGGCACGCCGCGCAAGCTCCTCGACGTCAGCCGGCTGAGAACGCTCGGCTGGTCGGCCTCCACCGGCCTCAGGGATGGCATCGCCCTCACCTATCGTGACTTCCTCGCACACCACGCCGGCTGAGCATGCCGCCCGGCGTCACCATTGCCGTGCCCTCGTTCAATCAGGCGGACTATCTGGACGAGGCCCTGCGGTCCATCTTCGCGCAGGACGTGCCCTGCGAGGTCTACGTCATGGACGGCGGGTCGACGGATGGGTCGGTAGACCTGATCAGGTCGTGGTCGCCCCGGCTCGCCGGCTGGCGGTCCGCTCCCGATGGCGGGCAGTCCGCGGCGATCAACAACGGCATCGCATCCGGTCGCGCGCCCTATGTCACCTGGCTCAACAGCGACGACTTCCTGCTCGAGGGGGCGCTGTCCCGCCTGATCGGCCGGCTCGAGGACCTGCCAGCGGCGCCGTTCTGCCACGGGCGCACCTGGGATCAGGACGAAACCAGCGGACGGCGGAAATCGACCTGGGTGGAGCCGGTTTCCGAGGCCCGGCTGGCGCTGCGGTGCGTCGTTTCGCAACCGGGAACACTGGTGCGCCGCTCCGCCTGGGAGGCGCTGGGTGGGCTCGATCCCGGCCTGCAGATGGCCATGGACTACGATCTGTGGTGGCGGCTCTGGCGCCGCTTCGGGGCCCCTGCCTTCCTCGACGAGTTCGTCGCGGTCAACCGCGTGCACGCCCTGACCAAGACCAGCACGCGTCGACGGGAGCACTATCGCGAGGCCATGGAGGTGGTCCGCCGGCACCATGGCCGCGTGCCGCTGAAGTGGTGGCTCGCCCAGCCGCTCCAGGTCTGGATTCGCAGCCGCTTCCGGGAGCTGTGACCACGCCGGCGCCCGCCGCTTGCCCCACGATACCAGGCGGGCGTGCCGGGATCGCAGGCCCGCTGCCGGGGCGACCGGATGGCCGCCCCGTCGCGGAGCCCTGTCAGGGCTTGTCGAGGCCGGTGTCCGCGGCGCCGAGCGTCGCGAGGGCGGCATCGACGAACTGGCGGTTGACGATGTCGTCGGCGGTGACCGCCTTCACATCCTTGAAGTCGGGGTTGGAATAGGTGAAGGCCACGGTCTTGGCGAGTTCACCGGGGTTGAGACAGCCATTGACGCACCAGCGGCCGGCGAGGAACCCGGCGGTATTGTCGAGCGTCGCCTTCGGCAGGTCGTCGCGGACGGCGGTCACCGCATCCACCCACTGGGCGGGATTGGCCTCGAAGTAGCGCGATGCCTCGACCAATGCCGTCACGAAGCGCTGCAGCGCCTCGGGCTTGCTGGCAATGGTGCTGTCGAGGGTCGCAACGAACTTGGACAGGCCGGGGGAGGCGGCGGAGAAATCCTCCGGCGAGACGAGCACGCTGATCCCGGGGGCATCGGCGATGGCGAGATAGGTGCCGTAGGAGACGGTGGTCGCGTCGACCTTGCCGGCCGCGAGCGCCTGGACGCGGGCCGCCGGCGCCCCGATGGGCACGTAGCTCGGGCCATCCGCCGGAACGCCCCTCGAGGCCAGCACCACCTGGGTCAGGCTGTGGTCGAGGCTGCCATTGTCGGCAATGGCGTAGCTGCGACCGACGAGGTCGCCAACCGTGGCGATCTCCGACTTCGCGGCGATCAGGAACGGCGCCCCGAGCGTGCCCGAGACGATGCCACGGATCGGCAGGTCGCTGTCGGCGCGCAGCCGGATCGCCGCCTCGATGCTGATGTCGGCCATGTCGACCGCGCCGGAATTCAGGGCCGCGACGGCCTGCGGCGTGCCTTCGAGCGCGACGATGGTCACCTTGACCCCGTGCTTCTCGTAGAGCCCCAACTGCACGGCGAGCTTGAGCACCGAGTCGGTCGTGGGGTTGATGTCGGTGTCGGCCGTTGCCAGCTTCAGTTCCAGCATGTCGGCCGGCTTGTCCTGCGCGGCGGCCCCGCCGATCGAGGCCGCGAGGGCAAAGCCGAGGGCAAGTACGGGTAGAATTGTCCTGTGCATGTTGTTCGCTTTCCTTGGTGGTGCCGGTTTCCGGCGGAGTCCGAGCTAGTCGCGAGCGGCGAAGATCGGGATCGCCCCGAAGTTCTGCTTGAGGATCGCCGCGGCCTGTTCGTGGCCCATCCACCCCTCGATCAGGGTGGAGTAGATGCGGCGGAAGTCGGTGGTGAACCTGAGATTGCCGTCATCGAGATCGGTCAGGCTGGGCATTTCGCCATAGTGACCGCCTTGCACCGGCTTGCCGATGACGAAGGCGGGGCCGGCGGTGCCGTGATCGGTGCCCATGCTGGTGTTCTCGGCCACCCGGCGACCGAATTCGCTGAAGGCCATCAGCACGACGTCGTCGCCACGACCGATGCGTTCCATGTCGCGCATGAAGGCGGCGATGTGGTCGGACGTGTAGGACCACAGGCGGGCGTGGACATCGGCCTGGTAGACATGCGTATCGAAGGCATTGTGGCGATAGGGGACGTAGTAGACCTTGGTCGGGAAGTCGGCGGCGATCAGTGCCGCGACCTTCTCGAGACCAAACGGAACCAGTCCGTAGTCGATGGGCGAGCTGTAATCGTTCCAGGCGTCACGCACGAGCTGCTCCGAGCTGCTGGCGCTGGCGGCGATGTCGCACAGGAAGGCCTCGGCCGGGTTGGCGCTGCCATTGCCGCGCTGGTCGATGGCCCCCAGCGCGTCCTTCTGGCTGTCGAACATGTGGCGGGTGAACTTGGCCGGATCGTCGAAGACCAGCGGGACGTGGTGCATCGAGCGCACCGCCAGTGACTGGTGATCGTCGACGTTGACGAGGAGGTTGGTGACGTGGCCGAGCGGGTCGATGGCATCGGCCATGCGTCCAAGCCAGCCATAGGCCTCGCCGCTGTTGGGCGCACCGGTCTGCCAGAACGCCATCGAGGAGAAGTGCGAGAACGACGGCTGATCGTAGCCGACGCCATGGACGATCGCCATCTCGCCGTCCTTGTAGAGCCGCTCGAAGCCGGCCATCGTCTTCTGGAAGCCGAAACGGTCGTCGATCTGCAGCAGCCGGTCCGGCCGGATGCCGAGCCGGGGGCGGGCCCGGTAGTAGGCGTCGTCGGCATGCGGGATGACGGTATTGAGCCCGTCATTGCCGCCCGACAGTTCGACGATGACGAGGATGCGGTCATTGGCGCCCGCCCGGTCGTCGGCAAGGTTCGACCAGACGGGCGAGGCACTGATGCCGCCGGCTTCGCCGAGCACCATGCTGCCGAAGCCCGCCTGCGTCAGGGTGCGCCGTTCGCCGGCGGTCAACGAGGTCTTCTTCACCATCGGCGGGTCTCCGGTCAGGCCAGCTGGTACTGGGGTGAACTCATGATCAGGTGGGCGACGAGCCGCAGGCCGTGCTCCATGTAGGTGTCGGCCTCGGCGAGCCTGTCGGTGCCGAGTTCCTCGGTCAGCGTCGCAATCAGACGCGAGCGAGCGGCCTCGGCGAGCGGAACCCGCAGCAGGCGGTGCAGCAGAGCGTCGACGGCCTCCGCGGCGGTCGATGCGCCGGCCTCGCCGACCATCCGGGCGAGGCTGAAGTCCGCGGCGGCGCGGGGGATCGGCTTCAGCCGGCGCAGCGCTTCCTGGTACCCCATGAGGCTGGCATAGCGGGTATTGAAGGTCTCCCGGATGCCGTCGGCGGAGCTGAGCGCAGCCCCCTCCTCGAGCGTCGCCGCGGTGATCTCCATGCCTTCGAGGATGTTGCGGTTGACGCGCCGGATCTCTGCCCCCGGATCATTGTTGGGGTCGGCGAACTCGATGACGTTGGGAAACACCACCTCGCGGGCGAAGTTGGCCCGCTCGAACAGCAGCCCCGGGGTGATCCAGGATCGACCTTCGCCCCAGCCGGCGACGGTGGGCGGGTTGAGCAGCACCTGGCCAAGCGTCCGGCCAACCGTGTGCGGATCGGGGATGCCGGGCAGCGCGGTGAGGCCCAGTTTCCGGTAGGTCGAGACGATCAGTTCGGTCGGCGACTTGATGTGGGTGCCGACCGAGGCCTCGCAGTAGAAATCCTCCGACAGAAAGAGCGTCCTGAGGAACGGCGCGATCGCGTAGTTGCCATCGCGCAGCAGTGCCCCCAGCCGCTCGGCAAAGGCCGGCGACACCTCCTCGCGCACAAAGAAGCGGTAGAGCTTGGTGGCGATGTAGATGCCGGTCTGCGGTTGCTCGAGGATAATGGCGAGGATGTCGTCGCCGTCGAACCGGCCCTCGCGGCCGAGGAACCGCTTGACCCCGTCATCGTGCTTGTCCCGATCGAAGACGAAGCTCAGGTCGTCATTGCCCCAGCCGGTGAAGGCGCGGGCCGCCTCGCGGATGTCGTCCTCGCTGTAGTGGCCGACGCCCATGGTGAACAGTTCCATGACCTCGCGGCCGAAGTTCTCGTTGGGCGCGCCTCGGACATTCTGGGAGGCATCGAGATAGACCAGCATCGCCGGGTCCTTGGACACGGCAACGAGCAGATCGGCGAAGCTGCCGGAGGCGCCGCGCCGCAGCGTCTCGAGCTGCAGGGCGATCTTGCGGTAGTCGCGCAGCTTCTCCTCGCCGGTGGCGAAGTGCCCATGCCAGAACAGGGTCAGCTTTTCCTCGAGCGGGCGCGGCGTCCGCAGCATGCGATCGAGCCACCAGAAGGCGAGGCGGCGCGTCTCGAGCGCGGTGGCGCGAAGCCAGTAGAAGAAGCGGTTGGTGACCGGCTGCAGCGGCCGGCTGCCGCCCGGCTTGACGCGGACGCCCATGGCAGAACCGGTCTGTTCGGCGAGTTGTGTCGCGGCGGGCCGGCTGACGGGAAAGTCCTTGAGGGACGGGTCCCAGAGGCCAGATTCCTCGAATGACGGCAGGCCGCCGTCATCGATGGCCGCGTAGTCGACGAGGCTCGCAACCGCGGCCTCTGGGGACAGGGCGGCGAGGCGTGCCACCTCATCCGGCCGGCCACCGAAGCCGGCCCGCTCGATGAGATGCGCTGCCTGCTGCATCCCCCATTCCGACCGCCCTATGGGCGTCAACGTCTCAGCCCTCGGCCGGCTCATCAAGCGATCCTCGTCATCGAGTTGCCCCGATTTTCTCCCGCACGGAAATTGCTGCCCACGCCGCCGGACAACCAGTCACGCAACGCCAATGCTGCTTATTGGGGAACCCGAAGACGTCTCAGGCGGGGCCGGCCGTATCGGGAAACGCCCGCGCCAGTTCCTCGAGCTCGAGGCCGCTGCGTCCCATCGCCTGGATGCGTTCCCACAGGTGCGCGCGCAGGGCGGCGAAGGCGGGGAGGGCCCGCGGGTCGGTCTGCCAGCGGGGCTCCGGCAGGTCGACCTCGACGATCTCGTCGATCCGGCCCGGCCTCGGCCGCAGCAGCACGATCCGCTGCGACAGCAGCACCGCCTCGTCGATGTCATGGGTGACGAAGACGATCGCCATGCGGCGGCGTGACCACATCTGCAGCAGTTCGCCGCGCAGCACCTCGCGCGTCATGGCGTCGAGGGCGGCGAAGGGCTCGTCCATCAGCAGCACACTGGGCTCGACCGCCAGGGCCCGGGCAAGGCCGACGCGCTGCTGCATGCCGCCCGACAGCTGGTGCGGGTAGGATTCGGCGAAATCGCGCAGGCCCACGGCGGCGAGCAGGGCGCGGGACCGTCGCTTCTGCTCGGCCCCGGGATGGCCACGCAGGGCGAGGGCGAACTCGATATTGCCGGCAATGGTCCGCCACGGCAGCAGGCGCGCCGACTGGAACACCATGGCGAGGTCGGGGCCGGGGCTGGGCGGTGCGCCCATGACCTCGACAGTGCCCGCGTCCGGCTCGATCAGCCCGTTGATCAGGCGCAGCAGCGTGGTCTTTCCGCAGCCGCTCGGCCCGACGAGGCTGACGAACTCGCCGGGCTGCACGTCGAAGCTGATGTCGTCGAGGGCGCGAACGGCGCCATTGGCGAAGGACTTGCTGACATGCCGCAGCGAGATCAGCGGCCGGGGCGCGGTCTCCATCTCAGCGTCCGTCGGTCAGCCGCCAGCGGGCGAAGCGTCGTTCGGCAAGGCGCAGCAGAGCAGTGATCAGCGTGCCCAGCACCATCAGGACGATGACCACCGCAAAGTAGCGATCCATCTGGAAGCGGTTACCGGCGGTCACAAGGAGGCCGCCGAGCCCCGACTGGGCCATGGTCAGCTCGGCGATGACGGTGCCGACGGTGCAGATCGCCGCGCCGATCCTGAGCCCGCTCAGGATCGAGGGCAGGGCGTCCGGCACCATGATGCTCCAGAACAGTCGCGCCCGCCTGGCGCCGAAGGCCTGGCCCATCTCGACCAGGTCGCGGTTGGCGTTGGCGACGCCCGCCGCGGTGTTGATCAGGATGGGAAAGACGGCCGCGTTCCACACCACCACCACCTTGGCCTCGGTATAGAGGCCGAACCAGACGATGATCAGCGGGATGAAGGCGGCGCCCGGGGTGGAGTTCATGGCGTTGACGAACGGATCGAAGACGCGTCCGAGGACGCGGAAGCCTCCGAGCAGGATGCCGATGGCGATGCCGCTCGCTGCCGAGAGCAGGAAACCCAGCCCGACCACCGTCAGGGATTCCCCGAGCCCCCTCAGCATGGTGCCGTCCGACCACATCCTGATGCTCTGTTCCAGCACGGCATCGGGCCGCGGCATGGTGAGCTTGCCGGCAACGGCGTTGAGCGCGTACATGCCGGCGATCAGCAGCAGCACGATCAGCACCTGCGCGCCGAGGATATAGCCGCTTTCCTGGTGTCGCCGCCGGGGCGCCGTCTGCCCGGCCGGGGCAGGGGCCCGCCGGTCCGCCCGATCGGCAGGCGCGTGCGGCCTGACCATCTCCTCCGTCATGGAGGCTCCCCTGCTGTTGTGCGGCCATGCCGAGGCCGGACGCCCGGCAGCATCTGCCTGTCTATGAGGTGCCACGGGGAAGCTCAAATACCGGGAATCCAATACCGAGCATCAGAATAATCACTGCCGCGACCCGGGGCGCCAGGGAACTCCCCGGCCGGGTGAGGCAGAGACGGGATCATGTCCGGCCGCCGAGGGCCCCAAGGCAGCGTCTCGCCGGACGGACGCCGGGGTGGCGTCCGTGAGGCTCGGCGGCTCGTGCCTCCGGCGCGGCCCCCCGCAGCCTCAGCGTCTCTGGCTTGCCCGAAGCGGAGCGGTGGCGCGCGTCGTCGCATGCCGGCCGTCGCCTGTCCGGTACTGGAACGTGCCGACGGCGGCGGCGAGGTGTTCGGCCTGGGTCTCGGTCTGCTCGATGGCGGCGTTCGTCTCTTCGGCGAGCGCGGCGTTGTGCTGGGTGATCTCGTCGAGCTGGTCGACGGCCTGCGCCACCGCGGCGACGTCCTCGGCCTGGTGGGCGCTGGAGCGGGCGAGACCTTCCATCAACTGCTGCGACTCGGCGGCCAGCCCCGCCACCTTCTCGAGCAGGGCCCCGGCGCTCGAGACCAGCCGGACGCCATTGGCGACGTCACGGCCGGTAGTCTCGATCAGCCGCTTGACGTCCTGGGAGGCGGTGGCGGCCGATTGCGCCAGGCGCCGCACTTCGATCGCCACCACGGCGAAGCCCTTGCCGGCATCGCCGGCGCGAGCCGCCTCGACCGAGGCGTTGAGCGCCAGCAGGTTGGTCTGGAAGGCGATGTCGTCGATCATGCTGATCACGTCGAACACCTTCTGCGAGGAGGCCGTGGCTTCGCCCATGGCGCCGTCCGCCTCGATCATGACGGAGCGGCCGTCCTGCGCGGTCTCGGCCACGCGCGAGGCGATCTGGCCGGCCTTGCCGACCCCTTGCGAATTCTGCGCGACGGCGTCGCGGAGCGCGATGATCCGCCCGGCCGTGTCCTTGAGGCGTTCGGCCTGGACGCTGCTGCGCGCCGACAGGTCGTTGGCGCCGGCAAGGATCTCGGAGGTGGCGGAGCGGATGGCAGACGACGCTGTCTGGATGCTGGCGATGGTCTGCGCGAGCTTCTCGACGGTGGCATTGAACGCCTCGACCACCCGGCCGAGTTCGCCGGTGAAACCCTCCTCGAGGCGACAGTCGAGGTCTCCGTCGGCGAGCCGGCCGAGCGAGCGGGACAGTCCCTCGACAAGCCGCTGCTGCTCGGTCGCTGCCCTCGTCTGTTCGAGCAGACTGGCCTCGCGCTCCGACTGGGCCTGCTGCTCGAGCTGCAGGGCGGCCTCGCGCGCCGCGCTCTGCGCGGTGGCCGCTTGCCTCAGCCGCTGCACCGTGACCGTCTTCAGATACTCGACCGCCGCGGCGATGGCGGCGAGCTCGTCGCGACCGCCCAGGGCCCTCAGTTCGGCGTTGTCGTCATCGGCGAGGCTGCGAATGTCGGCCTCGAGGCGACGGACATTGCGCAGGATGCTCTGGGCGAACAGCCAGGTGACGCCGAACACCACGGCGACGAGCAGCAGGGCCGAGAGCAGGGACTGCACCAGCGTGCTGACGAAACGATCGATGCGCTGCTGCAGCAGCGTCGTCAGCGTCTCGACCGCACGGCCGCGCAGCGCGTCGCTGGCGGCGATGAAGTCCCGCTGGGCCGCGGCGACCGCATCCTGGTTTCGGCCGCCGGGCGCCGCGAGGCCGGTAATGCCGACATTGAGCGCCGCGTAGAGTCCGTCGGCGGATGCGGCGAAGGCGGCGATCACGCCGCCCATCCGCTCGGCGACGAGGCCGGTCCTGTTGCCGGACAGCGCCGAGTCGTAGGAACTGCCCAGCGCCTTGACGTTGGCGGCGAGGCCGCCGAGGCCGGCGACGAGGTCGATGCGGGTCTGATCCGGGACGACCGCCGAGCCTGCCGCGGCGAGGAACGCCTCGACCAGTTCCGCCGAGCTGTCGAGGGCGAAGGGCAGTCGTCCGAGCAGGATGTCCATGACGTAGTAGCTGTCGAGATCGGGGTCGAGGATCAGGTTCGAGGTGTCGCCGACCCGGGCGATCATGCCGCGCAGGGCTTCGCGCACCTCCTGGCCGGCCGGTCCGGCCACGGCCGCCCCGCGCAGCGCGGTCATCTGTGCGCCGAGGTCGAGCTGCGGCGACGCAGCCGTCAGCGCCTCGAGGTCCGCGAGCCTGGCCGGCGACTCGCCTCGGGCGACGCGCGACAGGTCTTCGAGCAGTGGCGCCAGCACCGCCACGCCGCTCAGCTCGCGGTCGGCGAAGCTGATCTCCTTGAGGCTCTGCGATACGAACAGGTTGCCCAGAAACAGCACCGACAGCAGCGACAGCAGCACGATGAGTGTCAGCCGGTGGCTGATGGAGAGTTTGCGCATTTGCGTCCCCCGGAATGCAATCGATATCATTGCCGAACTTGATTAAGTTCTGGTTGAAGATAAATAGCCCAAGTCATTGGCAGGCCGCCTATTTCTTGTGCAACCAAGACATGAAGTGCCGACTTGACGTCCGCGGCGGAGCGCTGGAGTGTGGTTTCGGCCGCCCGGCCGGAGGAGCCTGTTACCGATGACATCGCCTGCCGCACCCGTGCCGAGCGCCTCGGCGCGCGTTCTCGAGCTGTTGAAGAGCCGCCTCAGCTTCCAGATCTCGGTCGATACCGACAATGTGCCGCAAGGGCTGGTCGTGGCCGAGGCCGGGCTCGCGGCCGGGGTCACGCTGGTCGAGCTGGGCACGCCGCTGCTCAAGACCGAGGGTGTGCGCAATGTCGTGCCGATCTTCCGGCAGCGCTTTCCGGATGCTCTGCTGCTCGCCGACATGAAGAGCATGGATGGCGCTTCCTACGAGGCGGCCGGCGTCTACCAGGGGGGCGGCAACGTCATCGACTTTCTCGCCCTCGCGGGCGTTGCGAGTGCTCGCGGCGTCTGCGCGGTGCGGGACGACTACCGTCGGCGGGCCCCGGACGTGCCGCGCCTCGCCTTCGCCGACATCCTCCTGCCGCATCAGGGACCGGCCGGCCGTGCCGTCGAGGTGGCGCGGCAAATGGTCGATGCGGGCGTCGACGGAGTGGGGCTGCACCTGCAGCTCGACGCGCGCCGGGCCGATCCCGCATTGCTGGCATCGAGCCATCTGGCCGATGCCGCACTGGCGGTGTTCGAGGCGGTCGGCGCGGAGGTTTCGGTGCAGGTGGTCGGCGGCCTCAGCATCGCACAGGCGCGCCACCTCGCGGCCGGGGGGCTCAGGGCCTTCGTCATCAGCGGCAACATGGGGCTGCCCGATGCCGTCGGGCGCTACGGCTTGCCGCCGGCGGAGATGACCGGGTTGATGGCGACGTTCATCCGCGAGGTCAGCGCCGCCGCGTGAGGCCGGTCGGCTTCGGCGACAGCCGGCCGGGCCGGGCGATCACCGTCCGCCGGCGGCGCCGAGCTGACCCGATTGCGGCCCGCGGCCTTGGCCCGGTAGAGCTGACGATCGGCGGCACTGAGCAGGTCGTCGAGGCCGAACCGCTCGCCCGATGCGGCGGCGACGCCGATGCTGACCGTCACGCCCTCCGGCACGGCGGGGATGGCGAGGGCGGCGATATCCTCGCGCAGCTGCTCGGCGAGAACGGCAGCCACGCCGATCGCGGTGGCCGGCAGCAGGATGCAGAATTCCTCGCCGCCCCAGCGGCCGAGCACGCTGGCGCGGCGGCTGCAGCACTGCGCCACGGCGATCAGCGCCGCGTCGCCGGCGGCATGCCCGTACCGATCATTGAGCTGCTTGAAGTGGTCGATATCGAGCATCAGCAGCGCCACGGGGTCGGCGTCCTCGGCCGCAAGGGCGAGAAAAGCCTCGGCGCTATCGATGAAGTGCCGCCGATTGCCGATCCCGGTGAGCGGGTCGGTCCGCGCCAGCGAGGCGAGCGCCCGCTGTGCATCGGCCAGCCGGTAGGCGAGCGACATCACCACCACCCCGACCAGCGGCGAGATCACCGCCGGCGTCAGGATGGCGAAATAGAGCCACTCCTCGAGGGCGATGCGCGGCAGCGTCAGGTGAATGCTGACGCCGGTGATCAGCACCGACGAGATCACCGAGAAGCCGGCGATCACCAGCACCGCCCGCACGAGCCCGATGCGCAGCAGCCAGGCCGTCAGCGCTCGGCCGGCCTGTCCGACAACACCAGCACTGCCCGGTCCCGCGTCATCCTGCATGCAGCGATACTCGCCCCCCCGTCTTTCGGTGCCGTTAGTCGGGAACGGTAATTTTGTCCTAGTCCGCTGCGCCGGCCCGGAGCACGCGATGCCCGCCCCCGTCGGGCGACCACGCGGCGCGAGTGTCGGATGGCAGCCTTGGCGAACCCGTGGCGCTGGCCGGACGGTTGCGGGTCTGTCTGGACCCTGATGGCCTCTCCCCCCTACTCGGAGGCCGCCAGTATCTCCTCGAGGCCACGCGGGTCGGGGCGGAGGGCGTCGCAGCGGTCTTCGGCGATGAACGAGAACGGGGTATCGATGAAGCGGGCCACGGCCTCGTCGTAGTGCCCGGCGAGCACCCCGGAGCCGGGGTCGAGCCTGCGCACCAGGGTGAGGCCGGTGGGGGCCGCGGGCAGGGTGACGATCTCGAGATCCGGCCGGTAGTGGTCGAGGCAGAGGACGAGCTTCCAGACGTCGCCGCTGTGGAAGGCGGTGTCGAGCGTCCGGCGCTGCGTCGGCTCGTCGAGCGGCAGGGTATCGTGCAGCAGGATGGTCGAACCGGGCGCGCAGAGGCGCTCGACATGGATGAAGTCCCGCAGCGCCTGCTCGAACAGATGGAGCCCATCGATGAAGGCGAGGTCGATCGGTCGACCACCGGTGATCGGGCGGGACCCGTCGCGGGCGAAGAAGGCATCGCTCGTCTCGTTGAAGATGTGGACCTCGGCTGCGAGCGGTACCTGCGGCCGCGGCGCGGGGTCGATGCCGATGGCGATGGTCGGTGAGCGCACCCGCGCCAGCGACATGCCCCAGGCGACGCCGATCTCGAGATAGCAAGCCGGTCGCAGCAGTCGGTGGATGTCGGCGAGTCTGGCGAGATAGTCGGGCCCCGGAAAGCGCAGCGCCGCCAGGCCCACATGCGCGGCCACGAGATTGGGCTCGAGCGCGAGGGCCTCGAGCAAGGCAGCCTTTGCCTCCGCGTCGCGGCCGATGCGCCGCAGCCCCTCGGCACGGGCAAGCAAGACTCCGGCTTGCTCCGGTCGCTTCAGCCCGGCGATGCTCGGCAGCCAGCGTCCAAGGCGACGGAGAACGGCCTGCGGTCCCGGATCGTGCGGGGCGCGCCGGCGGGCCTCCCGTGCCACCGCGGCGCCGGCGGCGAGCCTGCCGGCGGCCGCTTCCTGCTCGGCCAGGCCGACCAGTTCGTCGATCTGGGGCACCGTGATGTCGCCGGGCTGCCGGTGCCCTTCCGCGCTGCTGCGGGGCTCGTCGCGGGGCGTCCCGAAGACCAGGAGGGGGACGGTTCTGGGAGCCGCGAGCGGTCGGCCGCGCAGGGTCCGGTACTGGCTGTGCCAGCTTTCGAGCAGGGCATGATGCGCCGCGTCGTCGGCGCTGGTCTCGAGGCCGCCATGCACCTGGTGGAAGGTGCCCTCGCCGAGCAACACGAGGAGTTCCGCCTGGGGCAGTTCCAGGGCACGGCGGAACAGGTCGCGGCCGAGGAAGCCGCCCGTGGGCAGGCCGAAGCGCTCATCGACCCCGCCGAGCGCCTGCCAGCGCGACCGAGCCAGCACCGGAAAGCTCGCTTCCTCGATCGGGCCCGGCCAGACGGGGGGAGACGCGTCGTCGGGGGCGGCGATGTCGAATAGTCGGTAACCGTCGGCCGGCCAGCCGATCGCCTCGAGCAGCCGATCCTCTTGCGCCGCATCGTAGCCGGCGGCGACGGCATGGCGCTGCAGGTCGTTGCCCAGGTGCCAGCCGAGCGGGGTGACGAGGGCGCCCGGGCGAGCGGCGAGGCCGGCCAATGCCATCGCCAACAAGCCGGGGGAGGCGATCCGGGCGCCGTCGAGCAGCACGCCCACCGCATTGCCCCGGGCTGCGCCGAGGCCGGCGTTGATGGCGCCGGCGAGGGGGGCGGGGAGGGCGGGAGGTCGCACGAGCCGCAGGTTCGGGCCGAATCGCTCGAGTTGGCCGGCCTGCAGCGATGGCGCACGCCCGGCATCGACGACGATGATCTCGTAGTCGGCCGCGGCGATGCCGCGCTGGTAGGGCGGGGTGAGCGACAGCAGTGTGCGCGGCGCCTCGCGCGGCATGCCGCAGATCACGACGAGCACCGACAGGGCCGGCCGGGCGTCCCGGCGCCAGGGCAAAAAGCGATTCATGCTGAACGCCTTAGCGTCCCGGTGCAGGGCAGTCAAAGCCCGCTGCCCCGTTGCGGGGCGGCTTTTCCTCGTGCTAAGGGGATGAACGTATGCGTGCATCAAGACGTGCGCAGCGTTGGGGGCAGATGTGGACGACAATGACGACAAGCGCCAGCTGACGCGGCGCCAGTTGGTGACGATGCTTGCGGCGAGCGGCGCAGCTGCGCCCATGGTGCTGCCGAGCAAGTGGACGCGGCCGGTGATCGACATGATCGTGGTGCCGGCGCATGCGCAGTCCTCGCCGGTGAGCTGCCTCGATGTGGGCTCGCTCGAGAACGTGCAGTTCGACGACGACACGCGCATCGTGCTGGCGCAGACGGCACCGCCCACCACCAGGGGGCGGGTGACCTACCCCCCGGTCACCACCGCGGTGCCGACAACCCCGATGCCGACGACCACGACAATGTCGACCACCGTCATGCCGGTGACGACGACAACAACTACGACGACGACGACCACGACCACGACCACGACGACGACGGAGCCGCCGCCCACGACCATGCCGGCGCCAGGCACGACGAGTTGCTACGTCTAGCGCGCCAGCGCAGCATGTTGGTCGAACGCAGCCTCGGAGGCGGACCTGGACGACAGGGACGACAAGCGTTCAGGTTCACACTCGGCGCCGGCGACAGAGTGACCATGCCGACACGGTTCACCGCCTATCGCCTGGATGACGATGCGCCGCCGCTGGTGCCGGGGACGCCCGAGCGCGGCTGGATGGACCGGCTCGACAAGTTCGCCTATCGCTGCATCCCGCTGACTGTCGCCAATACCAGCGGCTGGGAGCTGCTGTCGCCGCGCAGCTTCATGGCGACCTGGACCGGTGGCCCGCTCGCCCAGGACATCACCCTTACTGCCATTGATGGCGGTGACCCCGATCTCGGCCACCTGGTCGCATCGCACTTCCACTATGGCATCCTGACCTTTCATCCCGGCTACATCTTTCGCACCGATCCGGGCTGGGCACTGCAGGTGCGCGGCTCGCCCAACCTCCTGCGTGACGGCATCGCGCCGCTCGACGGGCTCGTCGAGACCGACTGGATGCCGTTCACCTTCACCATGAACTGGCAGTTCACCCGCCCTGGTTCGGTGATGTTCATGAAGGGCGACCCGTTCTGCTTTTTGACCCCGATCGAGCACGTGGCCCTCGATGCCATCACCCCGGTGGTCAAGCCGCTCTCGTCCGACCCCGTCCTCGAGGCCGAGTACGAGGCCTGGGGCGCCTCGCGCAGCGCCTTCGTGGCCCGTCTCGCTGCCGGCGAGCCGGAGGCGCTGAAGCAGGCCTGGCAGCGCTTCTACCTGCGCGGCAGCTTCGACCCCGATGGGCCGGTGCCCGAGACGCACGTGCCCAAGCGACGCCTTGCCAAACCCATAGAGCCATCCTGACGGGCAGTCCCGTCGCCTGCCGACCCCGGGACCGCGGACCCCGGACCGGCGGGTTCCGAGTGTAGTTGGAGTAGCCCCAGCCATGTCCCGCGGCAGCATCAGCCTCAATGGACGCAGCGTCAGCATCGCCCATCCCGAAGAGCTTTCGGCCGATCTCCGCCTCATCCTCGGCGACCTGCAGCCGATCGACCCGGAAGGCGCGGCCGACCTCAGGCTGACGGCCTCGGGGAGCGACCGCTACGGGCTCGAGGGGCTGGGCGATCCCCTCGTCGGGCTCGACCGGCCGTCGCTGCTGACCCATGTCGTCGACCGGGTGATCCGCGGCCTCATCGGCGAGGTCGGCTCGGATCCGGCGCTGCATGCCGGGCTGGTCTCGCTCGGCGATGGCGCGGCGCTGATCGCGGGGCCGACCGGCGCCGGCAAGTCCTCGCTCGCTGCCTGGCTGGCCTCGCGGGGCTTGCGGCTGTGGACGGACGAACTGGTGGTCCTCGCCGCGGGCGGGCGCGAGCTGGTGCCCTTGCGGCGGGCGCTGGTCGGCAAGGCAGGGACCACCGCCATTCTCGCCGAGCTACCGCCCTTTCGCGGCAAGCGGCAGGTGGCGATGGCCGGCGGCGTCGCCTATGACACCGACGCGCCGGCGGGAACCCCGCCGTCCGCCGTCCGGCTGGTCCTGTTGCCGCACTTCGAGGCGGGCGCGGCACTCACCGTGCGGGCCCTACGCCCGGCACAGGCCGGCTTCCGGCTGATGGCCTGCAACCTCAATGCGCGGAACTTCGTCGACGGCGGGCTCAACGCCATTTCGACGGCGATGGCCGGTGCGCTCTGCCTCGAGGTGACCTACAGCCATTTCGATCAGCTCGACGGCGCCTTCGAGACGCTGGCGCGCCTCGCGCTCGAAGGAAAGGTCGGGGCCGATGTCGCGGCGAGCCTGCTGCAGCTGGGGGGAGCCGCGCCCACCGCGACGTCGGTGCCGGCCGCGCCACGCCCGGTTCCGGCCGCGACGCCGGCCGGCAGGCCGCGCAGGCTCACCGTCGCGATGACCACCTACGACGATTTCGACGGCGTCTATTTCAGCGTCCAGGCGCTCAGGATGTTCCATGGCGAGGCGATCGGGGATGCCGAGATCCTCGTCATCGACAACAATCCCGACGGCATCGCGGCGCAGGCGCTCAAGGACCTCGAGACCGGCATTCCCAACTACCGCTACGTGCCGTTCCTCGAGCGGCGCGGCACCATCGTGCGCGATTCGGTGTTCGACCTCGCGGTCGGCGAATACGTGATCTGCATGGATTGCCACGTGATGTTCGTGCCCGGTTCGATCGGCCGGCTGATGGCCTATTTCGACGCCCACCCGCAGACGCGCGACCTGCTGCAGGGACCGCTGATCTATGACAACCTTTCGGGCATCTCGACGC
This sequence comes from Devosia sp., assembly GCF_041917035.1. Classification (GTDB taxonomy): domain Bacteria; phylum Pseudomonadota; class Alphaproteobacteria; order Rhizobiales; family Devosiaceae; genus Devosia_A. The sequence continues at coordinate 18,890 of NZ_JAYRYM010000004.1, read as the reverse complement.
ATTTCGAGCCCGAGTGGCATGGCGGTATGTGGGGGCGCTGGGCGACCGATCCGCGCGGCGCCGATCCGGACGCCGAGCCCTTCGACATCCCCATGCAGGGCGTCGGCGCGCTGGCCTGCCGCCGCGACGCCTGGCCCGGCTACAACCGGATGTTCCGCGGTTTCGGCGCCGAGGAAGGCTATATCCACGAGAAATTCCGGCAGGGTGGAGCGCGCACCCTCTGCCTGCCGTTCTTCCGCTGGCTGCACCGCTTCCCGCGGCCGCGCGGCGTCTCCTATCCCAATCGCTGGGAGGATCGGGTGTTCAACATCATCGCCGGCTTCAACGAGCTGGGGCTGCCCGCCGAGGAGATGACGCAGCACTTCCGCGAACTGCTGGGCCAGAGCGAGGCCGACCGGCTGATCGCCGATGCCTGGCGCGAGCTGCAGATGGCCGGCGTGCCGATCGGGGCGGCGCGCTCACGCCGCCTTGCCGCTGCCGGCTGACCCGATGTTGATCACGCCCTCGGCCACCAGGTTGCCGATGCTCGAGAGCACGTCCGCGCGCACCTGCTCGGATGCTTCGGGATAGGCCCCGGCGAGCAGATCGACGACGTCGCCCACCGTGCGCTGCCCGTCGCACAGGTACAGGATCATCGCGGCAGTCTCGTTGAGAAAGTAGGCCGTGGCCCGGGCCTGGCCATAGACGACCTGCTCGCCGCCCATGTCCTGCACATGGTGGGTAGGACTGCGCACGGGAATGCTACCGAGATCGAGCACCGGAAACTCCAGGAGGGATGGGAATGGCGAGCAGGCGCCAGAACAGCTTCTGGCGCCAGGTACGGGTGTCGCCCTGTCCGAACGCGCCGCGCCGCAGCTGGCGCGGTGTGATCAGCAGCGCCGCCAGCGGCGAGAGTGGATGCTGCGGCAGGGCTTTCAGGATCGCATTGCAGCGGGGTTCGTCATAGAGCCCGCCGGCCAGCCGCAGGGCGGTGCGCGCCGCCAGCGTCGCGCCGGTCCTCGCCGCCAGCGCGGCGAACTGTGCGACCTCGACATCCGAGGTCAGGGCCCGCGCCGCCTGCCGGACGTCGGTCAGGTGCCGCAGCCGCTCGAACTGGTGCATGCTGGCATGGACGACGGCGACCAGCAGGTTGATCGTTGCCCGCGACGCATCACCGGCGGTGAGGCCGGCGTAGTCGAGCGACAGCGCGCGGCGCTGTTCCGGCATGTGCACCAGGTCCGTCTGGACCTCGACCATCACGGCAGCATTGTCGCGACGCAGCCATTTCCACTCGCCTGCCGCCGGGTTGCTCTCGGCGAGGACGAAGCCGGCCCGGCGCAGCACGCCGTCGAGCGCCTCGCGCGCCGCGGGATCGACGAGCAGGTCGAGGTCGGTGAAGGTGCGTTGCCCAACGCCGCCATAGAGGGCGCTGAAGGCGGGACCCTTGATCACCATGGCCGGCAGTCCGCCGAGCTTGCCGCCCAGATCGGCGGCCACGTCGTGCAGCATCAGCGACAGCGCCGTCGCCTCGCGCGACCGGCGCACGGCCTCGGCCTTCAGCGGGGCAAACGGCGCCTCGTTGGCGGCAAACGGGGGAAACCTGGCGATCACCGCGGCCAGGGCGCCGTGCCAGTAGGCCTGCGACACCAGGGCCTGTCCGACAGCCGGCGTCGGGGCGGCGCCCGCTGTCGCCGTTTCCTCGCCACTGCCGGTGCAGTGGAGCAGCCAGCGGAACGCCTCCGCTTCCTCGCGGCGCCGGCGGCCGCGTGTTGCGAGCCCCTGGGGCAGGCGGCGCAGTTGCCGCGTCCCTCGGGAGAACGCCGCCGCAATCTGCACCCGGCGCGCTCGCGCGGCGCGCCCCGCTCCGCGCCAGGCGGCGGCAATCTGCTCGAGTTTCTCGTCGGTGCCCGAAGCCCCCATAGCGGCGGCCTGCGCGACATGGCGTTCCGCCTCGGACAGCCGTTGCAGGTTGCCGGTGCCGCTCGCGGCCCAGAGTGCGGCATCGGCCAGCCTGACGAACAGGTCTGTCCGATCCTCGGTGGCGATCTCGAAGCGGGCGAGGTCCGCCAGGTCGGCGCGCCCAACGGCGGGGGTCGGGTCGGGGCGTCCGGCGCGGCGCTGGCGCGAGGCAAACAGGGCATAGCGGGCCGCGAGTTCCTGCTCGGGTCGCTGCCTGGTGGTGGTGTTGTCGTGCAGCCGGTAGTCCAGCAGCACGTCCGGCAGGTTGCCGAGCGGGTGGCGTTCGGCGAGGCGCAGCAGCAGGTCGTAGTCCTCGGCGTAGGCATAGTAGTCGCGGTAGCCGCCCAGTGCCCGCACCGCCTCGCGGCGGAACATCAGGGTCGGGTGTCCGACCGGTTGCCAGCCGGCAAATAGCGCCTCGCTCATCGCTTTGGCGTCGGTAGGGTAGTGGGCGAACCCCAAAGCGTTGCCGGCCGTGTCGATATACTGCATGGCGCCGCCGGCGGCCGCGACCTCGGGGTGGTCGGCAAAGAAGGCGACCTGCCGTTCGAGCCGGTCGGGCCGGGAAATGTCGTCATGGTTCATGATGGCAACGAGCGGCGCCGTCGCTCGCTCGATGCCGAGGTTCAGCGCCCGCGAGATGCCGCCATGCCCCTCGGCCACCAACACGATGCGGCTGTCGCGGCGGGCGTGGTCGGCCAGGCGTTCGAAGGTGCCGTCGGTCGATCCGTCATCGACAATGACGAACTCGAGATCTCGGTAGCCCTGGCCCAGGATGCTCTCGATGCAGGGGGCGAGCAGAGATCCGGAATTGAAGGTCGGCAGGACGACCGAAACGCCAGGGCGGACAGACACTCGCACCTACAAATACTGCACAAATGCTCAAAGGACTGCCGCAGGGGGTGAGTAGCGGGCGCGTCGCGATCGGTCAACACCCCTGGCGGGAGGATGGTGAAGACTCAGCGTCATGACGCCACGTCGGGCAGGAACGAGCGGCCATGTTCGCGCAGGAAGGCCTCGAAGGCGACCATCGCCGGGCTGGGCGTCCGGTCCGCGCGCGACACCGAGAACCAGTTGCGGATGATGGGCAGGCCCTCGACGTCGAGGATGGCGAGCCGGCCGAACTCGATCTCCTGGGCGATGGTGTGGGCGGAGATCAGCGCCACCCCCAGCCCGGCCATGACCGCCTGCTTGATGGTCTCGTTCGATCCCAGCTCGACGCCGATGTTTTCGATCCGGCCGGGAATCTCGGAGAGGAAGATGTCCAGCGCGGTGCGGGTGCCCGAGCCTCGCTCCCTGACGAGAAACTCCTCGTCGGCGATGCGCTGCTTGCGCACGGCCGGCTGACCGACCAGCGGGTGGTCCGTTGCCGCGATGATCACGAAGGGATGTTCGCCGATCTGGGTGGCCCGGACCGGGAATTCCCGCGGTGGGCGTCCCATCAGGGCGACGTCGATGCGCTGGGCCTCGAGGCTGGCGATCGTCTCGTCGCGGTTGCCCACCCACAGGCTGATCTCGAGCTCGGGGTGCAGCTTCATGAACGCCGCCATGATGGCAGGGGCGAAGTACTTTGCCGTCGACACCACGCCGAGGCGCAGCCGGCCCCGGCGCCCGCCGCGGATGGCGGCGATCTCGTCGTCGAGGCGGCGCAGCGTCTCGTCGATGTCCTGCGCCGCCTCGATCATCGCCGATCCTGCGGCAGTGGGACGCAGGCCATCCCGGGTGCGCTCGAACAGCGGTGTTCCGGCGATCCGCTCCGCCTCCTGGATCTGCAGCGAAACGGCCGGCTGGGTCAGACCCAAGTCACTGGCGGCGTTGACGATCCTGCCGGTCCGATGGACGGCGAGCACGGCCGAGAGCTGGCGAAGCGAGAGACCTTTCATGCCGCCTATATTTGAGTTCCTTATGCACAATGTAAAGGCATTAAACTTTACTTATTCCCTCATCTGGCCGCTAGCTGAGGTCAAGGCGCCACCAGATGCGCCGGGAGGACGGCCATGAGAGCTCATGCTCTGACGGATTTTCTCGAGCACTTCCGCACCCGCTCCGACATGGCGCAGCGCGACGCCGTGGCCGATGCCGTCATCGCCCTGGCGGCCAGCGCGGTCGCCGTCTCGCTCGAGATCGCGAGCGGGGCGCTCGGGGAGGCCTTTTCCGAGCAGGCCGGGGCGCACAACACCAATGGCGAGCGGCAGGCGGGCCTCGACCTTTATGCCGACGACCGCTTCCTCGAGGCGGCCGGCCGCGCCCCGATCGGCATCTACGCCTCCGAGGAGCGGCCGCACCCGGTGGTCCTCGACGCGCAGGCGCCGCTGATCCTCGCGATCGATCCGCTCGACGGTTCCTCCAATATCGACGTCAACGTCTCGATCGGCACGATCTTCTCGATCCTGCCGATGACGGGCAACCCCGAGCGCGATCCGCTGGCCTCTGTATTGCAGCCTGGCAGCGCCCAGCTGGCGGCCGGCTTCTTCATCTACGGCCCGCAGCTGGCGCTGGTGCTCACCCTCGGCGAGGGCACGCACCTGTTCACCTATGCGCCGCGCTTCGGCACCTTCGTCTACAGCCGGGCCGAGCTGAAGATCCCGCATCGCAGCAGCGAGTTCTCGATCAATGCCTCGAACCGTCGGCACTGGGACGAGGCGGTGCGGCACTATGTCGACGATTGCCTGCGCGGCTCGGAAGGTCCGCAGGGGCGCGACTACAACATGCGCTGGATCGCATCGCTGGTCGCCGAGACCTACCGCATCCTCATCCGGGGCGGGGTGTTCCTCTATCCGGGCGACAGTCGGAAGGGATACAGCCACGGTCGGCTGCGCTTGGTCTACGAGGCCAACCCGATCGCCTTCCTGATCGAGCAGGCCGATGGTCTCGCCACCCAGACGCAGCACCCGATCCTTTCGATCGCGCCGGCGAGCCTGCACCAGAAGACACCGCTGGTCTTCGGCTCCCGCTCGGAGGTCGACCAGATCGCGCAGTACCACCTCAACCGTGAGCCCGTCGGCGACAGGTCGCCGCTGTTCGGGTCCCGCGGCCTGTTCCGCAACTGAGGTCCAGCACCATGTCGGTCCAGCATCCCATCATTTCGATCACCGGTTCGTCGGGCGCAGGCACGACCTCGGTCAAGCGCATCTTCGAGCTGATCTTCCGCCGCGAGCAGGTGAGCGCCGCCTTCATCGAGGGCGATGCCTTCCATCGCTACGACCGCGAGGCGATGAAGCGGAAAATCGCGGAGGAGGAGACGACCGGCAACCGGAACTTCTCCCACTTCAACCCCGAGGCGAACGAGCTTGAACTACTCGAGGCGATCTTCGCCGAGTTCGGCCGCTCCGGCACCGGGCGCACCCGGACCTATGTCCATGACGACGAGGAGGCGGCCCAGCTCGGGGTGCCGCAGGGCCGCTTCAGCGACTGGCGCGAGTTCGCTCCCTCCGACCTGCTGTTCTACGAGGGGCTGCACGGCTGCGCGGTGACCGACAAGGTCGATCTCGCCCGCCATGCCGACCTCAAGATCGGGGTGGTGCCGGTCATCAATCTCGAGTGGATCCAGAAGATCCATCGCGACAAGGCAACGCGCGGCTACTCGACCGAAGCCGTGATGGACACCATCCTGCGCCGGATGCCGGACTATGTGCGGCACATCACGCCGCAGTTCTCGCGCACCGACATCAATTTCCAGCGGGTGCCGATCGTCGACACCTCCAACCCGTTCGTCGCCCGCTGGATCCCCACTCCCGACGAGTCGATGCTGGTGATCCGCTTTGCCAGCCCGCGCGGCATCGACTTTCCGTACCTGCTGTCGATGATCCACGACTCGTTCATGTCGCGGGCCAACTCGATCGTCGTGCCGGGCAACAAGCTCGACCTCGCCATGCAGCTCATCCTGACGCCGCTGATCCTGCAGATCGTCGAACGCAAGCGGCGGAACACATGAGCGAGTCCCGGCTTCTCGATCTGCCGCACGTGCTGGGGGCCGACCTGCGGGGCCGGACGGTGCTGCTGCGAGCCGACCTCAATATTGCCGTCGTGCGCGGCGAGGAGTCCGCCTCGACCCGGGTCACCCGTTGCGCCGAGACGGTGCGAATGCTCAGACGCCAGGGGGCGCGCGTCGTCATTGCCGCGCATCTCGACCGGCCGCACGGCGTGCCCAATCCCGTGATGTCGCTCGCTCCCGTCGGCCGCCTCCTGGCGCAGGCTCTCGGCCAGGAGGTCGGCTTCGTGCGCGATTGCGTCGGGGCGGTCGCCGAGGGCGCGACGCGGTCGTCCTCGGCCGGGGCGGTGCTGCTGCTCGAGAACCTGCGCTTCCACCTGGGCGAAGAACTCAACGATCGCGCCTTCGCGCTGCTGTTGTCCGTGCACGGCGATGTGTGCGTCAACGATGCGCCCGCCGCCTCGGCCCGCCAGCATGCATCCGTTGCGACGCTGCCGCTGGTGATGCCGGCGCTCGCCGGTCCGCAACTCGTCGCGCGGGCCGCCGAACTGGGCGAGCAGGCACTGCTGCTCCCCGGCGTTGCCGCCCTGACCACCACCCGAACCGAAACCCTGGAGATCGCCTGACATGGCCCGCATCACCCTGAGGCAACTGCTCGACCATGCCGCCGAGCGTGGCTACGGCGTTCCCGCCTTCAACATCAACAATATGGAGCAGGCGCTCGCCATTCTCGAGGCGGCGCGCGACGTCGATGCGCCGGTGATCCTGCAGGCCAGCCGCGGCGCTCGCTCCTATGCCGGAGACATCATGCTGGGCCGCATCATCGATGCGCTCGAAGAGATGTTTCCCGAGATCCCGCTGTGCATGCATCAGGACCACGGCAACAATGTCGCCACCTGCCTCAGCGCCATCCAGCACGGCTACACCTCGGTGATGATGGATGGCTCGCTGCACGAGGACGGCAAGACCCCGTCCGACTATGACTACAATGTCGCCATCACCGCCGATGTGGCGCGGCTCGCGCACCTCGTCGGGGCCTCGGTCGAGGGCGAGATCGGCGTACTCGGCAGCCTCGAGACCGGCGAGGGCGAGGCCGAGGACGGGCACGGCTTCGAGGGCAAGCTGCAGCGGCACATGCTGGTGACCGACCCCGAGGAGGCGGCGCGCTTCGTCGCCGCGACCCAGGTCGATGCGCTCGCCGTCGCCATCGGCACCAGCCACGGGGCCTACAAGTTCACCCGCGCGCCGAGCGGCGACGTGCTCGCCATGGACGTCATCGAGCGGTTGCACGAGCGGCTGCCCGATACCCACCTCGTCATGCACGGGTCTTCCTCGGTGCCCAAGGAATGGCAGGACGTGTTCAATTCCCATGGTGGGCAGATGCGCGAAACCTGGGGCGTTCCGGTCGAGGAGATCGTGCGCGGCATCCGCCACGGCGTGCGCAAGGTCAACATCGACACCGATCTCAGGCTGGCGGCCACCGCGGCGATGCGACGGGCGGCGGTGAAGGACCCCGCCGAATTCGATCCGCGCAAGTTCATGAAGCCGGCCATGGAGGCGATGCGATCGGTCTGCAAGCAGCGCTTCGAGGCCTTCGGCACGGCCGGCAATGCCTCGCGCATCAAGGTCGTGCCGATGAGCGAGATGGCCAGGCGCTATGCGTCGGGCAGCCTCGCGCCCCGCGCCGGCACCGCCCGCGCCGCCTGAACCCCAGTCGAAAGGAACTGATCATGGACACCCAGCCGACCGAAATCCGGGGCAAGGAACGCTACAAGTCCGGCGTGCTCAAGTACGCCCAGATGGGCTACTGGAATGCCGACTACGTGCCCAGGGACACCGACCTGCTGGCGCTGTTCCGGATCACGCCGCAGGATGGCGTCGACCCCATCGAGGCCGCTGCGGCGGTGGCCGGCGAGAGCTCGACCGCGACCTGGACGGTGGTGTGGACCGACCGGCTCACCGCCGCCGACCAGTACCGGGCCAAGGCCTATCGGGTCGAACCGGTCCCCAACAATCCGGGGCAGTACTTCTGCTACGTGGCCTACGACCTGATCCTGTTCGAGGAAGGCTCGATCGCCAACCTCACCGCCTCGATCATCGGCAACGTCTTCTCGTTCAAGCCGCTCAAGGCCGCCCGGCTCGAGGACATGCGCCTGCCGGTCGCCTATGTGAAGACCTACAAAGGGCCGCCGACCGGCATCGTCACGGAGCGCGAGCGGCTCGACAAGTTCGGCCGACCGCTGCTCGGGGCGACGACAAAGCCCAAGCTCGGGCTCTCCGCCAAGAACTACGGGCGCGTCGTCTATGAGGGCCTCAAGGGCGGCCTCGACTTCATGAAGGACGACGAGAACATCAACTCGCAGCCCTTCATGCACTGGCGCGACCGGTTCCTCTACTGCATGGACGCGGTCAACAAGGCCTCGGCCGAGACCGGCGAGATCAAGGGGCACTACCTCAACATCACCGCCGGCACGATGGAGGAGATGTACCGCCGGGCCGAACTTGCCAAGGAGACCGGCTCGGTCATCGTGATGATCGATCTGATCATCGGCTACACCGCAATCCAGTCGATCTCGGAATGGTGCCGGCAGAACGACATGATCCTGCACCTGCATCGGGCCGGCCACGGCACCTACACGCGCCAGAAGAACCACGGGGTCAGCTTCCGCGTCATCGCCAAGTGGATGCGGCTCGCCGGCGTCGACCACATCCACGCCGGTACCGCGGTCGGCAAGCTCGAGGGCGACCCGATGACGGTGCAGGGCTACTACAATGTCTGCCGCGAACTCAGGAACGAGATCGACCTGCCGCGCGGCATCTACTTCGAGCAGGACTGGGCCGACCTCAAGAAGATGATGCCGGTGGCGTCGGGCGGCATCCATGCCGGCCAGATGCACCAGTTGCTGCACCTGTTCGGCGACGATGTGGTACTGCAGTTCGGCGGCGGCACGATCGGCCATCCGATGGGGATCCAGGCCGGCGCGACGGCCAACCGCGTCGCGCTCGAGGCCATGGTGCTGGCCCGCAACGAGGGCCGCGACATCATCAACGAAGGGCCCGAAATCCTCAGGGCGGCGGCCAGGTGGTGCAAGCCGGTCGAGGCCGCGCTGGATACCTGGGGCAACATCTCGTTCAACTACCAGTCGACCGACACGTCGGACTACGTCCCGACGCCGGCGCTCAGCTACTGAGGACCTGCCATGCGCATCACCCAGGGAGCCTTCTCCTTCCTTCCCGACCTCACCGACGAGCAGATCTCCATGCAGGTGGAGTACTGCCTGAGGAACGACTGGGCCATCGGCATCGAGCACACCTCCGATCCGCACCCGCGCAACGTGCTGTGGGACATGTGGGGCAACCCGATGTTCGACCTGCGCGATGCGGCCGGCGTGATGATGGAGCTCAGGGATTGCCGCAAGGCCTTCCCCAATCACTACATCCGCATCAACGCCTACGATTCGACCCGCGGTTTCGAGACGGTGCGGCTGAGCTTCATCGTCAACCGTCCGCAGGTCGAGCCGAGCTTCCGCCTGACGCGCACCGAGGTGCGGGGCCGTACGGTCAGCGTCACCATGACGACCGAGTACTGACCGTGCTCGAGACCGAAGGCAGCGGGGCGGCCCCGGCGACGATCGACCTGCAGGCCGAGTACCGGGCCTCGGGCGTCGCCGAGGTGCTCGCCGAACTCGACCGCGAGCTGGTCGGGCTGAAGCCGGTCAAGCAGCGGATCCGCGAGACGGCGGCGCTGCTGCTCGTCGACCGGGCCCGGCGCCAGCTCGGGCTCGGCAGCACGACGCCGACCCTGCACATGAGCTTCACCGGCAATCCGGGGACCGGCAAGACCACGGTGGCGCGGCGCATGGCAGACCTGCTGTTCCGGCTGGGCTATGTGCGCAAGGGGCACCTGGTCGCGGTCACGCGCGACGATCTGGTCGGCCAGTATATCGGACACACTGCGCCCAAGACCAAGGAAGTGCTGAAGAAGGCAATGGGCGGCGTGTTGTTCATCGACGAGGCCTACTACCTCTATCGCCCCGACAACGAGCGCGATTACGGGCAGGAGGCGATCGAGATCCTGCTACAGGTGATGGAGAACCAGCGCGACGACCTGGTGGTCATCCTCGCCGGCTATGCCGACCGGATGGAGCGTTTCTTCCAGTCCAACCCGGGCTTCCGCTCCCGCATTGCCCACCACATCGATTTTCCCGACTATTCCGACGACGAACTGCTGGCGATCGCACGGTCCATGCTGGACGAGCAGGGCTACCGCTTCGACGGGCCGGGGCAGGTGACGATGCGGGACTACATCGAGAAGCGGCGGACCCAGCCGCACTTCGCCAATGCCCGCTCGATCCGCAATGCCATCGACCGGGCCCGCCTCAGGCAGGCCAACCGGCTGTTCGAGGCGACCGGGCCGGTGGGGGCCGAGGCTCTCTCGACCATCACCGCTCCGGACATCCGCGCCAGCCGGGTGTTCGCGCAGACCCAGTCGACCGGAGAGGCGCCATGACCGACATCCTTATCGCTCCCTCGATCCTTGCCGCCGATTTCGCGCGGCTCGGCGAGGAAGTCGACGATGTGCTCGCCGCTGGTGCCGACTGGATACATCTCGACGTGATGGACGGCCACTTCGTGCCCAACATCACTTTCGGTCCGGCCGTCATCAAGGCGCTGCGCGGCCGCACCGGGGCGACCTTTGACTGCCACCTGATGATCTCGCCGGTCGACGCCTATCTCGACGCCTTCGCCGAGGCCGGCTGCGACGTCATCACCGTCCATGCCGAGGCGACGACGCACCTGGACCGGTCGCTGCAGCGCATCCGGCAACTGGGCAAGAGGGCCGGGGTGGCACTCAACCCCGCGACCCCCGAATCGGTCCTCGGCTATGTGCTCGACCGTGTCGACCTCGTGCTGGTGATGACGGTGAACCCGGGCTTCGGCGGCCAGGCCTTCATTCCGTCGACGCTCGACAAGATCAGTCGAATCAAGACGATGGTCGGTGATCGCCCGATAAGGATCGAGGTCGATGGCGGCGTTTCGGCAGCCAATGCGGCGGCCGTCGCCGCGGCGGGCGCTGATGTGCTGGTGGCCGGATCGGCCGTGTTCGCCGCCGGTCGCGACGGCTATGCGGCACGCATCGCGGCGATCCGCAGTGCTGCCGGCGGCAGGCCGTAGCGGGAGGCGCGGATGGATTTTGGAGATTTCGTGCTGAACACTCGCGGCGCACCCGACCGCCGGCCCGGCACCCTGCCCAGGGCCGTCCTATTCGACCTCGACGGCACGCTGATCGACTCGGTTCCCGATATCGCTCTCGCCGTGGCGGAACTGCTCGATCTGTCCGGCCTGGCGCCCTTCGACGAGGACAGCATCCGCGTCATGGTGGGGCATGGCGTCGGCCCGCTGGTGTCGCGGGCCTTCGCGGCACACGGCATCGAGCTGTCGCCCACCGAGCACGAGCGGCAGATCGGGCGGATGCGCGAGATCTATCCGCGCCATCTCACCGGCCGCACCACGCTGATGCCGCACGCGCGCGAGGCGCTCGCCGGCCTCAGGCAGCGCGACGTGCCGCTGGCGCTGGTCACCAACAAGCTGCAGTCGGCGGCCAATATCGTCCTCGATCATTTCGGCCTCGCCGAGAGCTTCAGCGTCGTGCTGGGCGACCAGGCGCGCCCCGGCGGCCTCGCCGCCAAGCCGGCGCCGGATATGCTGCAGTTCACCCTCAGCCGGCTCAGGGCCCAGCCGGGCGAGGCGATCATGGTGGGCGACAGCGCGGCCGACATCGAGGCGGCGCGGGCGGCGGGCGTCTTCGCGGTGGCGCTGCGCAACGGCTATTCCAGCGTGCCGCTCGAGCAGCTTGCGCCCGACATCATCATCGACAGCCTCGGCGAACTCGACGTCGCCATCGACATGTGGCGCCTTGGTTAGGCTCGCCGCGCTGATCTTCGACCTCGACGGCACCCTCGCCGAGACCGAGGAACTGCATCGACAGGCGTTCAACGGCGCCTTCGCCGAGGCCGGGCTCGCCGTGCGCTGGGATCCCGCGCGGTACCGGCGGCTGCTCGATGTCACCGGCGGCAAGCGCCGGATCGTGGGGCATTTCGAGCAGGCGGGCCTGCCGATACCCGATGCGCTGGCGTCGGCCCTCCATGCGGCCAAGAACCGGCTCTATGGCGAGCTGGTGGGGCGCGGGGCCGCCGTGCCGCGGCCGGGGGTCATCGATCTGCTGGAACGCGCGCGGCGGCGGGGGCTGCGCCTCGCCATCGCCACCACCACCAGCCGCGTCAACCTCGATGCGCTGCTTGCCGCCTCGCCGATGCCCGCCTTCGACGTGCTCGTCACCGCGGGCGACGTCTCCGAGCTCAAGCCGCACCCCGCCGCCTATCGTGTCGCGCTCGAGCGGCTCGGCCTCGCGCCGGAGGAGGCGCTGGCCTTCGAGGACTCCGAGAACGGGCTCAGGGCCGCCTTGGCCGCCGGGCTGCGCACCATCGTCACCCCGGCCGCCTACACTGCGGGCGGCGACTTCAGCGGCGCTGCCGAGGTCTGCGACAGCCTCGCCGCCTTCGACCTCGAACGCTGGGACTGATCCCTGGCCGCAGCCGGTCCGGTCTCAGCGTCCGTCCCGGCGCACCGGCTCGCCCGTCCAGTCGCGGCGCAGGAAGTCGAAGTCGCAGCCCGAGGTGGCGTTGCCGACGTGGCGCCCATAGAGCCACTTGTAGCCGCGCTGGCCGGCGGTGTCGTCGACCGGCAGGTTCGCCCGGCGCGCGGCCAGTTCCTCCTCCGGGACCAGGAGGTCGATCCGCTTCCGCGCCGCCGAGAGGCGGATGCGGTCGCCGGTCCGCACCAGTGCCAGGGGGCCGCCATCGGCCGCTTCCGGGGTGATATGGAGGACGACGGTGCCGAACGCCGTGCCGCTCATCCGGGCATCGGAGATGCGCACCATGTCCTTGACGCCCTGGCGGGCGAGTTTTCTGGGGATCGGCAGGTAGCCGGCCTCGGGCATCCCTGCCGGGCTCTTCGGTCCGGCATGCTGCAGCACCAGCACGTCGTCCGCCGTCACATCGAGGTCGGGATCGTCGATACGGGCCGCGAGGTCCTCGAGCGAGGCAAAGACCACGGCGCGACCCTCGTGTTCCATCAGCCGGGGCGTCGCCGCCGCCCGCTTCAGGATGGCGCCGCCTGGGGCCAGGTTGCCGTGCAGCGCGATCAGACCGCCGACCGGCTCGACCGGATTGTCGGGCGGGCGGATGAAGCGGGTGTCCACCGGATCGGGCAGGGGCCTGGCCAGCCGTTCCCGCAGGGTTTGGCCGGTGACGTCGCGGGTCTCGAGGTGCAGCTTGTCGGCAATGCCGCGCAGCACCGCGTCGAGGCCGCCGGCGGTGTTGAAGTCCTCCATGTAGCCGTCGCCCACCGGCTTCAGGTTCACCAGCACCGGGGTCTCGTCGGACAGCCGGTTGAAGGCATCGAGGTCGATGTCGACGCCGACCCGCCCGGCGATGGCGGCAAGATGGACGATGGCATTGGTCGAGCCCGAGACGGCGAGCAGGACCCGCAGGGCATTCTCGATCGCGGCCGGCGTCATCAGTGTGTCCGGTGTGCGGTCGGTGCCGACAAGGCGCGCGGCCAGCGCCCCGGTCTCCTCGGCGGCGCGCAGGCGGTCGGCGTGGACGGAGGGGATGGCGGAACTGTTGGGCACCATCATGCCGAGCGTATCGGCGATCAGCGCCATGGTGCTGGCCGTCCCCATCACCGCGCAGGTGCCCGAGGTGACGGCGAGCCGTCCCTCGACCTGGTTGATTTCGGCGTCGTCGACATCGCCGCCCCGATAGCGAGCCCAGAAGCGCCGGCAGTCGGTGCAGGCGCCGAGCCGCTCGCCGCGATGCCGGCCGGTCATCATCGGACCGGACACCAGCATCACGGCCGGCTTGCCGGCCGAGGCGGCGCCCATCAGCAGCGCCGGCACGGTCTTGTCGCAGCCGCCCATCAGCACCACCGAGTCCATGGGCTGGGCGCGGATCATCTCCTCGACGTCCATCGCCATCAGGTTGCGGAAGTTCATGCTGGTGGGGCTGAGGAAGACCTCGCCGAGCGAAATCACCGGGAACACCACCGGCAGGGCGCCCGAGGCGAGCACCCCGCGCTTGACCGCCTCCAACATCTGCGGGAAATCGCGATGGCAGTTGTTGAAGCCGCTCTCGGTGTAGCAGATGCCGACGATCGGCTTGTCGAGCGCGGCGTCCGTATAGCCCATCGACTTGGCGAACGAGCGGCGCAGGTAACGGGCGAAGTCGGTATCGCCATAGTTGGTGAGGCCGCCGGTCAGCCCGGCATGCGGCTTCCTGTCGGCCATCAGCGCGCCCCCTCGATGCTCAGCCGGTGCCGGACATACTTGGTGTCGAGATAGTCCATGATGCCCTCCGAGCCGCCTTCCCGGCCGAAGCCGCTTTCCTTAACGCCGCCGAACGGCGCCTCGGCCAGCGCGAGAAGGGTCTCGTTGACTCCGACCATGCCCGCCTCGAGCCCTTCGGCGGTGCGGGCGGCGAGTTCGGCATTGTTGGTGAAGACGTAGGAGGCGAGGCCGAACGGCGTGCTGTTGGCGCGTTCAAGTACCTCGCCGAGGTCGGTGAAGCCCGCGATCGGCGCCACCGGGGCGAAGGGCTCCTCATGCATGATGCTCGCGTCGTCCGGGACGTCGGTCAGCACCGTCGGCTCCAGGAAATGGCCGGTATTGGCGCCGGCCGGCCGCCTCCCGCCGGTCAGCAGCCGCGCGCCCCTCGTCCGGGCATCCTCGATCAGCGCCAGCGCCGAATCGAAGGCGCGGCGCCGGATCATCGGCCCCATCGTCACACCGTCCCTGAGGCCATCGCCGACGACGAGGCTCCTGGCCACCTCCACGAAGGCCGCCTCGAACTGCGGCTGGATCGAGCGGTGGACGTAGAAGCGCGACGGCGAGATGCACACCTGCCCGGTATTGCGGTACTTGGCGCCGGCCACCTTCCGAGCCGCCGCGACGGGATCGGCGTCGGCGTGGACGATCACCGGCGCGTGGCCGCCAAGTTCCATGCTGACGCGCTTCACCCCATTGGCCGCGAGCCCGAGCAGATGCTTGCCGACGGGCACCGAACCGGTGAGCGAGACCTTGCGGACGCTCGGCGAGTCGATCAACGTCTCCGAGATCAGCCCGGCATCGCCGGTCAGGATCCCGATCGCGCCTGGGGCAACCCCGGCATCGATCAGCGCCTGGCCGATGGCCAGCGTGGCGCCCGGCGCCTCCGAAGCGGGGCGCGCGATGATGGCGCAGCCGGCCGCCAGCGCCGCGGCGATCTTGCGCGCCGGGAGCAGGGCCGGGAAGTTCCAGGCCGACAGCGACAGGCAGATGCCGACCGGCTGGTGGATGACCGAGAGGCGCTCGTCGCCGTTCCGGCCCGGAATGATCCGGCCGTAGATGCGCTTGGCTTCCTCGCCATACCACTCGAACTGGTCGGCCGCCGAGTTGGTCTCGCCGCGCGATTCGGCCAGCGGCTTGCCGGTCTCGGTGCTGATCAGCCGGGCGATGTCGTCGACCCGCTCGCGCATCAGGTCGGCGGTCCGGCGCAGGATCCTGGCGCGGGTCCAGGCCGGCACCTCGCGCCACTGGGCGAGGCCGGTTCGCGCCGCCGCCAGTGTGGCGTCGATATCGGCGGGTGTTGCGGCGGGCACGGCCCCGACCGGCTGCTCGGTGACCGGGCTGGTCACCGTGCGGGTCGCACCGTCCGAGGCGGCGTGCCATCCGTTGAGCCGCAGCAGTCCGTATGTCTCGTACATGTTGGTCGTCCGTTCTCAGATCGCGGTCAGGGCATAGTCGCGCTCGACATCGGCCACCCAGTTGCCGACGTTCCAGCGTCCATAGGCGCCCATGCCGCCGTCGACATCGGTGCCGTGATAGACCGGCACGTGCACGAGGCTCAGCCCGTCATGCGCCCGCGCCCGTTCGAGCACGCCGGCCAGTTCCTCCCGGGTGGTGCCGCCCCAGAACGCGGCGACGCCCGAGACGGCCGCCGCGAGCTGCCGGTAGTCGACCACGACATTGTCGTTGGTGCGGTACTCGATGCCGTACTGGGCCAGTTGCAGGCCGCTGATCGCCGCCATCCGGCGGTTGTCGAACAGCACGATCATGCCCTTGGCGCCGTGCGCGACACCGTCGATCAGCACCTGCGGGTTCATCATGAACGAGCCGTCGCCGGTGAAAGCGATGGCGTAGCGCGGCCGCTCGGCGGCGGCACCCGCCAGCAGGGCCGACACGGCAAAGCCCATGTAGGAGGCACCCGACTCGGTGACGGTTTCGGTCGGGGTATCGTCCTCGACGATCTGGAAGCCGTTGGCCTGGACGTCGCCCGCGTCGAAGTATTTCAGCGCGTCGATGCGTTTGGCGAACTCGGCGACGGTGCGGATGGCGACCGGCTGGGTCAGCACCGTCCGCTGCCAGGCCGGGTCGTGCAGCGGGCGGGCGGCGAAGCGCGCCTCTTTGAAGCTCCGCCAGCGCCCCTTGGCGGCGCGGCAGGCGGCCAGCCAGGCCTGCTTGTCGGCAGCGGCGGCGAGGTCGCGGTCCGCCAGCAGGGCGTTCAGCCGGTCGAGGATGGCGCCGATATCGCCCAGCAGCGGCAGCGTGTTGTTGTAGTGCTGGATGTCGTTGATGTCGGCATTGATGTTGATGACCTGCCGGACGC
This sequence comes from Devosia sp., assembly GCF_041917035.1. GTDB lineage: Bacteria > Pseudomonadota > Alphaproteobacteria > Rhizobiales > Devosiaceae > Devosia_A. The sequence continues at coordinate 2,318 of NZ_JAYRYM010000004.1, read as the reverse complement.
GTGGATAGCCGATACCGGAACAGTCCGCCTGGCACACGGCACGCGAACCGATGACGATCAGCAGTTCCGCCTCGTCCATGCCGAAATTGCCGCTGATCGAGCCCTTCGAGCCCGCGACGTGGAGGTTCTGCGGGTGGTTGTCGGGCAACAGGCCGGTCGAACCGGGGCTGAGCAGCACGGCGGCGCCGGCGAGTTCGGCCAGGCGACGGACCTGCTCCGGAAAGCGCCGCGCTCCGCCGCCAGCCTTGATCGCCACCTTGCCGAACGCCGCGATGAGATCGGCTGCTGCCGCGAATGGGGCATGATCGGCCGGCACCTGCGCCGGCAGCGTCGCCGCGCGGGGCAGCCCGGCGATGTTCAGCGTGATGATCCTTGGCTGGGTGTTGATCGGCGTCAGCAGATAGAACGGGCCGGCCCGCGTCGGGTGGAACACCGTCGCTGCGCCCTGGCGCAACGCCTCGCGCAGCGCCTCGGGCGTGTGCAGAGTGTAGGAGCGGCCCATCAGCGCGGTGATCTGCCCGTACAGCCCCTGCGCCGGCTTGGGCACCTGCTGCATGTTGTAGCCTTCGCCATGCGTCGTCTCGTCGCCATAGATGTGATAGACGCCGATGCCGTTCGAGGCGGCGGCCAGCGAGGCGGACATGGCCTGCAGGGCGCCGGGCCCGATCGAGGTGATCACCGCGCAGGTCTCGCCATAGGTCCAGCGCAGCGCGGTGCCGGCATGCGCCATCTCGATCTCGTTGCGAAACTGCCAGACCCGTACCAGTCCGTGCGCCTCATAGACGCGCAGTACTTCGGCGAGCGCGGTCGAGCCGTGCCCGAAGATGGCAAAGAACTTGCGGACGCCCTGACGCATCAGGCCCAGCACCAGGGCCTCGCTGAGGCTGACCTCGAGCGGCTCCGCCAGCGGGCCGCTGGCGATGGCCGCCTCGAGGCCGCCGGCCGCGGCGATTGCGGCGGCCCGCCGGTCCATCAGGGCGGTCGGCGAGGGAGTGGCAGCGTCGGTCATGGTTCAGCCTGCCGGATCGAGGGCGATGGCGCGACCCTCGCGGGCGGATTGCTCCGCGGCAAGCGCGAAGCGGAGGATGGTGCGGCCCTCGCGGGCGGTCAGCTTGGGCGGCGTGCCGTTGCGCAGGGCCTCGATATAGGCGCGGGTGGAGTGCACGAAGCTGGCCTCCCAGCCGGTATCGAGGTTGTGGAAGGTGGTCACCGCGCCGTCGCGGTAGAGCGCCACCGGCGGCGGGTCGCCGATCCGGCCGTGGCCGCAATTGATCCAGATGACGCCCTTGGTCCCGGTGATCTCCACCCGGTCGTCCTGGGCGTAGTGGCGGGTGATGATCTCGAGTTCGGGCGAGTAGACGATCTCGAGATTGCCCATCTTGTTGCCTGGAAAGCGGAACGACACCATGGCCGGGGCGTCGAAGACGAAGCCCGAGGGCGCCACGGAGCGGCTGATGAAGGCGTGCACGGTGTCTGGATTGCCCATGAAGTGCCAGGCGAGCGCAAACTTGTGGTGGCCGTCGTCGAACACCAGCGGGCCGCCACCGGCCTGCGCCTTGTCCTGCCGCCAGGCCTCGGCGCTGGCCGGGACCTTCCAGGCGGTCTTGCTGGCGCCGGGGTTGGATTTGAGGCGGATGGTCACCGGTTCGCCGATGGCGCCTTCGGCGATCAGCGCCTTGGCCTTCATCACCGGCGGGTAGAAGATGAAGTTCTCAAACACCTTGAAGGGCTTGCTCGAGGCCTCGGCGGCCGCGACCAGCGTGTCGGCCTGGGCGAGATCGAGCGTCATCGGCTTTTGCAGCGACACCGCCTTGCCGGCGGCGATGGCGGCCAGGGCCACCTCGAGGTGCAGGTGATGGGGCAGCAGGATCTCGACCAGGTCGACATCGGGGTCGGCGAGGACCCGGCGGTAGTCGTCGGTGACCCGCGCATCGCTCACGCCCCAGGCCTTGGCTCGCCCCTCGGCATTGGCGATGGCATTGTCGCACAGCGCCACGATGCGGGCGTTCGGATTGGCGAGATACTCGATGGCGTGCAGGTCGGAAATCCGGCCCGTGCCGATGATTCCTACACGGACTGTGTCGAACGTCATGGTTTGCTCCAACTGGAAGTGGCGGCGGCCCGCTCGGAGACCAGGGCTCCGAGTTCGGCAAGCCGCTCGAGACTGATGCGGGCGGTCGGCCCGGATACGCCGATGGCGGCGATCATGTCGCCCGGGGCGGCGTAGACTGGCACGGCGGCGCAGCGGATGCCCGGCGAGAACTCCTCGTCGTCCTGGGCGTAGCCGCGGCGGCGCGTCGCTTCGATCTCGGAGTCGA
>NZ_JAYRYM010000003.1:0-54961 GCF_041917035.1 Devosia sp. | reverse complement strand
GCTCGCCTGCTGACGCTCCGCCTTGTAGAAAGTGGCATCGATCATGAAGTCGATCGAATCCTCGGCGAAGAGCCCGGCGACGAGCAGCGCACCGGCCAGCGCGATGCCCAGCGTGGTCAGTGCGGATCGCAGCGGCCGACGCATGATGTTGCGCAGTGCCATGGTCAGGGCCATCGGCAACAGGCGCATCAGGCCGATGGCATCGAGCACCGAGCGCATGTAGACCGGCGGCACTGGCGGGGCCATCGCCACCGCGGGAGGCAGCCGCACCGTCGAGGCGACGGCCTGCGCGCTGCCCAGTCCCGCCGCGACCAGCGCTGCCAGCGCCGAGATCGCGAAGACATCCGGCCGCTCGTCGAACAGCAGGAACGGGAACTTGTAGAACTCGGCGTAGAGCCCGGCCATCTGCCGGCCGAGCCAGGCGCCGATACCCCAGCCGATCACCACCCCGATCGCCACGATCAGCAGCGACAGCTTGACGTAGTGCCAGGCGATGCTGACCGAGCCGTAGCCGAGCGCCTTGAACAGTCCGATCTGCTCGCGCTCGAGCTGCACGAGGCGTCCCAGTGTCATGTTGACGAGAAACGCCGCGACGCCGAGGAAGATCGGCGGCAGCACGTAGCTCATCGCCTCCAGCTGGGTCAGCTCGGAACTGAGAAACTGGTGCGAGATCTGCTGGCTGCGGCCATAGGCACCGGAACCGCCATAGGGCTTGAGCCGCTCGTCGATCGCCGCGATCACGCGCCGCTCGTCCGCCCCGCGCATCAGCCTGAGGCTCAGCGCGTTGACGTCGCTGCGCATGCCGTAGATGGCGGCCAGTTCCGATCGCGGCATCCAGATGACGCCGAAGCGTCTGTTGTCGGGCATCATGTCGCCCGGCCCGATCGAATAGACATACTCGGGCGACAGCACGATGCCGGTCACCGTCAGCCGTTGCGCGGCACCGTTCATGATGGCGGTCAGGCGTCCGCCCGGCCCCAGCCGTTGCGCTTCGGCGAACGGCTGCGAAATCACCACCTCGTGGTCATGGCCGAGTTCGGGGAACCGCCCTTCGACCAGATGCAGGTCGTTGAGTTGCGCGCGTCCGATATCGGGAATCGACAGCACCAGCCCATTGGCCGGTTCGTCCATCCCGGCGATGTCGAGAATGACCTGGCGCTCGATCCGCCCCTCCACCGTCGCCACCCCGTCTATCGCCGCGATCGCTTCGATCGCCCTCGGCGGGATACGGGTGGCGGAGGCGAACACGTCGGCAAAGCGATAGCGCTCGTAGTAGGCCTGCTGCGTCTCCCCGAGCGAGCGCAGGGTCCCCACCCCGAGCAGCAGAGTCATCACCCCGGCGGCGGCGACGAGCGCGATGGCCAGCCCCTGCGCCCACAGGCGAACCAGGTCGCGTCCGAGCTTGATGTCGAGCGCCCTCACCAGGAGACCTCCGAGGGCCTCAGCCGTTCGGCGTTGACCGTTTCCCCGACGATCCGGCCGTCCGCCATGGTCAGCACCCGGTTCGAGATCTTCTGGATCACGGCATTGTGAGTGATCACCACCGTGGTCGTGCCGAACTCGGCGTTCACCTCGCTGAGGGCCTCGAGCACCGTGATGCCGGTCTTGCTGTCGAGCGCCCCGGTCGGCTCGTCGCAGAGCAGCACCTGCGGGCGCTTGGCGATGGCGCGGGCGATCGCCACGCGCTGCTGCTCGCCGCCCGAGAGCTGTGCCGGAAAGTGCTGCGCCCGGGCCGACAGGCCCACCCGGGCCAGAGCCTCCTCGGGCCGCATCGGATTGCTGGCGATCTCGGTCACCAGCGCCACGTTCTCGACCGCCGTCAGGCTGGGCACGAGATTGTAGAACTGGAAGACGAAGCCGACATGATCGCGCCGGTAGCGCGTCAGCCCGGCCTCCCCGAGGGCGGTCAGTTCATGCTCTTCGAACCAGGCCTGTCCCGAACTGGCGCGGTCGAGGCCGCCGAGGATATTGAGCAGCGTCGACTTGCCCGATCCCGAATGGCCGAGGATCGTGGTGAACTCGCCCTTGGGCAGCACCAGGTCGGTGCCGCGCAGCGCCTGCACCGCCGTCTCGCCCTCGCCATAGGTCTTGGTGAGCTGCAATGTCCGAAAGGCGGCATCGCTCATCCCGGCGCTCCCGGCCCGGCGGCCATGTCCCTGCCATTTTCCACCCGCAGCCTCAGTCCCATCGCGACCTCCAGCCACACTCCCTAAAGACCCCTTCCGTGATGTCCTTTGATCGGTGTCAAACATCGGGTCGGAACCCCACGGCCGGCGGCACGTATACCACCAACGACAACTTGTCTTGTCCAACCCCGCACTTGCCCCTATGAGGCTCGCACAGTTGACGCGCGAGAACGTCGCGCCCGCTCCGCCAGAGGCCGCCGGTTTCGGCGAGTTGCCGCAATCAGGAATGCCGATGCCGCCCGTGATCGAGACCAAGGACACCAACCTGCACCTGACCTCGGGCAAGGTGCCGCTCCACATCCTCAAGGACATCAATCTCACGGTGAACCCCGGCGAGGTGGTGGCGACGGTCGGGCCATCGGGCAGCGGCAAGACCTCGCTGCTCATGGTGCTGGGCGGCCTCGAGCGTGCCAGCAGCGGCACGGTGGTGGTGGCCGGCCAGGACATCTCGAGGCTCGACGAGGACCAGCTGGCCATCTTCCGGCGCAAGAACCTCGGCATCCTGTTCCAGAACTTCCACCTGATCCCCTCGCTGACCGCGCTCGAGAATGTCAGCCTGACCCTCGAGATCGCCGAGACCGGGCAGAGCTTCCGCCAGATCCGCGATGCCGCCGCCGCCGCCCTCTCCGAAGTCGGGCTCGCCGACCGCCTCGACCATTTGCCGAGCGCTCTGTCGGGCGGCGAGCAGCAGCGCGTCGGCCTCGCCCGCGCCATGGTCAACAGCCCCCGCCTGCTGCTGGCCGACGAGCCCACCGGCAATCTCGACCAGGATACCGGCGCCCGCGTCATCGAACTGATGTTCGACATGGCCCGTCGCCAGTCCACCGCAGTGCTGCTCATCACCCATGACCGCTCCCTCGCCGAGCGGGCCGATCGCAAGCTGGTCATGAACCACGGCCGGCTGGCTTCCGACGCAAAGGCCGGCGCGTGAGCCGTCTTCTGGGCTGGATCCGGGTCGGCCTGACCGACCTGCGCGGCGACCTGAGGCGCTTCGGCATCCTGATCGCCTGCCTCGCGCTCGGCACCGGTGCCATCGCCGCGGTCGGCTCGGTGGGCGCCAGCCTCAAGCTCGCCGTCGAGCGCGACGCCACCATGCTGATGGGCGGCGACCTCGAGGCGGCGCGCCCCGACCGCGACGCAACGCCGGCGGAACTGGCCTTCCTCGAAAGCCTCGGAACCGTGACCCATGTCGTCGATTCCAACGCCCGCGCCGCGGTCGGCGAGGAGTCCGCCTTCGCCGACCTGCTGGCCGTCGCCGACAACTACCCCCTGCTCGGCCAGGTCTCCGCCTCCAACCTCGCTGCCGGCGCCAGGCCCGGCGTGCTGCTCGGAGAACAGGACGGCGCCTACGGGGCCATCGTCGACATCGTCATGCTCGACCGGCTCGGTATCGAACTGGGCGACCGCTTCGAGATCGGCGGCATCCCGCTCGAGGCTCGCGGCATCCTTGCCTCGCTTCCCGACGGGGCGGTCCGCGGCTTCCACCTCGGGCTGACCACGCTGGTCTCGACCGAGGCGCTGTCGAAGATGGGCGATCTCAGGCCGCCCATGCCGGGCCTGCTTACCCAGCACCGCTACAAGATCGTCCTCGACACGATGGACTACGAGCAGGCCGCCGCGGCCATCGCTGCGCAGTTCGGCAATGACGAGAACTGGAAGGTGCGCTCGCCGCGTGAAGCCGCCGGCAATCTCGCCCGCCACTACGACATGTTCGCCCGTTTCCTGCTGATCATCGGTCTGTCCTCGCTGCTGGTCGGCGGCGTCGGCGTCTCCAACGGCGTCACCGCCTATATCGGGGAACGGCAGCGTTCGATCGCCACGCTGCGCAGCATGGGGGCCACCGGCGCGCGGGTCATGGTGCATTTCCTCTCCCAGGTCGCGGTGCTGATCGGCATCGGGGTCCTCATCGGCGTGGCGCTCGGGGCAATCTCGTCGCTGGTGGCGCTGCCGATCCTGGGCCAGGCGCTCGGCGTCAACCTGCCGCCGATCGTCGAGCCGATACCGCTGCTCACCGCCGCGGGCTTCGGCATCCTCGCCGGCTTAGCCTTCTCGTACCTGCCGCTGGTCCGGGCCCAGAAGGTCAAGCCCACGACGCTGTTCCGCTCGCTGGGCTCGACCATGCCGAACGCGCCCTGGGCGCAGATGCTGCGGCCGCTGGTCCTGCTGCCGCTGCTCCTCGCCATCGCCGGCATCGTCGCGCTGGCCGTTTTCACCACCCGCGATGCGATGCTCGTCACCTATTACGGCGTCGGGGCCGTGGTTGCGTTCCTGCTCCTGCGCGGGGCCGGCTGGCTGCTGCAGCAGATTCTGCGCGTCACCCCGGTTTTGCCGATCCCGGCCCTGCGCCAGGCGCTGCGCAACATCCACCGGCCGGGTTCGTCCGCCGCGGTGGTCATCATGTCGCTCGGCCTCGGCCTCGCCATGCTGCTGGTGATCGCGCTGCTCAATGCCAACCTGCACAGCCAGCTGCTCGGCGCCGTCAGCCGCGACGCGCCCACTTTCGTTGCGACCGACCTGTTCGAGGACGAGGTGGCAACTCTCGCCGGCATGGTCGGCACCGTCCCCGAAATGGTCGACTTCAAATCGAGCCCGATGCTGCGCGGCGCCGTCACCGAGGTCAACGGCGTTGCCGCGAGCGCCATCAGGAACCCGCCGGGCGAGGCCGCCTTCCTGTTGAGCGGCGACATCCCGCTCACCTGGCTCAGCGATCTGCCCGCCGGCACCACCGTCGTCGACGGAGCCTGGTGGCCTACCGATTATGACGGCCCGCCGCTGATCTCGCTGCGCACCACGATGAAGGACGAGCTGGGGGTCAAGGTCGGCGATACCATCACCTTCGACCTGTTCGGCGAGCCTTTCGTCGCGACCATCGCCAATTTCCGCGAGTACCAGTGGCAGAACGGCATCAACTTCATGGTGACCTTCTCGCCCGGTGCCGTCGAGGACTTCGCCACCGATTTCCTCGGCACCATCAAGGCGCGCGAGGGCGACGAGAAGACCCTCGAACGCCTGCTGGTCCGGCAGTTCCCGGAGATCAACCTGATCCCGATCGGCGACGCCCTCAACCAGGCAGTCGATATCCTCGCCCAGCTCGGCACGGCAGTGAACATCGTCGGCGGGCTTGCCGTGCTGAACGGTATCCTGGTGCTGGCCGGCACCATGGCGGCCGGTCGCAAGCAGCGCGAGGCCGATGCCGTGGTCTACAAGGTGCTCGGTGCCACCCGGCCCAACGTCGTCGCGGTCTTCGCCATCGAGTACAGCCTGCTCGGCGCCTTCGCCGCGGCCATCGCGACCGGCGTCGGCATGGTCGGGGCCTGGCTGATCACCCGCAACGCGCTGGAAGTGGGCTTTTCCGTCGATCCCGGGCTGATCGGCTCGGTGATCCTGGGGGCCATCGTGCTGACCGTTGCGACCGGTGCGGCGACCACCTGGCGGGCCCTCTCCATGCGGCCGGCCCGGTACCTGCGCGAGAACTGATCCATGGCTGCCGGGGACGGCGCGCCTGCCCCGCCCGCCGCGGCGCTGGCCGGTCTCGCCACCGGCCTTGCCGACGGCAGCCTGATCGCCAACCTCAAGACCGAGCTGACGCTCGTCGACACCGCGGCCGGTCCGCTGCCGCTCAGCTGCAATCACGGCCGGGAGCCCACCTGCTATCTCTGCTGCCCGTCGGTGGCTTATCTCGACTATGCGCAGGCCGAGCTGCGCCACTTCTCCGCCCGGCCGGGGCTCCGTGTCGCGCTCCACGCCCTGCTCGGCATGGCGCGACCGCTGCTGACCTCGAGCGGCCTCGACCGGCAGGTGCAGCCCAACAACTGGCTGCTGGCCACCAATCCGCTGCCGGTGCTGGAGGAAGCAGAGCTCTCCCGCATCACCGCCGGCCTCACCGCCCGCTTCCCCGACCACGCCGTGGTCTGGCGCTCGCTCAACGCCGTGAGCGATGCGCCGGTGCTCGCCACCTTTCGTGCGGCGGGCTACCAGTTGCTCCCGGCCCGGCAGGTCTACCTCTTCGATTGCCGCGGTGCGCCGCCGCCGCTGCACCGCGACGAGAAGCGTGACCGCGCCCTGCTCGCTGCTCCCGACTACCGCGCCATCGCCCCCGAGGAGATCGGCACGGCGGACTACCGGCGAATCTCGGACCTCTATGCGCGGCTCTACCTCGACCGCTACACGCCGCTCAACCCCGCCTACACCGCCCGTTTCATCGGCGGCGTGCACGAGCAGGGGCTGATCGCGTTTCATGGCCTGCGCAATGCCGCGGGCCAGCTGGATGCCGTCATCGGCTTGTTCGAGCAAGGCGAGGTGATGACGGCCCCGATCGTTGGCTACGACACCGCCCTCCCCGTCGCCGTCGGGCTCTACCGGCGGCTGATGGCCATCGGCCTCGCGCGGGCGCGGGAGCGGCGCCGGCTGTTCAACATGAGTGCCGGCGCCGCCGGCTTCAAGCGCAACCGCGGCGCCGTCGCCGCCCTCGAGTTCACCGCCGTCTACGCTGCCCACCTGCCGTTCCGACGCCGGCTTGCCATCGCGGCGATCCGCGGCATTCTCGAATCCGTCGGCATTCCCGTGCTCAGGAGATTCGCGCTGTGAGTGCCCGCATGGTTTCGAAGTGGATCGCCGTCGGACGCGCCTCGGCGCTCGGGCGACGGCCGCTGCCGGTCACTCTCGACGGCCTGCCGATGGTGCTCTTCCGCACCCCCGCCGGAGTGCGGGCGCTGACCGACAGGTGCCCGCACCGCTCGGCGCCGCTGTCCGGCGGTCGCGTGGTCGACGGCGATATCGAGTGCCCCTATCACGGCTGGCGCTTCGACGGCAATGGCCGCTGCCGCGCCATGCCTGGCCTCATCGGCGAACTGCCGCGCGCCTTCGTGCCCTCCCACCAGGTGCTCGAACGCGACGGCCTCCTCTTCGTCACCACCGCCAAGGATCCCGGGACCCCCTATGTCGGGGCCCTCTCGGGTCCCGGCACGGCCGCGCTCAGGCTCGAGAACCGCGTCACCTCCACCCTTGCAGAGGTGGCCGAGAACATCCTCGATGCCACCCATACCCACTTCACCCACAAAGGCGTGCTGCGCGGCCTCAGCCCCCGTCGGCACACCGTCGAAGTGAGCGTGACCGGCGGCGATGGCTGGGTCGAGGCCCGCTATGTCGGGGAACCGCGGCAGGAGGGACTGGTCAGCCGCCTGCTCGAGGGCGAGCGGGCCGACAGTATCGGCCGCTTCATCGCGCCGGGCATCGTCGAGCTCGAGTTCCGCGGCCCGCGCGGCCCGCACCTCGTCACCACCTTTCACCTGCGCCAGGCCGAGCCCGACACGGTCCGCGGCGTCGCCGTGCTGTCCGGGCCGAGCCGCCTCGGTCTCGGTTATCTCAAGGCGGCGCTGTTCTTCCCCCTCTTCCGCCTCGCCGTCGATCAGGACCAGCGCATTCTCTCGGCGGCCCATCGTCGCCGGCAGCAGTTTGCCGACATCCGGCAGATGTCCGGCCCGCTCGACATCATGCGCCCGCATATCGACGCCATCCTCGCCGGTCGCCGGCCGAGCGTCGCCGACACGCCGGCCCGCCATCTCATCTCGCTCTGAGGGCTGGCTATGCCAGCGGCTCGCCGTTCCACTCGATGTCGTCGGTCGCCGCCTGCTGCAAGCTCTTGCCCGACCTCAGGGCAATGCCGGCGATCTCGGCGAGCGCCAGCACCTGTGGCACGACGAACCCCCGGTCACCCGGGAAGGCGAAGAGGTCGGCCATGCCGCGCAGCTCCCGCCACCACGCACGCACGGCGCGGCGGCGCAGCGCCTCCGCCGCGCCATAGCTCAGCATGGCGAGCGGCGCCGCGAGCGTCCGCCGCTCGGTCGGCACCGCCGGGCGGCCGGCGAGCATCGCCGCGACCAGTCCGTCTTCGGGGCGGAAGAAGTGCACCCCGCTCACCGCCCGCGGATTGCACTCGATCGCATGCAGCGCCCCTGCCGCGTCGCGGCGAAAGTCGAACGAGACCTGGCCGGTCCAGCCGGTCCGGCGCGCATATTCGGCGGCAAAGCGCTGTGCCGCGCTGTCCGCCACCGGCTCGAAGGCTATGCCGGCGCCGGTCCCGGCCCGGTAGCGTGGCCGATAGGCCGAGAAGGCAAGCAGCAACCCGCCCACCGCCACGCCATAGCCGCAGATTTCCTCGCCCGGCAGATAGCGCTGCACCACCCACGGATCGCTCGGCAGCGGCACCACCGCCGCGGCCTCCTCGGGCGTCGGCCGCACCAGCACGCGCGAGGCAAAGCGCGACCAGGCGGGCTTCAGCACCCGCTCGCGCTGATAACCCAGCGCCCGCAGCGCGGCCGCCGAGGTGACGGTCTCGGTCTCCGGCGGTCCCCCTGCCATGTCCGCGGCCTCCGCCGCAAAGCGTCCCTTGTGATGCGCCGCAGCGAGGGTGGCGAAATCCGGCGCAAACAGCGGGATGGCGTGGCCCCGGAGATCCCGCGCCGCCGCCAGGAAGAACACCTCCTCGCAGGTCGGCACCACGAGGTCGACGCCTTCGGCGGCCACCAGGCCCGCGACCGCCTCGGCATAGGCGGCGAGGTTGCGCCGCGGCGCCGGCAGGCGCCGGTAGGCCCGCTTCATCCGTGTCGCCGCAGCGACCGGATGGCGGGTCGAATCGGCCAGCACCACCGCATGCCCGGCCGCGTCGAACAGCCGTGCCAGATGCAGCGCCACCGGCGCCCTTGCCCCGGTGAGCAGCACCGTCGCCATCAGTCCCGCACCCGTCGTTCCACCCGGCGCAGCTTGCGCGCGGTGACCGCAAACGCCGCAACCCGTGCCAGCCGCAGCGCCACCGGCGCGCCCAGCCGCCCGAAGAGACGGGTGAGCGCCTGCTGCGCCGCTTCCGCCGCCGCGACCGGCACGGCCTCGAGCAGAGTCAACTCGAGTTCCCCCGGTCCCGTCTGCACCAGCCGGAAATCGCCGATGCGCCGATCCGCATCGACAATGGCATTGCGCAGCACATCCGGCGTCACCACGACCTCCCCGGTGGTCCCCGCGAGGATCAGCATGTCGTCCCGCCGCCCCTCGATGGCCGCAACGGCCTGCAGCGGCGATCCGCAGGCGCAAGGCTCGGAGGAGAGCCGCAGCAGGTCGTTCATGCGATAACGCGCCATGGCCTGCGTGGTGCGCGTGAAATCGGTGACGAGCGGCACCACCAGTTCGCTCCCGGCCACCGGTTCGAACTCGAACTTCACCGCATCCTCGCACAGGTGCAGCGTGCCGTGCGCACAGGCGACGCCGAAGAGGCCCTCGGTCGCCATGTAGATTTCGCGCACCGTCACGCCGAAGCCCCGCTCGATCACCTCCCGGTCGAGCGGATCGAGTACTTCGGCCCCCGAGAACACCCGCCTGGGGCGGATCGCAACGCCCGTCTCGACCAGGTGTCGCAGCACTTTGGGCGGTGCGATCACGCTGTCCGGGGCGAAATCGGCGACCTCGCCGGCGATGGCGTCGAGGCCCCGGTTGAGATCGAAGAAACGCAGCGTGATGAAGCCGCTCCGCCCTGCCGCATCGTAGAGCCGGGTATTGAGCGGCAGGATCAGCGCCACCCGCGCCCTCGTCAGCCGGCCGAGCGTCTTGGCGACGATCACCCCCAGCCACTCCCAGCGCTCCGCCTCCGAGATCACGAACAACCCGCGATTGCCGCTCGTGCCGGTGCTGGCGCCAACGATGTGCCGCCCCACCCGTCCCGAGCCGGAGAAGGCCGCCCAGCCGGCCTCCGCCGTCACCCCGGCACGATTGAAGGCGGCGAAGTCGGCCATCACCATCGCCTTGTCGGTCACCGGCAGGGCATCGAACGGGCCCTCCGCCCGCTCGCGGTAGAATGGCACCCGCGCCAGCACCCGCCGCTGCCAGGACGCAAGTCGGCCGGCTTGCCAGGCCATGACGTCGTCCCGCGTCCGCAGCCGCCGCGCCAGCCACCGGGTCCGCAGGTAGGCGGCGACAAACCGCCACGGCGCCAGCCGGTCGGCAAGCGCGCTCACGCCTGCACCCGCTCGTGGCAGAACAGCACCTCGCCGCCCGCTTCGGCGAACCGCCGCACCCTCGCCGCGCTCTCCCGCATGCGGTCCTCATCGGCATAGACGAGCCGGGCCGCCCCGCGCGGCAGCCGCTCCTCGAGCACCGCCGCGCTCAGCCACTGCGTGTCGACCGCGTAAAGGAGCGGCCGCTCGCGCTTCGGCCAGACGAGGCCGAAATGCCCCAGCGCATGCCCGGGCAGCTCGATCGCGATGCAATTGCCGTCACCGAAGACATCGCGCCCGGTCCCGAGGCCGAGCGGCGCCGCAACCTCGGGCCGCTCCTCGAGCGGATCGAGCCGGGCCGCGAGGTCGGGCGGCAGCAGTTCGGCGAACACCGCGTGCCGCAACTGCTGGTGCCGGCGCATCGCCGCGATCCGCCGCCAGGCCGCGCCGCTCGCGAGGATCCGGGCCGCGGGGAAATCCCGCAGGGCCGCCACGTGATCGGGATGGAAATGCGTCAGCACGATCTGCGCCACGTCCCCGGCGCCGTAGCCGTGCCGCGCCAGTACCGCCAGCGGCAGCTCCTCCCGCACCAGTTGCGGCCCCAGCACCCTGCCGTAGAACCTGAGCATCGCGCTCCGCCCCGGCATTTCGGTCGCCCGCGGCCCATAGCCGGTATCGATAAGCACCGGCCGGCCGGCCGGGTCGAGCATCAGGCCGTAGCGCACCCCGATGGCGATGCGCTGCCAGCGACCCCGCCTCAGCACCAGCCGCTCGGGCGCACGGATCACCGCGCTGTTGTGGAACTCCGGCCAGCTCATGATGCCGCGATCCCCGCCGCGACGCCGATCCGCGGCCGCCAGCCCAGCTCCCGTGCCGCCCGCGAGATGTCAAGGGTCTGGCTGTAGGCCATGACGCCGACCGAATAGGCCGTGACCACCGGCTCCGGCCGGCCCGGCGTCAGCAGCGCCCGCGTTTCCAGCGCCCGCGCGGCCAGCAGCGCCAGCCCGACCGGCACCGCGCGCCACCTGACCGATACCCCGGCGCGTGCCGCCGCCAGTTCCGCGATCCGCCGCACCGGCAGCGGCTCGCCGCCGGAGATGTTGTAGACGCGGCCTGCGACCTGCGGCCCGGCAAGGAGGGCGGCAGCAATGGCACTGACGCCGTCCTCGGCGTGGGTAAGGTCGGTGACGGCCTCGCCCCCCCTGAGCAGCGGCAGCGGTCCGCTGCGTGCCGCCCGCACCAGGCGCGGCAGCAGCGCCCGGTCGCCCGGTCCGAACAGGCCCCGCGGCCTGAGCACCACCGGCGACAGGTCGCCGGCCGAGAGCACCAGGCTCTCCGCCTGGGCCTTGCTCCGGGCATAGGCGTTGACCGGACGCGGCAGCGGAACCTCCTCGGTCACCCCCAGCTGGTCGGCGAAGCGGAAGCCGACGCTGGGCGAGGAGATATGCACGAAGCGGCGCACGCCGAGCCGGCGGGCCAGCGCCAGCGCATGCGCCGTACCGGTGACGTTGGCCGCATGGAACGCCTCGCGCGACCCCCAGTTCGAGGAGAGCGCCGCGGCGTGGACGAAGCCCTCGGCCGCCTCGCCGGGCAGGGCGTCGGACAGCGCGAGGTCGATCGGCTGAAAGCGCACGCCGTCGGCAACGAGCCGCTGCCCCGCTGCCGCATCGCGCCCGAGGCCGATCACCTCGTGACCCTCGGCGAGCAGCCGGCGGGCGAGATGTCCGCCGAGGAAGCCCGTCGCTCCGCTCACCACCACCCGCATCAGCTCACCAGCGCCAGTCCGCCGAGCGACACCCCGGCGCTGGTCCCCAGCATCAGCACCCGCGTTCCGGGCGGCATGCGGCCGGACTGCCGCGCCGCGTGCAGCGCCGAGGGCAGCGAGGCGGCGATCTGGTTGCCGTGCTCGCGCATGATGTCGATGACCACGGCTCGGCCGAAGCCGGACTTGCGCGCCAGGTGCGCCAGTGCCCCGGGGCTCGCCTGGTGCGGCACCACGAGCTCGACATCGGCGCGGCGCCAGCCGGCCTGTCCCAGCAGGCGGTCGAGAAACCCCGGAAACACCCGCAGCGTCAGCCGGAACAGCGCCTCTCCCTCCATCTCGAACATGGCATTGCGCGCAAAGTCCTCAGGATCGTGGGCGAAATCGTAGCGCGTGCCGCCCGCCCCGAGCCGGCAGGCCTCATAGCCCGACGGATAGGTCTCCATTGCGGCCGCCACCACCCCGGCGCCGCCGGAGCCGGCCGACAGCACCGCCGCCGCGGCGCCATCCCCGAACAGTCCGGCGGTTGCCGGCGCCGTTTCCCAGGGCAGCGCCCGCGAGGCGATCTCGGCGGACACCACCAGCCCGCGCCGGTAGCGCCCACTGCCGAGCAGCGAAGCCAGCACGTCGACCGCCGACAGGAAACTGAGGCAGGTCGAATTGATGTCGAAGGCCGCCGCGGCCCCTTCGGCGACACCCAGTCGCCGCTGGATCAGCGGAGCCGTCGCCGGGATGGTCTGGTAGGGGACGGCCGCCGCGAACAGCACCAGATCGAGTTCGCTCGCTCCGCACCCCGCATCCTCGAGCGCCGCGGCCGCTGCCCTCACTGCGAGGTCCACCTGGTCCTCGTCGTCCGCGACACGCCGGCTGAACACGCCCGTGCGCCGAAACAGCCAGCCGTCCGGCAGGCCCAGTTGGCGATCGATTTCCGAACTGAGCCGCACCGTCTCCGGCAGCGCCACCCCGGTCCCCTCGATCCGCATCGGCCGAAACGTCGAGACCACGGAACCTCCGACTCGCTTCGCCCCCCTGCCTAGTTGCCACCAATCCGAGGTCGAGGTGAAGCGGTGAAGCGGCGACCCCTGCCTCAGCCGGACTCGACCAGTCCGTCCACCATGCGGATCTGCCGCTTGCAGCGGGCCGCGATGTGCTCGTCATGGGTCGAGATCAGGAAGCTCGTCGCCTCCTCGCGGTTGATCTCGGTGATGAGATCCATGACGTAGGACGCGCTTTCGCGGTCGAGATTGCCCGTCGGTTCGTCCGCCAGCACCAGCTCGGGCCGGTTCATCAACGCCCGGGCGATGGCAACGCGCTGCTTCTGCCCGCCCGAGAGCTTGGTTGCCGGAAAGTGGATGCGATCGGCCAGCCCGACCCGCTCGAGCAGTTCCGCCCCCCGCCGCCGATCCGCCGCCGCCTCGCGGCCGCGCCGGGCAGCCGCCGGAAACACCACGTTCTCGAGCGCGGTGAAATCCGGCAGCAGGTGATGGAACTGGAACACGAAGCCGATATGGCTGTTGCGGAACTCGGTGAGGGCGCGGTCGTTGGCTCCGGCCAGTTCCAGCCCCAGCATGCGGTAGCTGCCGCTGCTCGGCTGCATCAGCGTGCCGAGGATGGTCAGCAGCGTCGATTTGCCCGAGCCCGACGGGCCGAGCAGGGCCACCAGTTCGTGCGTCCCGATCGACAGGTCGAGCCCCTTGAGCACGGTGACCGCCGCCTCGCCCTCCTCGAAGCGCTTGACCAGCTGCTGCACCTCGATCAATGGCGCGCTCATTGCCCGATCACCGTGACGGGGTCGACCCTGGCCGCGCTGCGCGCCGGCCAGATCGAGGCGAGGATCGCTCCGATCGTGGTCAGCAGGATCGCCGAGTCGTACGCGCCCTGCCGGATATCGATCGGAAACCCGCCGGAGGGGGCCAGCTCGGGAAGCGGGAAGGGCGAAAGCGCCAGGTAGCCGAGACCGGCCCCGATCAGCCCGCCGAGGAGCCCGATCAGTGCCCCCTGCGCGACGAACACCAGCACCACGAAGCTGCGCGAGGCGCCCATCGCGCGCATGATGCCGATCTCCGAACGTCGCCGGTAGGTCGAGAGCAGCAGCGCGCTTGCCACGCCGATCACGATGGTGACGAGCGCAAAGCCCTTGATCAGGTCGCCCGAGCGCCGCTGCGCCGACAGCCCGTCGAGCAATTGCTGGTTGGTCTCCGTCCATGGCGTTGCATCGAGCCCGGTTCCCGCCGCGATCTGCCGGGCGACTTGCGGCGCCTGCTGCAGGTCCTTGAGCTTGATCTCGATGCGCGAAATGCCTTCGGGCAGAGCGAACAGCACCTTGGCTGCCCGGATCGACACATAGGCGGCGCGATCGTCGAGGCTGGCTATGCCGAGGGCGAAGATGCCCCCCACCGTCATGTTCGCCTCGTTGCCGCGATCGGAGCGGATGCGCACCGTCTGGCCGACCCCCAGCCCCAGGGCTTCGGCCAGCCCCTTGCCCACGAGGATCGTCGACAGGTTGAGCTCGGTGCTCCCCGCCACCAGCCCCCGCTCGATATTGGCGATGGCCGATATCTGGTCGGGTTCCATGCCGGTGACATTGACCGGTTCGAGCGCCTCGCCCTTGACGAGGAAGCCGTTGCCGGTGACCTCTTCGGCGACCACCGTGACCATCGGCATGGCCCGCAGCATCGGCACGAAGGCCGCCGCGCCACGGATCTGCGGCCGCTGCTCGTTGGAGGCCTGCGTCGCCAGGAGCACGGACGGGGCGTCGCCGTAGAGCCCGTAGGGATTGCGCTCGCTGGGGGCGATGCTGATATGGGCGACGCTGCCCACGGTGCGATCGATCAGGAACACCGCGAGGCCTCCGATCAGCGCGCTCATGAACACGAACACGAACACGCCGACCGCGACGCCCAGCACCAACAGCACCGTCTGTGCCCGGTTGGCGGTCAGGTAGCGCCAGGCGATCTTCAGGCCGTAGCTCATCAGGGTGCCCTGGCGACCACCAGGGCCCCGTCGGCGACCTGGGTCGGATCGAGGATAACGGTGTCGCCGGCCGCGAGGCCTCCGGTGACGATCACCCGCCCCGCCGGCCAGTCGACGAACTCGACATCCCGACGTTCCGCCTTGCCTGCCACGATGACCCGGACGAACGGCCGGCCACGCTGGTCCGAAATCGCCGCCCGCGGCACCGTCAGGGCGTCGTCCAGCTCCTCGACCACGATGTTGGTGGTGACCGTCAGCCCCACCGGCAGCGACAGGTCGGCGGCCGTCGGCACCGGGATCCGCAGCTTGCGTCCACCCGTTGAACTGTCGACCGATGGCGACACGAACGTCACCTCGGACTCTATGGTCCGGTTGAACCCAGTGGGCTGCAGGCGGGCCTTCAGCCCACGCCGGATTTCGGCGGCATAGAGTTCGTCCACCGTGGCCTCGACCTGCAGCTGGCTCAGATCGGCGATCTGGTAGATCACGCTCGCGCTGTCGACCACCTGCCCCGGGTCGACGCCGCGGGCCAGCACGGTGCCGGCGAACGGCGCGGTGATGACGTATTCCTTGAGCCGGCTCTGCGCCTGGTCTCGCGCCGCCCCGAGCCGTTCGGCGTCCCGCGTCGCCGTTTCGAGCCCGAGGCGCGCATCCTCGGCCGCCTTGCGCGAAATGGTGTCCCCCAGGCTCTCGGCCCGGTCGAAATCGAGCTGTGCCTGGCCCCGCTGCGCCAGCGCCGCATCGAGCGCGGCGCTGGCCTGCTGCACCGCCGCCTGCTGCTGGGCGTCATCGATGGTGGCGAGCACGTCCCCGGCCGCCACCGGATCGCCCTCCTCCTTGCCCAGCGACAGCAACTGCCCGCCGACCGTCGGGCGGACATCGATCGACCTCCCCGGCACGATGCGCCCGTTGACCGCCAGCACCCGGCTGGCCGGCGCGCTTGCCAGCACTTCCACCGCGACCGACTTCGGCCGCACTTCCCAGGGGCGGGTATATCCGGCCCACGCCCCGGTCGCGAGGACCGCGAGGACAAGCACGACCGGCCAGAACCTCGACCGCTTCGACCGCAACGCCGCCGCTCCGGTCCGCGCCATGACTGCCCCCAACACCATGATTTCACCGTCACTCTACGAAGCGGCGATGCGCCCGGATCATCGACAGGGGGTCGTGCCGCGGCCTTGACGGAGATCAACGCGTGCGGCGATCGTGGCGGCCATTGTGCGCGGCGCTGGAGGCGTCGCGATGTTCAAGCTGCTCCTGACCATCCTTGCCGTCCTGGTTGTCGCCGGGGCAGTGGTGCTCGTCGGCGCCTACCTGCGGCTTTCGGCCGAGATCACCAGCGACATCGACCGGCTGCTGGCGGCGGCCGACACTGCCCCCGGACCGGTCGTCACTGCCGTCATGCTGGCCGGTCTCCCCGAGCCGGCCCGGCGCTATTTCACTCATGCCGGAGTCATCGGCCGAGCGATCCCGCGGACCGTCCGGCTCACCCAGTCGGGCCGCATCCGCGCCAGCAGCGAGGCCGACTGGATGGCCCTCGAGGCCGAGGAGGTCTATTCCGTCAGCCCGCCCGCCTTCCTCTGGCGCACCTGGCTGCCGAAGGCGGCGCTCCCCATCGCCCTCGGCCGAGACGCCTATCTGGAGGGGGAGGGCTCCATCCTCATCAAGCTCCTGGCGCTGTTTCCGATGGCCGACGAGCGCGGCGAGGAGCTGCGCGAAGCCGGTCTGATGCGCTATCTCAACGAGATGGTCTGGTTTCCCGCGGCGCTGCTCGGTCCTGCCGTGCGCATCGAGGCGGACGGGCCCGACTCCTTCGTCGCCACCCTGTCCGACCGCGGCCTCGAGGCCACCGCGACCTTCTTCGTCGATCCGCAGGGGCGCCTGACCAACTTCCGCGCCCGGCGCTACAATACCGGGACGCGGAGTATCGAGACCTGGGAGACACCGATGGCTGCCTACGGCAGCTTCGCGGGCCTGCAACTGCCGGTCAAGGGAAGCGCCGTGTGGCGGCTTCCCGGCGGCGACCTCACCTATATCGAGATCGACATCACGTCGCTTCAGTACGACGGAGGACAGAAATGACGCCCGCATCGGCGACCCGGCGGCCGATCGTGCCGCTCTTCCTGCTGCTCACCTTCGGCTGGGCCTGGCTGCTCTGGGGCTACTGGGTCGTCGCCATGCCGCCGGGCGGCCTGGTGATCAGCCCCGCCTTCATCGTCACCGCCCTGCTCGGCGGCTTCGCACCCTCGCTCGCAGCGCTCGCCGTGACCTATCGGCAGGCCGGCCGCCGCGGTCTCGCCACCTTGTTGCAGCCGCTGCGGGACGGGCGTTTCGCGCCATCGATCTATGCGATGGCGCTGCTGCTCGTGCCGGCGGTCGCGCTCCTGTCGGCCCTGCTCCAGTCCGTCCTCGTCGGCCCGCTCAAATGGGCCGACCCGGCTTTGCTGCTGATGGCGCTCCTCTGGCCGCTGATGGCGGCGCTGGGGGAGGAAATCGGCTGGCGCGGCCTGCTGCTGCCGCGACTGGCGGCGCGGCTCGGGCTGCTCCCCGCCGCCCTGGTCATCGGGCTGATCTGGGGCGTCTGGCACCTGCCGGCCGATTTCGTCGGCCTCAAGGGCTATGGCGACTGGTTCTGGCTCGCCTTCCTCGTCAACGGCCCCTACGTGCTCACCGCCCACTCGATCATCATGACCTGGCTGTGGAAGCGGACCGGCGGCAGCCTGCTCGCCGCCGTCCTCTACCATTTCAGCGTCACCGCCAGCGCCATCCTCGCGCCGACGGCCGGCGCCGAGGGACCGAGCGGGCTCGCTGCGGCGGCGATCGGTGCGACGCTGCTGTGGCTGATCGCGATTGCGCTGATCGTCTCCCGACGCCGCGACTTCGAGCAGAGGCGGCCCGAAATGACATTTCAACACTAGCCGCCGCGGCGAAAAGCGGGTTTACCTCTGCCCCATCCGGAACAGGTGCCGGCGTGCTAGCCATTGCAGCTCGCCCGGCTGGGAGAGTCCGGCGCTGCTTGAAAGGAACAACAACATGAAGCTCGAAACCATCGCGCTCCATCACGGCTATACCCCGGAGGCAACCACCAAGGCGGCGGCCGTCCCCATCTACCAGACGACCTCCTACACCTTCGACAACACCCAGCACGGCGCGGACCTGTTCAATCTCGCGGTCCCCGGCAACATCTACACCCGCATCATGAACCCCACGACCGCGGTGCTCGAAGCCCGCGTCGCCGAGATGGAGGGCGGCATCGCCGGCCTCGCGCTCGCCTCGGGCATGGCGGCGATCACCTACGCCATCCAGACCATCGCCTCGGCCGGCGACAACATCGTCTCGGTCAGCCAGCTCTATGGCGGCACCTACAACCTGTTCGTCCACACCTTCCCGCGCCAGGGCATCGAGGTCCGCCTCGCCGATCAGGGCGATTTCGACGGGCTCGAGAAGCTCATCGACAGGAACACCAAGGCCGTGTTCTGCGAGTCGATCGGCAATCCGGCCGGCAATGTCGTCGACATCGAGCGCCTCGCCAGGATCGCCCACAAGCACGGCGTGCCGCTGATCGTCGACAACACCGTGGCGACCCCCTACCTCTGCCGCCCGATCGATTTCGGCGCCGACATCGTCGTGCACGCCCTCACCAAGTATATCGGCGGCCACGGCAACTCGATCGGCGGCATCATCATCGATAGCGGCAAGTTCGACTGGAAGGCCAACAAGGAGCGCTTCCCGCTGCTCAACGAGCCCGATCCCTCCTACCACGGCGTCGTCTATACCGAGGCGCTGGGGCCGGCCGCCTTCATCGGCCGCGCCCGCGTCGTGCCGCTCAGGAATACCGGCGCGGCGCTCTCCCCGCACAATGCCTTCCTCTTCCTCATGGGCCTCGAGACCCTGGGCCTCAGGATGGAGCGCCACTGCGAGAACGCCGAAAAGCTCGCCGCCTGGCTCGCCCGGCACCCCAAGGTCACTTGGGTGAACTATGCCGGGCTGCCCGACAGCAAGTACAACGCCACGGCCAAGAAGATCGCCAGGGGCAAGGCCTCCGGCATCATCAGCTTCGGCATCAAGGGCGGTGCCGCCGCCGGTGGCCAGTTCATCGACGCGCTGCAGATGATCTTCCGGCTGGTCAATATCGGCGATGCCAAGTCGCTGGCCTGCCACCCGGCCTCGACCACGCATCGCCAGCTCGGCCCCGAGGAGCTGAAGAGGGCCGGCGTCTCCGAGGACATGGTCCGCATCTCGGTCGGCATCGAGCACATCGACGACATCATCGCCGACGTCGAGCAGGCCCTCGCCAAGGCGGGCTGACGGCAAGTGCCCAATGGCTCTCCGGTTCACCTTCTCCCCTTGCGGGAGAAGGTGGCGCGAAGCGCCGGATGAGGGGTGCGCGGTGGTGAAGTGTGTCCCTCTTTCGCCCTTCGGGCACCTTCTCGCTCGGGGGGAGAAGGGACAAAGCTCCGGCGCGTCGCGCCAGAAACGTGGCCTCTCATGACCTCCCCCACCGGCACCCGCCTGCACCCCACCGGCCGCCTGATCCCCGCCGATCTCGACGAGGCCCTGGTGCGCGCGGTGGTCGACCTGTTCTATGCCCGCGCCCGCGCCGACGATGTCATCGGCCCGGTGTTCAACCGCGTCATCGCCGGCCCCGACTGGCCCGAGCATCTCGCCACCATTGCCGACTTCTGGTCCTCGATGCTGCTCGGCACCGGTCGCTATTCCGGCCGGCCGATGCCCAGGCACCTGGCGCTGCGTGAGCTGACCGACGCCCATTTCGCCCGCTGGCTCGGGCTGTTCCGCGCAACCGTCACCGAACTCTGCTCCACCGAGACCGCCGCGCTGTTTGTCGATCGTGCCGAACGGGTCGCCCACAGCTTCCGCCTCGGCCTCGCCATCAGCCGCGGCGAGGATTCGACCCGGATCGACATCCTGCGTGCCCCCTGACCGGCGCGACCTTCGGTCGGGTTGCCCGCGCCGCGTCGCGCTGCTTCACTTGGCGGGAGGCACCGCTTTGGCATTCACAAGCCCTCGCCCCTTGTCTCCTCCCTTGCGGGCGGGGGAGAGGGGTGGGGGGTGCAGATGTGACCGGGCGGGAGGCCGTTGAGGAAGAGAGAGCAAACCGGCTCCGCGACACGAGGGAACCATGCCGACCATTTCCATTTCCGGGGCCGAAACCCATCGCCATGCCGCCCGCCGGCTGCGCGAGTCGCTGCCCGGCGCGAGCTTTGTCGAGGTGGGCGGCGACGTCGCCATCACCCTTCGCCTCGATCCGGCGCTGGCCGAGGGCGAGTACCGCATCGCCGCCAGCGGCGCCGCCATCGAGATCGCCGGCGGCCCCTTCTCCGGCGTCATCTACGGCGCCGAGGAAGCGATCACGCGCAGCGCCACCGGCCTCGACCCGGCCGCCTTCGCGACCCCGGTCACCGGCCGGCCGGGCCTTGCCTACCGCACCTTCTGGACCTGGGATCATTCGACCAACTGGGAGCTCTCCCAGATCGGCCAGCAGGAGATCGGTGTCTTCAATCCGTTCCAGAAGCCACCCTCGGGCTTTCTGGCCGACTATCGGCGCCTCGTCGATTTCTGCTCGAGGAACCGCATCGCCGCGATTGTCATCTACGGCTTCCTGCGCGACACGCACGGCGGCATCGAGGCGGCCCAGGAACTCTGCCGCTACGCCAACGAGCGCGGCGTGCGCATCTGCCCCGGCATTGCCATCGGCGCCTATGGCGGCGTCTACTGGGAGGGCAAGCATCGCTACAACCTCAAGACCTGGCTCGACGCCAACCCGCAGCATGCCGCCAGGATGGAAAAGGACATCGGCTTCCAGCTCGCCGACCTCGCCTTCCCGCTCAACTTCCCGCATTCCGACTTCACCGTCACCGCCTGCCCCAGCGCCCCCGAGACCATGGACTGGATGGAGGAGGCGGTGAGCTGGCTCGCCGAAACCTTCGAGATCGGCGGCATCAATATCGAGAGCGGCGACTACGGCGTCTGCGGCTGCGAGAAATGCGTCGCCCGCCGCCGGAACGACGCCGAGGCGGCCCGCCGCAAGGATGCGCACGGCGACAGCTGGTCCCATACCGACATGGCGACCAACTTCCCGCGCCTCTATCGGGCGGCCAAGGCGAAGCGCCCCGACCTCTGGATCTATTGCGAGATGCAGTGGGACAACCTGCTCGATCCGGTCGCCGTCGAGGCGCAGAAGAACCTGCCGCGTGGCGGTATCTACCAGCACACCGCCAACAAGAGCTTCTGGAAGCGCCTGCGGACCGAGTTGCGCCGCGACTATGTCGCTTCCCTCCCCACCCAGCCCAATGTGCTGCGCTGCCAGTTTGCCTGCCAGTGGAACGGCGACGAGCGCACCGAGCGCTACGCCCTCAACGCCCGCACCTTTGCCGACATGGCAACGCGTGGCGCCGAGCTCGGCATGGACGGCCTCACCGTCTGGGGCGAACCCTCGGACTATTTCGGCACGGTGGAACTGAGCTATCTCGCCTTCGCCCGCTTCACCTGGGATCCCGCCCTCACCTGGGAGCAGTTCATCGTTGGCGATCTCGCGCCGCTTCTGGGCGGCGAGGCCCGCGCCCGCCGCTTCGTCGACATCGCCGAGGAGGTCGACGCCCACCAGACGCTGCCGGTGGCGCGCCTGTCGGACCTGCAGGCCGAGGCTCTTGCCGCCATGGCGGCGCTCGACGGCGAACCGGCGCGGCGCTGGCTCACCTTGGGAGAACAGATCGCCCGCCGCCGCTTCATGGGTCGCTAGCGCCGCGGCGCCTGCCCGTTCCCACGCCAGCCTGCCCGGATTTTCCGCACCGGGCGGCGGCGGCGCGACGAGACTGTGCGGCAAGCCGCTCAGGCCATTGCACATTGGCCGCTGGCATGTGAATTGCCCTGCTCAGGCGTGGCGGGAGACGTCCGGGGCGACAGATGCGCCCATTCCTGCCCTGGAGCCGACCATGGCCGACCCTCAAGCCGACCTGCTGCCCATTGTCGTGGTGGGAGCCCACCTTTCGGGCCTGCCCCTCAACCACGAGCTGACCGGCCCCGGTGGCAGCCTTCTCCGTCGGGCCCGCACCGCGCCCGACTACCGGCTCTATGCCTTGCCCGGGACCACGCCACCCAAGCCGGGCCTGCGTCGCGATCCCGGCTTTGCCGGCCCCGGCGTCGAGGTCGAGGTCTGGCAACTGCCGGCCGAGGCCTTCGGCCGCTTCGTGGCACGCATTCCGGCGCCCCTCGGCATCGGCAAGATCGCCCTCGATGACGGCAGTGCCGTCTCCGGCTTCCTGTGCGAGGCGCATGCCCTGGACACGGCCGAGGAAATCACCCGCTTCGGCGGCTGGCGCGCCTATCTCGCGGCAAGGGCCGGCTGACCGCCCCCACCGACGCAGGCCGCATTGACAGCCGGTGTCCGGCAGTGATCCGCTCGGCGGCAAGGAGTGACCGCATGCCCGTCTTTGCCCTCGATGACCGCACGCCGCGCCTGCCCGCCGGCTTCTGCTTTGTTGCCGACACCGCCATTCTCGTCGGCGACGTCATCCTCGGGGAGGAGGTCGGCATCTGGTTCGGCGCCGTGCTGCGCGGCGACAACGAACCGATCACCATCGGTCGGGGCAGCAATATCCAGGAGCTTTCCGTGCTCCACACCGACATGGGCTTTCCCCTGGCGATCGGCGCCGGCTGCACCATCGGCCACCGCGCCATCCTGCATGGCTGCAGCATCGGGGACAATTCGCTCGTCGGCATGGGGGCCACCATCCTCAACGGCGCCCGCATCGGTCGCAACTGCCTCGTCGGCGCCAATGCGCTGGTCACCGAGGGCAAGGACATTGCCGATGGCAGCCTCGTCGTCGGCATGCCCGCCCGGGTCGTGCGCCCCCTCACCGAGGCCGAGATCGCCGGCCTCGAGCGCTCCGCCACCCACTATGTCGAGAATGCCCGCCGCTTCGCCGCCGGCATGCGACCGATCGGCTGACCGCCTCGATGGCTTCCCTCGCGTCACCCGGTGACGGTCCGGCCGCTTTCCTCGCAGGGACCGATTTCGACGACCAGTGATCCAGCAGTTAGCCGGACCTCCGGCAGGTCCCTGACACGGTCGCGCGCGCCGATCAGTACCTCCCGAACGCGTCTCGGAATCGAGGGCAGATCGCCATCCTCGTAATAACCGAGCGCCATCAGGGCCGTGCGAGGTTCGGCGCGGAACATCGCCTTGAAAGCGCTGAGCGCCTTGGGCAGATCAGCGCCGGCTGACAGCATGGCTGCGATGTCGAGATAGTCCTTCGCTTCCGCCCGATCGAGGATCGCCTTCAGCTTGGTTGTCATCAGGTCGTCCAGCGAGGCGACGAGCATCGCGCCATCCCGCGACTGCAGGGGGGGATTGACCCGCCCGAACCCGATGCTGCCGAAGAACGCTACCTTTACTTCCCCGGAAGGCACGCTCGCCGAGACCACGAGCGTCTCGGGCTCGTCCTGGATCGGCGTAGCGTCGGCGATGAACGGCATGGCCGCCCTGATGGCCTGTTTGTCCAAGGGACCTGCGCTGAAGAAATCGAAGTCCACCGACTGCCGATGCCCCAGGTGCAGCGCGATCGCAGTGCCGTCGTAGAGAGCAAAGCCCAGCCGTGCGGCGGGTCTCAGCGCTTCCCAAGTCTCCAGCTGCGCGGGGGGGAGGACCCCGAACTTCGGGTCAAAGCATGCCGGCATGGGCAAAGGTCCGACGCGGCCGCCGCTCGGGAATGTCGGCCTCCCCCGAAACGTGCAGTCGACCGCGCCAGAAGCTCCACGAGCGATCGTCGAACCATCCCGGGGCGGACGTCCGCATCACCCGGCCGAGGACATCCGGTCGCACGATCGATTCCATCTTTCGGATGTCGTCATAGGTACCGAAACGCATGATCTGCGCGAGCATCCGATCACTCGAATGTCCATCGGCAGCGATCGACTCCCACCACAGGTAGCGGCGCGCCATGTCCTCGATGACATGCCTGACATCCGCTGAAAGCTCCGCTTCACCCATTGTTCGATACTACACCGAACGGCGGTCCAAATCCACGCAATCAGGTCCGCGCCATCTCTCGTCGCGGCCCCCCGGAGTTCCCGGCCGTCTGCCGCGAACGCCCCGTTACGCCGCCCCCAGGTCGATCGCCGTGATGTGCCAGCGGCCGAGATTGGCCGTGTAGAGCGTGTTGCCCTTGAGCGCGATGTTCGTCGGGTGCGCCATCACCGTCGCCGCCGGGTCCTCGATCAGCGTCTCGAGCGCGCCACCGGGCCGGACACGATAGATCCGGCTTGGTTCATAACACGATATGTATAGTGTCCCGTCCGGGGCGAAGGCGAGCCCGTCCGGCACGGTGTCGACGCCGCTCACCGCCACCCGCGCCGCTCCCGCCGAGCCGTCGGCGTTGATCGGCACGTAGCTGACCTGGCTGCGGTCGCTCTCCACCACGTAGAGCCCCTGGCCGTCCGGCGCCATCGCCATGCCGTTGGCGAAGTCCATCGGCGAGGTGCTCCATACCCCGCCCTCGCCGGTTCTCAGGTCGTAGCGGAACACGCCCGGCCCGATATTGTTGTTGCCGCGGCTGTCGGAGACGTAGAGCACGCCTCGCTGCTCGTCGACCACCGGATAGTTGGGCACGAGGATGCCGGAACTGGCGAACTTCTCCACGGCACCGCGCCCCGCATCGTAGCGGAACACCGCTGCGTGCCTGAGGTCGCAGATGTAGCAATTGCCGGCGCTGTCGAAGGCGATGCCGAGGGCGAAGCCGTTGGTCGTTCCCATGCGGGTGACCCGGCTGCCATCCGCCTCGATCCGCAGCAGGTCGCCCCACTCCGTGCCGCACCAGACCGATCCGTCCGCGTGCACCGCGACGCCCTCCGGGTGTGCCACGCGCGGCTCGGTGAAGATGCCGTCGAAGAACACCCGCGCTGCCGTCTTGCTCAGGACATTTGGCATCCCTGCCTCCTCCGCCTCAGAGGCTCTCCGCCTCGATCCGATAACGCGTTATGAACAGCTCCCCGGCGCGGAACGCGCGGGCCGTCGGCGTCCCCGCTTTCGCGATGGGATTGTCGGCCAGCGCCGTTGCCGGGCCCAGCCCGAAGGGCGAGCAGATCGGTTCCATGCCGAGCGCCACGTGCCGCCCGCTCCACGGCGCCGCCTGCCGGCCGCGGTTCGAGTACCAGAGCAGCAGGCTCGGGAAGTGCTCGGGGTTCCACTTGAGCCGTACCCGGTAGCCCTCGGCCTCGTTGGCCAGCGCCACCTCGCCGGCGATGTCGTTGAGCTGCAGCAGTTCCTCGGTGTCCACCGCCAGCGGCACGCGGCTGGCATCGGTGGTGCCGCCGGCCCGCGCCGGCACCCGGGCGAGGCTGGAGAAGCCCTGGTCGAGCGCGAACACCTCGCGCCCCGGCTCGACGCTGCCCGGATAGGTCCGACCCTCGCGGAACCGGCCCGGCTCGATCCGCGCCCCGCCCGCCGCGGCCGGCAGCCGCAGGGTCGGATGGAGGCCGAACGGCAGCCGGCAGTCCCGCCGGGCCTTCACCGTCAGCATGATGTCCACCGCCGGCGCCTTGGGATCGGGCGTCACCGTGCGCTCCAGCCGCTCGATCGGGTTGTCTCGCGGGTAGTCGATCGAGAGCCTCAGGCTCTCCGCATCGCTCGGCTCCCAGGTCCAGTTATGGTTCGAGCTGTGCCCGTGCACCTCTTCATCCGCCGCCGCCGGCTCCATCAGCCTGGCCCAGGGCTCGGGCGCGCCGTCGCCGGGGACCGAATAGCCGAACGGCACGCAGGGCCACTCGCCCCTGAGCCGTTGCAGGATCCCCGGCAGGTGCTCGGTGCCCGGCGCCCCGGCCCAGGGCGAAACCTGCATCGGGCTCACCTGCCGGCCGTCGGCGAGCAGGAACGTCACCGGCGCCAGCATCGCGGCGTGCCGCTGCACCGTCAGCGCGCCATGCGCCCAGCCCAGCCCGCGGAATCCGTCCCCGTTGCTCACGCAGAGCCTCCCTTTGCCTTGGCGGCGGCCCGTTCGGCGCTCTTGCGCGCAAAGGCCTGCACCCGCTCCTGCCCCGTCTCGCTGCGATAGAGCGCCGTCACCAGCGCCTGCTCCGCCGCAAGGCCCTTGTCCATTTCGCCCGCCGCCGCCATCGCGGTCAGCTGCTTCAGCCCCTCGATCGCCGCCGGCGGCTCCGCCGCGATCGTCTCGGCCAGCGCCAGCGCTTGCGCGAGCAGCGCCTCGGCCGGCACGATCTCGTTGACCAGGCCGCTCGCCACGAAGTCCTCCGCCGGCACGATCGCGCCGGTCATCAGCAGGAAGTTGGCGCGGTTCCGCCCGAGCTTGGCGACGCTGCGCTGCGTCCCGCCGCCGCCCGGCACCAGCCCGATCTTGATCTCGGGCAGGCCCAGCTTCGCCCCCGCCGCGGCGACGACCAGGTCGCAGCACAGCACCAGTTCGAACCCGCCCCCCAGCGCGAAGCCGTTGACCGCGGCGATCACCGGTTTGCGGTTCTCCTCGACGCTGCGATACATCCAGGCGCCGCGCTCCTGGAAGGCGTCGAATTCCGGCCCGGTCTGCGCCGCGTATTCCTTGATGTCGGCCCCGGCCATGAAGCCCCGGCCCTCGCCGGTGAGAACGATCGCCCCGATCCCGGCATCGGCCGACAGCGATTCCATCGCCGCGATGATCTCGCCCTGCATCGCCCGGTTCATCGCGTTGAGCTGATCGGCGCGGCGGAAGGTGACCAGCGCCACCCGCCCCCGCCGCTCGACCGTCAGCGTCTCGAACGCGGCCATGCTCACGCCTCTGCCACCGTCATGTCGCCGGCCGCCTCGAGCGCCGCGATCTCCTCGGCCGAAAGCCCGAACTCGGCGAGGATCTCGCGTCCGTGCTGGCCGACCAGCGGGGCCGGCCGCTCGATCGTGGGTGGCGTCTCGCTCATCCGGATGGCCGGCGCCGCCACCCGCACCGTCCCGGCGCGCGGATGTTCATAGGATGTTATCATACCCATGAACCTGACCTGCGGGTCTTCCGAGGCCTGCCGGATGTCGTTGACCCCGGCGCACCAGATATCGGCGGCCAGGAGCTTCTCCAGCAGCTCGTCCTTGTCGAAGCGACGCGTCTCCGCGTTCACCTTCTCCCAGACCTCGTCGCGCTTCCTGAACAGCGTCTCGAGATCGTCGTAGACGGCGAGCTGCGGCGCCCCCAGCGTATCGTAGAGCGTCTTGAACGGGCTCATCGCGATCGACACATGGCCGCCGTCGCGCGTTTCGTAGACCCCGAACGGCGCCTGCATGCCGGGGTGGCCGATGCCCGAATTGGGCCGCACGAAATCCCGGCCGAGATTGAGCACGCCGACGAACTCCTGCCCCAGATGCGCGATCAGGCCGGCCAGCAGGTTCACCTCGATCTTCTGCCCCTTGCCGGTCTTTTCCCGATAGTAGAGCGCCGACAGGATGCCGTAGACCATGTTCATCGCGCCGATCTGGTCGGCGAGCCCCGCCCCCGCCGGGATCGGCGGCCCGTCGCCGCGCCCGGTATTGGCCGAGAGCCCGGCGAGTCCCTGGATCAGCATGTCCTGGCCCGGCCGGTCGACATAGGGCCCGGCCTCGCCGTACCCCGAGCCGGAGCAGTAGATGATGCGCGGGTTCACCGCCCTGAAGTCGTCATAGCCGTAGCCGAGCTTGGCGAGGACGCCGGGCCGGAAGTTCTGCACCACCACGTCGGCCGATTTCGCCATCTCCATGATGATCTCGTGCACCCGCCGGCTCTTCAGGTTGAGGGCAATCGAGCGCTTGTTGCGGTTCCAGGCGAGAAAGTTCGGGCTTTCCGACCCGCCCACCCACTTGGCGAAGAAGGTCATGGTGCGGAACATGTCGCCGCCGCCCGCCCGCTCGACCTTGATGACATTGGCGCCCATGTCGGCGAGCAGCTGCGTCGCGAACGGCCCCTGCAGCAGGTGGCTGAAATCGAGGATGGTGACGCCTTCGAGGGCCTTGTTCATGGCAATCGATACCTGGTTATGACTCTAGACGAGGTCGGGCACGAAACGCGGGGCCGCGGTCAGTCCGCCGTCGACCTTGAGGTCGATGCCGGTGGTGAAGCCTGCCGCGTCGCTCGCAAGGTAGACGGCGGCCTCCGCCACCTCCTCGGGAAACCCGATGCGCCCGATCGGATGCATCTTCACCCAGGCCCGCGCCACATGGTCGCCGAGTTCGCGGATCACCTGCTCATTCATCGGCG
Organism: Devosia sp.; assembly: GCF_041917035.1. GTDB lineage: Bacteria > Pseudomonadota > Alphaproteobacteria > Rhizobiales > Devosiaceae > Devosia_A. The sequence continues at coordinate 26,835 of NZ_JAYRYM010000003.1, read as the reverse complement.
TGTTGATGGTGCCCGGCGAGATCGAGTTGATGCGCACATTGTGCGGCCCGAATTCCACCGCCATCTGCCGGCTCATCGACATCACCGCACCCTTGGCGCCGGCATAGGCCGTCCAGCCGTCGAGCCCGATATGGCCCTGCGCCGATGCCATGTTGATGATCGAACCCGATTTCTGTGCGATCATCTGCCTCAGCGCATGCTTGCAGCCGCGGAACACGCTGGTCAGGTTGATGTTGATCAGCTTGTGCCACTGCTCGTCGGTCATTTCGTAGACCGGCATGCCGCCAATGGCGATCGCCGCGTTGTTGACCAGCACGTCGATCCGCCCGGTCTTGTTCACCGCCCCCTCGATCAGCGCCTTGATGTCGGCGTCCGAACCCACGTCGCAATGCACGTACTCGGCCCTGCCGCCCGCCTTGACGATCGCCTCCGCCGCGGCGCGGCCCTTGGCGTCGTCGATGTCGGAGAGGAACACCGTCGCACCCTCGCGCGCCATTGCCTGGCTGATCGCATGTCCGATGCCGTCGGCACCGCCGGTCACCACCGCGACCTTGCCTTCGAGACGTCCCATGGTCTTCCTCCCTACTGCCGGCGGCGCTTCAGTTCGTCGAAGGCCACTGCCGCGATGATGATGAGGCCGGTGATCACCAGCTGCCACTCGGTGGCGATGTTGAGCATGCCCAGCCCGTTGGAGAGAAAGGCGAGGATCAGCACCCCGAGCGCCACGCCCAGGAGGCTCCCCACCCCGCCGGCGAGGCTGACCCCGCCCAGCACCACGGCGGCCACCACCTGGAACTCGAAGCCGAGCCCGGCGACGTGTACCGCCGAGCCGAGCCGCGACGAGAGCAGGATGCCGGAGATGCCGGCGAGCAGCGAGCAGATTACGAAGGCGGCGAACTTCAGCCGCTTGACGTTGTAGCCGGCGAGCCGGGCCACCTCCGGGTTGCCGCCCACCGCGTAGATCTGCCGGCCGAACGGGCGATGCCGCATCAGGTAGACGAAGGCTACCAGCAGCACCAGCGCCACCAGTGCCGGATAGGGCACGGTGCCGAGCAGCCGGCCATTGCCCATCTGGTAGAAGGTCTCGAGCTGCAGGTCGTCCGAGATCGCCTTCTGCCCGGTATAGAGGTAGATGCCGCCGCGGATGACGAACATCGTGCCGAGCGTCACGATCAGCGAGTTGATGCCCAGGTAGGCCGCCAGGTAGCCGTTGACGATGCCGACGCCGAGCGCCAGCAGCAGCGCCGAGGCGATGCCCAGTTCGAGCGAACCGGTCTGGTTCATCACCACCACCAGCGGCAGGCCCACGGCGCCCACCAGCGAGCCGATCGACACGTCGATCTCGCCGGCCAGCACCACGACGCCGATGCCGATGCCGGCGATCATGGCGAGCGACGCCTGCCCCAGCACATTGGTGATGTTGCGCGTGGTGAGGAACGTCCCCGAGGCGAACGAGAAGAACACGATCAGCAAAACGAGGCAGGCGAGCAGCACCGTCTCGTTGCGCCGGAACAGCGCCCGCACCAGCTCGGCGGGGCGTTTCGGCCCCGCGGCGGCCGAAAGGCTAGGCGATTGCGGCATTGAGAATGGCCTCCTGCGTTGCCCCTTCGCGGTCCATCACCGCCGTGATCCGACCTTCGGCCATCACCGCGATGCGGTCGCTGAGCCCGAGCAGTTCCGGCATTTCCGAGGTCATCATGATCACCGCCAGGCCCTCGCCTGCCAGGCGGTCGATCAGCGCGAAGATCTCGGACTTGGCTCCCACGTCGATGCCGCGGGTCGGTTCATCGACGACGATCACCTTGAGGCCCCGCATCAGCCAGCGCGCCAGCAGCACCTTCTGCTGGTTGCCGCCCGACAGGTTCTTGATCTGCTGGTTGAGCGACGGCGTCCGCACCCGGAAGCGGTCGACGAACTGCTGCACCGCACTGCGCTCCCGCCCCTCGTCGACGAAACCGGCCTTCGCGAAGTCCTCGAGCGCGGCGAGGCTGGTGTTCTGCAGTACCGGCAGTTCCAGCATCAGCCCCTCGGTCTTGCGGTCCTCGGTCAGCAGCCCGATGCCGAGCCCGACTCCGGTCCGCGTGTCGTGCGGCACGAGCGGCGTTCCGCCGATGCTGATCCGCCCGGTGCGGATCGGATCGAAGCCGACGATTGCCTTGGCGAGTTCGGTGCGACCGGCCCCCATCAGGCCGAAAAAGCCCAGCACCTCGCCGGCCTTGGCCTCGAAGCTCACGTCCCTGAGCTTGTCGGTCGAGAGCCCCTCGACCTTCACCACCACGTCGCCCCGCGCCCCGCCCCGTTCGCGCGGGAACAGGTTGTCGATCTTGCGCCCGATCATGTCCTGGATCAGGCTGTCATGGGTATGCGCGCCGATCGGCCGCGTCGAGATGTGCCGTCCGTCGCGCAGCACCGTCACGGTGTCGGCGATCTCGAACACCTCATCGAGCTTGTGCGTCACGTAGAGCACCGCGATGCCGAGCGAGGTCAGCCGGCGGATGACGGTGAACAGCAGCGCCACCTCGTTGGGCGTCAGCGAGGAGGTCGGCTCGTCCATCACCACGATGCGGGCCTCGTGCGCCAGCGCCCGCGCGATCTCCACCATCTGCTGCTGGCTGACCGGCAGGTTGCCGACCTTGGCGGCCGGATCGACGTCGAAGCCGAGCCGCGCGAACAGCGCCGCCGCCTCCTTGCGGATGGTCGACCAGCGGATCGACCCCAGCCCGTTGACCGGGTATTCCTCGAGAAAGATGTTCTCGGCGACGGTGAATTCCGAGATCAGCGCGATCTCCTGGAACACCACCTTGATGCCGGCGCGCAGGGCGTCGCGCGGCGAGCGGAGGTCCGCCTCCGCCCCGCCGATGCGCACCGTGCCGGCGTCCCGCTGGTAGACCCCGGCGAGAATCTTGATCAGCGTCGACTTGCCGGCGCCGTTCTCGCCCATCAGGGCGTGCACCTTTCCCGGCTCGAGCGTCAGGTCGACATTCTCGAGCGCCAGCACGCCCGGGAAGCGCTTGCCGATCCCGGCCATCTCGAGGGCCGGACCGGCGGGCCGCACCACGGCGGCGGTGGCGGCGTCAGCGGGCATTGGCGCGGCTCCGGATCAGGTCGAGATAGGTCGCGACGATGATCACGACGCCGGGCACCACCATCTGCAGGTTCTGGTCCCAGCGCAGGATGATGATGCCGTTGTCGATCACCTTCAGCACCAGCACCCCGAGCAGCGTGCCGATCAGCGTTCCGCGCCCGCCGAGGAGACTGGTGCCGCCCAGGATCACCGCGGCGATCACCGTCAGCTCGAAGCCGCGCCCGGCCGTGGGCTGGCCGGCATTCATCAGCGAGGTGAGGATCAGCCCGGCCAGTCCGGTGAGCAGCCCGGTGACCAAGAAGACCAGCAGCTTCAGCCGCTCGGGCCGGATGCCCGAGAGCCGGGCCGCCTTCTGGTTGGCGCCCACCGCGTAGATGTAGCGGCCGATCGTGGTGTAGCGCAGCACGATGAACGCGGCGACGAACACCACCGCGGCGATGATCACCGGGATCGGCACCGGCCCGACATAGCCGGTCGAGATCTCGGTGAACGCGACCTGCTGGTGCTTGTTCTGCACCGCTTCGCGCGAATAGAGAAACACGCTGCCCTGCAGGATCATCATGGTCGCGATCGTGGCGATCAGCGAGTTGACCCTGAGGCGGGTGACGACGAGGCCGTTGAACAGCCCCACCGCGCCCCCGAACAGGATGCCCGCGAGCACCCCGAGCGCCACGCTGCCCGTCTTGTTGGTGACATCCATCGCCACGACGCCGGAGAAGGCCAGCGACGCGCCCACCGACAGGTCGACCTCGGCGGCGATAAGCAGCATGGTCATGCCGGCCGCCACGATCAGCACCAGCGAACACTGCCTGAGGATCGCGATGATGTTCTCGACCGAATAGAACTGCGGCGAGCCCAGCGAGATGCCGATGCACAGCAGGACCAGGAGGCCGAGCAGCACGATCTGGCTGTTCTCGGCGAGCCGGCCGAGGGCGGGCGCGGGTCTGGCCGCTTGGGTGGGTTCGCTCATCTTCTGCCCGGACAATCGAAAGAGGCCGGGATGCCCAGGAGAGGCACCCCGGCCAAGCCTTGGGAGGCTAGCTTATAGGTCGGCGGCCGTCTTCATGCACTTGTCGGCCGGAACCACGGCATTGACCGTGTCCCAGTTGATCGTGCGGGTGGTGCCTTCGACCGAGTAGTACTGCTTCCAGCTGTCGGTGCCGACCATTGGAGTGGTAGGCGACACGATGTGCGCCGGCACGGCTTCGTTGTTGAACAGCTTAACGGCCGCGTCGATCGAGGTGAAGCCCACCTTCTCGGGGAACATCGCCGCTTCGATCTGGTAGCTCGGCTCGGTCGCCATCATGTTGATGAAGCCCAGGCCTTCGCCGCCGGTGCCGACGACCAGCAGGCCGTCCTGCGACTTGCCGGCTGCCTTCCAGGCCTGCAGGCCGCCCTGCGAGGACGAGTCGTTGATGCCGTAGATGATGTTGATGTCGCCGTTCTGGGCGAGCGCGGCGGCCGAGACTTCCAGCGAGCGGTCCGGATTGCCGCCGCCGTCGAGGTCATGCACCATCGTGGCATCGGGCAGGATGGTCTTGAGGCCATCCATGAAGCCATTGGAGCGCAGCACCGTCGCCGAGAGCAGCGGCAGGCCGACATTCATCACCTTGGCGACGCCGCCGAGCTTGTCGCGGGCATATTCGCCCGCCGCAACGCCGGCATGGTAGCCGGTGTCGTAGTCGCAGATGGCGACCATGGTGGTCATGCCGGAAACCGGATTGCCCTCGAGCACGAGCGGCACGCCGTCTTCCTTGGCGCGACGGACGAGCGGCACGGCGCCTTCCTCGTTCACCGGCGTGATGATCAGTACGTCCACGCCCTGCGCCATGAAGTCCTCGGCGGCCGAGACCATGCGGGCGACGTCGAGATTGGCGTCACGCACTTCGAACTCGATGCCGAGCTGGCCGGCGCGGTCCTGCATGCCCTTGATGACGTTCTGGTACCACTCGTGCGTGGCGTAGTTCGTCACGTAGCCGATCTTCTTGGGCGTTTCGGCCGAGATTGCCGAAGCGGTCATGACCGCGAGCGCGGCCGAGGTTGCGAGCAGGCTGGCTAGAAATTTCGTCACTGTGATCCTCCCCATTCGGGTCTCCTGCGGCTCGGTCCTGCCCGGCCGGCGGCGCATTCCGCCCGATCCGGCAGCCATTGCCGTCCACCGGCCATTGACCGGATGTGGCTACTAATATATTAGTGAACGTCACTTGTCCAGCGCTCGAGGCGCGGCTGCTACGAATGTTTGAGAACTCGCCACCGCCGACGCTGAAGCCGCGCTCGACCGCTCAGAACGTCTATGAGCTGTTGCGCGGCGACATCGTGCTCGGCGTGCTGAAGCCGCTCGAGGCCATTCGGGAGGCGGAAATCGCCCAGCAGCTGGGGGTCTCGCGCACCCCGGTACGCGAGGCGCTGCTGCGCCTCGCCAATCTGGGGCTGGTCGACATCTACCCCCAGTCCGGCACGCGCGTCGCCCCCATCCGGCTCGAGAAGGTCCGCGCCGCCCAGCTGATTCGCGAGGCCGTCGAGGTCGAGGTGGTGCGCCGCGCCTGCCGAACCATCACCGAACGCCAGCTCGATGGCCTGCGGCACCTGATCGAGGACCAGACGGTCGCCTTCACCCGCGGCGACAACCGGCGCCTGTTTGAGCTCGACGAGGAGTTCCACCGGATGATCTACGCCGCCGCCGGCCTCTCGGCCGTCGCCGACGAACTCGAGGATCTCAAGGTCCACCTCAACCGGCTCCGCTACGTCTCGGTCAACTGGCCGCGCGGCGGCGACAAGATCACCGGCGAGCATTCCGACATCCTTGCCGCCCTTGTGGCGCGCGACGAGGCCGCCGCCGCGTCCGCCATGACCCATCATCTCAGGGCCGTGCTGCCCGTGCTCGACCGCCTGGCCGGCGGCGACGCGCCCTCGACCCTCTGATCCGCTTGCTGGAGTCCGCCGTGAAGATCGTCGATATCCGCGCGACCACCGTCGCCATGCCGCTCGAGGCGCCCTTGCGCCACGCCATCGGCGCGCACTGGGGCCGCTTCATCCGCACCATCGTCGAGGTCGTGCTCGACAACGGCGTCGTCGGGCTGGGCGAACTGGGCGGCGGCGGCGAATCCGCCGAGGGTGCGGTGCGCGGCCTCCTCCCCTATCTCAAGGGCCACGATCCGCTGCAGCTCGAGCAGTTGCGCTGGAAGATCATGAACCCCACCGCCTCGCTCTACAACAACCGCATGCAGGTGCACGCCGCCATCGAGATGGCCTGCATGGACGCCGCCGGCAAGAGCCTCGGCATCCGCGCCTGCGACCTGCTCGGCGGCGCCATCCGCGAACGCGTCCCGTTCGCCAGCTACATCTTCTACCGCCTGCCCGACCAAAAGACCGGACACGGCGGCGAGACCTCGGCCGACGAGATCGTCGCCCACGCCCGCGATCTCGTCGCCCGCCACGGCTTCAGGACCCACAAGCTCAAGGGCGGCGTCTTTCCCCCCGACCACGATATCGAGGTGATGCGCGCCCTCGCCGCGGCCTTCCCCACCGCCGGCCTCCGGCTCGATCCCAACGCCGCCTGGTCGGTCGAGCAGGCGATCCGCGTCGGTCAGGCCATCGAGGGCCTCAATAACGAGTATTTCGAGGACCCCACCTGGGGCCTCGAGGGCATGCGCCGGCTGCGCCAGTTCATCCGCATCCCCACCGCCACCAATACCGTGGTGGTCAATTTCGAGCAGCTGGCCACCAATATCCGGCTCGACGCCATCGACGTGGTGCTGCTCGACACCACCTTCTGGGGCGGGCTGCGCCAGGCCCACAAGGCCGGCCAGGTGCTGGAGACCTTCCAGTACGGCGCCTCGGTCCACTCCTCGGGCGAGCTGGGCATCCAGCTCGCCTCCATGCTGCACCTCGGCGCCGCGCTGCCCAATCTCGGCTTTGCCGCCGACGCGCACTACCACCACCTCGTCGACGACATCATCGTCGGCGGCCCGTTCCACTATGAGAACGGCGAGATCGCGGTGCCGAAGGGCCCCGGCCTCGGCGTCGAGCTCGACCGCGACAAGCTCCTTCGCTACGCGGAATATTACCGCGAGGTCGGCGGCTACACCTATGACCGCGACCCCACCCGTCCCGACTGGTACGGCATCCTGCCCGAACAGCGCTGGGCCGACCCGGGCAAGGTCTATCTGTAGGTCCTGCGCACCGGCGGCACGTACTGCTGCCGGCCACCCGGCATCGTCGCGAACAGGGCTTTGTCGCTCAGTGCACGCCCTCGATGATTCGGCGTGTGCCCTCGGCGTCGCGGCCGAGGATGTCGTCGAGCAGCGCCCCGCGTTCCTTGGCGCCGACGAACTCGAGCCGCCGCAGGCCGAGCGGGTCGACCTCCTCGCGCAGCACGCGCAGCGTCCGCGCGTCCGGCGCCGCCACCTCGCGGCATGTCTTGTCGAACACCACCTTGAACCCGGTCTCGGCGATGATCGTCTCGCGGGCGACCCCGGGCATGGTCTCGACCACCACCAGCTGTCCCGCCGCCTCGTCGTAGCGGAACAGCGCCAGGTTGGTGACCAGCCAGGTGTCGCCCGGCTGGTACCCTGCCCGTTCCCGCTCCGCCCGCGAACTGATGCCACGGGCGGAACTGACCGTTTCCACCGCCTTCACCAGTGTGCTCGGGCTGTGCCGGGTGACATAGACGACATAGTTCTTGTGCATGTTGGCGACGTCCGACATGCCGCCCTGTCCCGGCAGCCTGAGCTTGCCGCCGCTCGGCTTGGTCAGCTCGAGATTGTTCGTCTCGCCGCGCGGCCCCACCTGCGCCGCGCCGATGATTTCGTGCGTCACGAGGCCGGCTTGATAATAGGTCGAGTAGGTATCGTCGCCGCCGCACTGTGCCACGGCGCTGCCGGCATCCATCACCTCGATCAGGCTGAGCGTCATCACCCCCGGCGCGATGTCGACGTGCCCGCAGGAAAACGTCGCGATCAGCGCCTGCGGGGCGTGCGTCGCCTTGGCGAGGCGATAGGCGACATTGGCGAGCGGCGATACGGCCCCGGCGCTGGCGAAGCTCTCGTTGTCGAGCATCCCCGCGATGCGGATCGCCATGATCTCGTCGACGCTCGCCGGCCCGGGCGCGGCGGGAGACCGGAAGGGCGCCGCCACCACCTGCTCCGGCCGGATTTCGGCCGCCGCCCGCAATTGCGCCGGGGGCGAGCCGACCGGCCGCTTCAGCGCCGCCATCAGGTCGCCCTGCCGCCCCTCCAGCACCTCGCGGATCTGGCGATAGTCGGTGACGTAGAACGGCAGGCACGAGGTGGGATAGGCGCCGCCGGGCACCTCCGCGATCGCCGTGACGAGATTGCGCGTGACGATCGTCTGTCGCCCGTTCCGCTGCAGATGGCCGGCCGGCACGATCTCCTCGACCGTCACCAGCACCTGCCGCGCCGCCCCGACGATCGCGAGGTCGAGCGCCTTCGCCCCGATGATCTCGACATTGCCGTGCTGGTCCGCGCGGGCCGCGTGCAGCAGCACGGTGTCGATATCCTGCGCGTCGACCAGCCCGATCACGTCGCCGGTCCGGGCGTCGCGATGGAAGCGCACCGCCGGGCAGCGCTCGACCATCGTCGAACCCTCGGGCAGCTGCACCGGCATGAACGGCAGGTTCTGCTGGCTGGCCCTCAGCCCCTGGATCATCGCCAGCGCCGGCCAGTCGCGGATCGGCACCCGGCCGGTCTCGGCCGCTTCGCGGAAGCGGGGCGCCAGCCCGAAGATGTCGAGGCTCGAAAAGCAGATGTCGATGCTCTCGACCGCCCCGGCCTCGAGCAGCAGTTCGAGCGGCAGGCCGCCCGCCCAGGCGAAATAGTGGAGCCCTCTGGTGCCGCGCGCCGCCACCTCGCGCAGCAGCGCGATCGGCAGGCGCGCGAAGTGATGTCCGCCCACCGAGATGCGGCTGTTCGAGGCGACTCGCGCCGCCAGCTGCGCGAGGCTCTCGATCGCCGGCCGGTTGGATTTCAGCTTGGCACTCATCGGCGGTCTCCGCGCTTGCCCGCTTCGGCGTCGGGCCTGCGCGCCCCGGCACCCAGATTGCGTGAAATCTGCCGGCTGGCCTCGAGCGCCAGTCCGCGCACCGTCTCGAGCGGCACCTTGGCGGCGCGCTGCGGCACGAAGGGCACCGTCAGCGCGGCAACGACGTGGCCGAGATAGTCGAACACCGGCACCGAGACATTGGTGACGCCGCTCACCGCCAGCGATTGCTGCACCTCGATCCCGGAGGCGAGGATCGCCTCGGCGCGTCGCGCCACCTGCTCGCGTTCGGCGGCGCTGCGGCCATCGGCGCTCAGCCAGGCATCGAGCTGCTCGCGCACATGGGGGGGCGAGTGAGCGTAGATGACGACGCCGGAACTGGTCTCGGCGAAATCGAACTTGGCGCCCAGCATCACCGAGTAGCGCATCGGCAGCGGCGAATCGACCTGCAGCACGATCAGCGCCTCGTGCCCGCTCAGCACCGCCAGGTGGCACGATTGCTGCACCCGCGGCGCCAGCGCCTGCATCACCGGCAGGGCGGAATCGCTCAGCTGCCGAACCGATGGCATCTGGTGCGCCAGTTCGAACAGCTTCAGCGAAAACCGGTAGCGATCCGAGTTGTCGCGCCGGTAGAGGTAGCCGCGCGCCTCGAGCGTCTGGATGACGCGGTAGAGTTCATGCACGCTGCGCCCGAGCCGCGCCGCGATCTCGGTGAGCGTGAGCCCGTCGGGCTCGCTCGCCATCAGTTCGATGACATCGAGCGCCTTTTCGGCGGCCGGCACCGAATAGCTGCGTTTGCCGCCGGCCTCGGCGGGGGCCTCGTCCTCGTCGCTGGGGACGGTCGCCGCCATTATGGCGTCGCCTCCGGGCCGCGGATCGTGTCGTAGCGGGCGTTCAGCCAGTCGACGAAGGCGCCGAGCGGCGCGTCCTCGTACACCACCGCCGCCAGCTTCAGCGTCGCATCGTGGAAGAACGGCACGAACCCCGGATGCGTCGGCCTCAGATAGGCGGCATCCAGCACCGGCAGGCAATCCCGGAAGAACTGCCCGGTCAGCCGGTTGCACTCGGCCGACGTCCAGGCCGTCCGGCTGCCGGGCTGCCCGCCATGGATGACGTACTGGCTGGCCTGGTAGGCCGGGCTGCTCAGGTACATCGCATAGGCGAAGGCCGCCTCGGGGTCGCTGGAGCTGGCGCTGACGCCGATGCCCGCGCCGCCGAGGATCGTCCGCGCCGGCAGGCCGACCTTCAGCCTTGGCACCGCGCCGAAGGCGACGGGCTTGCCGGCGCCGGGCGTCGAGTAGTTGACGTAGTTGAACAGGTACGGCGCATAGACGACGTCATCGGCCGTCGACATGTGATCGAGGCAGCGGATCGGGTTCCACTCCTTCGACTTGGGGTGCACCGCCTCGGCCAGCGCCTTGAGCAGCCCCACCACCTCCGGGGCATCGGCAGGCGCAAGAAACGGCCCCGCCTCGTGTCCCGGATTGCGCCCGAGGCTCGCCGACAGCGACACCAGCGTGCACATCAGGTCGGTCGGCACTGCCGGCCAGCCGACCCACAGACCCTTGGCGCGCGCCTTGCCGGCAAGGTCGATGACCTCGGCCAGCGTCGTCGGCAGCGTCCAGCCATGCCTGTCCATCAGATCCGGTCGCCGCGCCGAGGTCTGCGACGCGGTATCGATCGGCAGGGCCCAGATGCCGCCTCTGTAGGCGTAGGAACGCCAGGAGGCGCCCACCTCGTCGGCCGCGAACGCCGCCTTGTCCGCCTCGCTGAGGAATGGCGCCAGGTCGAGCAGCCAGCCCTTGCTCGCCGCATCGCCGACGAAGGGATGGTCGTAGATCACCAGGTCATAGCGCGCCGCGAAGTCTCCCAGGTCGCCTTCGCCGAAGCTGTAGAGGCTGCGCCGGTCCCAGCGCACGTCGATGCCGCGCTCCTGCTTGTAGGGCGCAACGCTCGCCTCGAGCGGACCCCAGCACCGCCGATGGTCCCACGCAATCCCCGTGATCACGGACACTATCCTCCCCGTCTTCTTGTTGTCCCCATCCTGCCCCATCGTTTTTGCAAGCGCAAATGCTTTTTGCAGAAGAAAACTGAGAAGCGTTGAGGGGGGGCGCTCCCGCACCATGTCACCCACCGCTGTCGCCCCGGCGCAGGCCGGGGCCCATCCTGAGATGGACCCCGATCACGCTGCGCAGCAAAAGCGCCGGGTCCCGGCCTGCGCCGGGATGACACCGAGCCGGCGGCACCGGCAGCACCACCCCGACCTCGGGGGAGGGAGACCGCCTCCGCCGTTGGCGGTGGAGGGGCGCTCCCGCACCATCGTGCCACCCCACCGCTGTCACCCCGGCGCAGGCCGGGGCCCATCCTGAGATGGACCCCGATCACGCTGCGCTGCAAAAGCGCTGGGTCCCGGCCTTCGCCGGGATCACACCGAGCCCACGGTACCGGCAGCACCACCCCACCCCGACCTCGGGGGAGGGAGACCTCCGTGCCCCCGCTCACCCCAGCGGGTTGTCGCCGCGCCACCAGTCCTTGAACGGGTTCGACCACAGGATCTGCTGCATCGTCTCCTCGCTCACCCGCGGCAGCCTGGTGCCCTCGAGCTGGTCGTTGATGCCGAGCAGCCCATCCACCGACTCCTCCACCCGTGCCGCCGGGAAGTCCGAGCCGAAGTAGATCTTGTCGGTGACTTTGTATTCCTGCGCCGAGATCAGCATGTTGTAGTATTGCCAGGGCCGGTAGAACAGCGCCGACACCTCGAGGAACACGTTGGGCTGCTTGCGCGCCACGACGATGGCGTCGTCGTACCAGGGGTGCCCCATATGGGCGAGCACCATGCTGAGGTCCGGATACTTCAGCGCGATCGGCTCGACATGGATGGCCCGGCCCATGTCGATCGGGGCGTTGCGTGCATAGGTCGTCCCCATATGCATGGTGAGCGGCAGGTTATGCCTCTGGAGATATTCGTAGACCGGCACCAGCCGCGGGTCGGAGAGCGCCACGCCATTGTAGATCGGCCCGAACTTGGCGCCCTTGAGCTTGAGGTCCTCCACCGCATGCACCAGCCGGTCCATGCAGTCGGGCCGCCGCGGGTCGACATAGGTGAAGCCGACGAACTTGTCGGGGTACTTCGCCACCGCCTCCGCCGTCAGCGAGTCCGGGCTGTCGATCCCGGCGGAATCGGCATAGCTCAGGGCGAAGACGATCGCCTTCTCGACCTTCTCCATTTCCATCAAGAGCGTCTCCGCATCCGCCTTCGGCGCCATCGCGCCGGGCCGTACCCGGGCCTGGTGCGTCAGGTAGAGCGGCAGCACATGCTCGTCGTTGAAGATGTTGACGTGGCAATCGCAGTAGGCACGGGCGGTCATCTTAGTGTCCTCGGGTCGAAAGGGCGTCATCCGGCGGCGGCCGGCACGGGCGACAGCAGCGCCTTGAGCGATGCGGCGGGGTCGGCGAGATAGGCGGGGTCCGGTACGGCGCGACGGGCGATCAGTCGCCTGGCGATCCCGATGTCGCGCGCCACGGCAGTGCCCGGTCCGAGACCGCTCGCCCCGAGCAACCGGCCGTCGGCGCCGAGATGGAACAGCGTCAGCCGGTCGCCGTCGCGCCGCGCCACCGTCGCCGCGCCGGCCGCCGGCAGGCCGGCGATCTGCAGGCCGAGCGCATACTGGTCGCTCCACATCCACGGCACGTGCGATACCGCCTGCCCCGCACCGGCAAGGTTCAGCGCCGCCAGTTGCCCCAGTTCCTGCGCGTTCTGCCAGCTCTCGGGCCGCAGCCGCCGCCCGCCGAACAGCGGATGCGGGAACGAGCAGCAGTCGCCCGCCGCGAGGATCGCCGCGTCGCCCGTTCGCAGCTCCGCGTCGACCGCAATGCCGTTGTCGATGGCGAGCCCGGCCTCGGCCGCCAGTTCGGTGCGCGGCGCCACGCCGATCGCCACCACCACCAGGTCGGCCACCGCGCCCGTGCCGTCGGTGCAGATGAGCTCCGCCACCCCGTCCCGCCAGGTGATCGCCGCGAGGTTCCGGTTGATGCAGAGCCGCACGCCGTTGCTGCGGTGCGCCACGGCGAGGATTTCCGCCAGGTCCTCCGGCACGCCCCGGCCGAGCAGCCTCGGCTCGGCCTCGAGCACCGTCACCGCCGCGCCCCTGCCCCGTGCCGCCGCCGCCACCTCGAGCCCGATCAGCCCGCCGCCGACGATCGCCACCCGCAAGCCCGGTGCCATCGCCGCGCGGAGGGCGAACGCATCCGCGGCGTCGCGCAGGGTGTGCACCGGCCCCGCTTCCGCCCCCGGCACCTGCAGCCGCCGCGGCGCCGCCCCGGTCGCCAGCAGCAGCCGGTCGTAGCCGAGCCCGTCGCCGTCGTCGAACTCGATCTCGCGGGCCTCGCGCCTCAGCCGCTGCACCGTCCGGCCGCGCCGCAGCGTGATCCCCGCCGCCACATAGTCGGCCTCGGCCCGGATCGGCTTCAGCGCCCCGCCGCCCAGCACGTCCTTGGACAGCGGCGGCCGCTCGTAGGGCAGCTCGGCCTCGCCACCGATCAGCGTCACCGGCCCGGCAAAGCCCGCGGCCCGCAGCGCGAACGCCGCGCCGACCCCGGCCTCGCCCGCCCCGACGATGACCGCGCCACCCGCCATCAGCCGAGGTCGATCAGCACGTCGTCGCCCTCGACCCTGACCGGATAGGTCCTGAGCGCCACGCACACCGGGGCGCCCTTGGCGGCCCCGCTGCGATAGTCGAAGCGGCCCATGTGCTTGGGGCATTCGATGATGTGGTCCATCACCAGCCCGTCGCAGAGCATCGCATGCTCGTGCGTGCAGATGCCGTCGGTGGCGTAGAACTGCCCGTCCGGCGCCCGGTAGATGGCGTAGGTCCGCCCGCCCTGGTCGAAGCGGCCGACATCCTCGCGCTCGATATCCTCGACGCCGCACGCCCTCGTCCAGTTGGCCATCGTCATCGCCCCCGCTGCGCCGGCTGGCCCGCCCCAGGCGGCAGTTCCTTGCGGATGAAGTAGCCCGGCTCGTTCAGTTGCCGGAACACCGCCGGCAGCATCTCGCCCCAGGCGGCGAACACGCTTTTCATCGGCGCCGGGCAGTCGTGCTTGATTGCCGCGTGCAGCGCCGGCAGCGCGTGGTACGGCACCATCGGGTACATGTGGTGCTCCACATGGTAGTTCATGTTCCAGTAGATGAAGCGCAGCACCGGGTTCATGTACACGGTGCGCGAATCCAGCCGGTGGTCGAGCACGTCCTCGGCCAGCCCCAGGTGCTGCGTCAGCCCCATCAACGCCAGGAGCCAGATGCCGTAGACATTGGGCAGCCCGATCAGCAGCACCGGCACGAGGCTCTGCGTCGCCACCGCCAGCAGCGCCGCGCCGCCGTGGATGGCAAGGATCGCCCAGGCTTCGCGCTGCACCTTTCCGCGCTCGTTCTCCGGGATGTAGCTCTTTTCCTCGTCGTTAAGCCGGCCCGCCGCGTAGCGCACCTGCGTCATCAGCGATTGCGGCACGTTGACCAGCCCGAAGAAGTTGAGCGCCATCACGATCAGCTGCGGCGGCCGCATCCCGGCGATCTCCGGGTCGCGCCCGACGATGATGGTGTCGGTATGGTGCCGCGCGTGGCTCCAGCGCCACGCCGTCGGGCTCCTGAGCAGCATGAACGAGGCCAGCACATAGACCACGTCGTTCGGCCAGGTGGTCCTGAACGCCGTGCGGTGGCCGCATTCGTGCCAGCGCGAATCCGCCGCCGAGGCGTAGACGACGCCATAGAGCGCGAACACCGGCACCGCCCACCAGCTGCCCGCGAGCAGCGTCCCCGCCGTCCCCAGCACCACCAGGAGCCCCAGCCAGATCGCCGTGTCGCGACTGGCCGGCCCGTCGCTGCGCTGCATCAGCGACTTGAGCAGCTTGCGCTCGATCGGCGTCTTGTACCATTCGCCCGAGGCCAGCCCGCTCTCGATCGCCTTGGCCGTCTCCGGGCCGACGAGGCTGTAGTCGCGGCTGGTGCGGAACCGCAGGAGCGAAGCCATTTCCATCTCGTGTCTCCTCCCCCTGGTCCCGCCCGGCCGTCAGCCGGCCAGCGGGTTGTCGCCGCGCCACCAGTCCTTGAACGGGTTCGACCACAGGATGCGCTGCATCGTCTCCTCGCTCACCCGCGGCAGCTTGGTGCCCTCGACCTGCTCGTTGATGTTGAGCAGCCCGTCCACCGACTCGTCCACCCGCGCGAACGGAAAGTCCGTGCCGAAATAGATCTTGTCGGTGATCTTGTACTCCTGCGCCGAAATCAGCGTGTTGTAGTACTGCCAGGGCCGGTAGAAGAGCGCCGAGATCTCGAGGAACACGTTGGGCTGCTTGCGCGCCACCACGATGGCATCGTCGGACCAGGGGTGCCCCATATGCGCCAGCACCATGGTCAGGTCCGGGTATTTCAGCGCGATCGGCTCGACATGGATGGCCCGCCCCATGTCCACCGGCGCCTGCCGGGCGAAGGTGGTGCCCATGTGCATGGTGAGCGGGATGTTCTTTTTCGACAGGTATTCGTAGACCGGCACCAGCCGCGGGTCGGAAAGCGCCACGCCGTTGTAGATCGGCCCGAACTTGACGCCCTTGAGCTTCAGGTCCTCGATGGCGTGGACCAGGAGGTCCATGCAGTCGGCCCGCCGCGGGTCGACATAGGCGAAGCCGACGAACTTGTCGGGGTATTTCGCCACCGCCCGCGCCGTCGTCTCGTCGTCGCTCTCGATGCCGACGCTGTCGCCGTAGCGCAGCGCAAAGATGATCGCCTTGTCGACATTGGCCATCTCGGCATGGAGCGTCTCGGCATCGGCCTTGGGCGCCATCGCCCCGGCCCGCACCCGGCTCAGCTGCTGGGTGTAGAGCGGCAGCACGTGCTCGTCGTTCCAGATGTTGACGTGGCAGTCGCAATAGGCGCGGGCGGTCATGGCAGCGGGGTCCGGGTCAGTGGGCGACGGGGGCGATGCGCTGCCGATGCAGCGACATCAGGAATTCGGTCAGTTCGTTGTAGCTCAGCGCCGAGGCGGGCGTATCGAGAGCCACCTCGCCGCGATCCAGCACCACCAGCCGGTCGCACACCTCGTGCACGTGGTGGATGTTGTGCTCGATATAGATGCAGCTGCGCCCGCCCGCCTTGATCGAGCGGATGAAGTCCAGCACCTTCTGCACCTCCTTGAGCGCCAGCGCCACGGTCGGCTCGTCAAGCACGATCAGGTCGCTGTCGAAATGCATGGCCCGGCCGATGGCGACGCCCTGCCGCTCGCCGCCCGACAGCCGACTCACCGGCGTGTCGACGTCGATGCCGACGCCGCGAAAGCCGATGGTCGAGCGCATGATGTGCTCGGCGACCTTCTTTTCCGCCTTCACGTCGATGAAGCCGAACCGGTTGGTGATCGGCCGCCCGACGAAGAAATTGCGCCAAAGCGGCTGCTTCTCGCCCAGCGAGGAGTCCTGGTAGACCGTCTCGATCCTCAGCTTGTGCGCTTCCTTGACCGAATAGGAGGCCGCATCGATCTTCTGGCCGCGCACGTAGATCGTGCCGCTGGTCGGCTGCTCGACCCCGGTCAGCACCTTGATCAGCGTCGACTTGCCGGCGCCGTTGTCGCCGATCAGCCCGACGATCTCGTTCGAGCCGATCTCGAGCGTCACGCCCTTGAGGCTGACGACCTTGCCGTACTGCTTGCCGACATTCTCGAGCCGGACGATCGGAGTGGAGTTCATTTCAGCTGTCCCATGGGCGCACAAGTGACGCGCGGCAACGGCCGCAGCGCCCCCTCTCCCTTTGGGGGAGAGGGTTGGGGTGAGGGGGCCTTTGCCGCAAGCACCATGGCAGCGGAAAGCCCCCTCGCCCGGATCGCTGCGCGCTCCCACCTCTCCCCCAAAGGGAGAGGCGGAGGCGCCACCATCACGTTACCGGATGCCGGTCTTCACCAGGGCCTCGAGCGCCTCGACATTGTCCTTGGTCAGGTAGCCGCCACCGGTGTTGAGCTGCAGGCCGGCGAGGCCGTACTTCTTCTGCAGCACCGCCGCGACCACCGGCATGAAGCCCTGCAGGTACGGCTGCTGGTCGAGCACGACCGTGATGTAGCCGTCCTTGACCCCCTGGATGGCCGCCGACGAGATGTCGAAGCCCGAGGTCGAGACCTCGCCCGGCGCCTTGCCGGCATCCTTGAGCACGCGGTCGAGCACGGCGGTGATGCCGCCATGGCCCGGCACGATGATCGCCTTGGTGTCGGGATTGCTCTCGAGATAGGCGACCAGCACCGGCACGGACAGCGCCGGATCGAGCACCGCCTCGTTCGACCACTGCAGGCTGTCGAACAGGATGCCGTTCTCGGTCAGCACCTCGGTCGAGCCCTTGGCCACGTCGTAGCCGGCGGCGCCTTCGGTAAACGCACCGTAGACCACCACCTTGTCGCCGGCCTTGAGATTGCCGTTCGAGATGGTGAGCGAGGCGAGGTTGCGGCCGGCGCCGTAGTTGTCGAGGCCGAAATAGCTCAGGCCCGTGCCCGGCAGTTCGTTATTGTTGACGATGACGATGATGCCGTCTTCCTTGGCCTTGTCGAGGAACGAACGCATGCCGTCGGTGCCGGCATGGCCCATCACCACGATGGCGTCGGGCTGGGCGGCGAGCGCCTCGTTGGCCTGCACCACCATCTTCTGCGGATCCCAGCCGGAGTGCTGCTCGATCAGGTTGACCTTCAGCACCCGGGCGGCATCGCGTGCCCCCAGTTCGCGGGCGAGCGTCGCCGTATCGCCCGGGTTGCCGCCCATCTGGAAGTAGATCGTCATGCCGGAGTCGACGGCGTCCTGTGCCATGGCGCCGGGCACGGCCAGCATCGCCGAGAGTGCAAGGCCGGCGAGCCCCTTCAGTAGTGTGCGCATAGTGTAGTCCCCTTTCCCTTCCTTCTATTTCCTCGCGCGCGAGCGGAGTTCTCTGAGCAGCGGGACCTTGTCGGGGTCCTCGAGTACTGCGTTCATTGTGACCGAGATGATGAAGACCAGCCCGATGAAGAAGCGCGTCCAGAAGCCCTGGACGCCGCTGGCAACGAGGCCGGCCTCGATGATGGCGACGATCAGCGAGCCGAACACCGTGCCCGCGACCTTGCCCGATCCGCCGAAGATCGAGGTGCCGCCGATGAACACCGCCGCGACGACGATCAGCAGGTACCCCATGCCGGCATTGGAGAAGTAGGTCGTGGTCTCGAGCGTCAGGAACACCCCGGCCAGCGCCGACAGCATGCCCATCAGCGTGAACAGCTTGATCTTCTCGCGGTCGATGGCGATGCCCACCACCTTGGCGACCTTCATGCTGTCGCCGATGAACAGCAGGCTCTCGCCGAACTTGTGCCGGTTGAGCAGCATCCAGATCAGCACCGACACCACGATGGCCCAGACGAACTGCACCGGGAACACCCCGAGCCGGCCGGCGAACACCATGTGGATGACATCGTCCTCGATGTCCGGGATGGCGAGCGAGGCGCCGTTCGACACCACCGTCACCAGTCCGCCCCACAGGAACAGCATGGCCAGCGTCGCGATCAGCGACGGGATGCCCAGCTTGGTGATCACCAGCCCGTTCACCCAGCCCATCGCCGTCCCCACCGCCAGCGCCGCGATCAGCGCCAGCCAGGTCTGGTCGTAGTCCTGGTAGAGGATGCAGAAGACATAGCTCGCCATCGCCACGACCGATGGGAAGGAGAGGTCCATCTCCCCCGCCACCACCACCAGCGTCAGGCCCAGCGCGATGATCATCGGCGGCGGCACCGTCGCCATGAAGCTCATGTAGACGCGAAAGCCCATGAAGGCGCGCGGCGCCGTGAGCATGAACACCAGGATCAGCAGCGCCAGCACCAGCGCGATCGCCGTGCCCTCGATCTTGAAGAATCCGGCGATGGGGTTTGCGCGCGGCGCGCCTCCGCTCATCAGAGCACCCCGTACTTGGCGTAAACGTCGCGCAGGTAGCCGCCCTCGCGCAGTTCCCGGATCGAGTGATGCTCGCCATTGACCTTGTCGAAGGCGATCCTCAGCACCTCCGCTTCGATCGCCTGCGGGATCACCACCACGCCGTCGGCGTCGCCGAACACCAGGTCGCCCGGCAAGACGCGCACGCCGTCGCAGATCACCGGGATGTCGACCGCCTGGATCTGCCCGCGCCCCTTGCTGTCGAGCGGCGCGATGCCGCCATGGAACACCGGCAGCTGCAGCCGGCGGATTTCGAGAATGTCCCGCACGAAGCCGTCGGTGACGCAGCCGGCGGCGCCGCGCGCCGTCGAGGCGGTCGAAAGCAGGCTGCCCCAGGGCGCGATGCGCGACGAGCCGCCGGTCGCCAGCACCGCCACGTCGCCGGGCTTGAGGTCGTCGATCAGCGCGATCTCGAGTTCGTAGGGATTGACGCCCGGCTCGACCGAGGCCGTCTCCATGTAGATGCCGGTGCGGGCCCGCCCGCACATCTTGAGCGTCTCGTCGAGCGGCCGGGTCCGCGGCGAGAAAGCCTGGTTGGTGACCCCGACGGCATCGAGCGCATCGGACAGCACGGCCGTGAACAGCTGGTCCCGGTTCTGGGGCAGAGGGGCGTTCTGGCGCGACGTGATGGGGGAATGAGCGGACATGTCGCCTCTGGCTAGAAGGATACTTTGGAAGGGGGCGTGCCGCTCTTGCCGGCGAGGAAGTCGAAATCGGCTCCCTTGTCGGCCTGCGTCACGTGGTCGATGAACAGCTTGCCGTAGCCGCGCTCGTGCGCCGGCTCCGGCGGCACCCAGGCGGCACGGCGCGCCGCAAGTTCCGCCTCGCTCACCTCGAGATCGAGCCGGCGGTTCGCGGCATCGATGCGGATCATGTCGCCGCTCCTCACCAGCGCCAGCGGCCCGCCGATGGCGGCCTCGGGGGCGACGTGCAGCAGCACCGTGCCGTAGGCGGTGCCGCTCATGCGCGCGTCCGAGATCCGCACCATGTCGGTGACGCCCTGCTTGAGCAGCTTCTTGGGCAGCGCCATGCTGCCGATCTCGGGCATACCCGGATAGCCGCGCGGCCCGACATTCTGCAGCACCAGGATGCTGTCGGCGTCGACCTCGAGATCGGGGTCGTCGAGCCGCGCCCGGAAGTCGTCGGCGTCCTTGAACACCACCGCCCTGCCGCGATGCTGCATCAGCCGCGGCGTCGCTGCCGACGGCTTGATGATCGCGCCGTTGGGCGCGAGGTTTCCCTTGAGCACCATGATGCCGCCCTGCTCGGTCAGCGGCTTGTCGAGCGGGCGGATCACCTCGTCGTCGTAGCTCACCGCATTGGCGATGCGCTGGCCGATGGTGCCGCCCTCGATCGCCGGGGCCTCGAGCCTGAGCTTCTCGGCGATCCGCCGCATCACTACCGGCAGCCCGCCCGCCTCGAAGAACTCTTCCATCAGGAAGCGTCCGGACGGCTTGAGATCGACCAGCGTCGGCACGTCGCGCCCCAGCGTGTCCCAGTCCTCGAGGCTGAACTCGACCCCGAGCCGCCCGGCGAGCGCCAGCAGGTGCACCACCGCGTTGGTCGAACCGCCGATCGCGCCATTGGCCTTGACGCCGTTCTCGAATGCGGCCCGCGTCAGGATCTGCGAGATCGTGATCCCCTGCTTGACCAGTTCGACGATGCGCGCCCCGCTCCGTTCGGCCAGCACCGATCGCCGGCTGTCGGCGGCGGGGATCGAGCCGTTCATCGGCAGGGCGATGCCCATCGCCTCGCCCAGCGAGGCCATGGTCGAGGCCGTGCCCATGGTCATGCACGAGCCGGCCGAGCGGCTCATCGCCGCCTCCGCATCGCCCAGCTCTTCCTTGCTGAGCAGTCCGGTGCGGTATTCCTCGTCGAGCCGGAACACGTCCGTTCCCGACCCCAGTTCGCGCCCGCGGAACTTGCCGTTCAGCATCGGCCCGCCGGAGACCAGGATGGCCGGGATGTCGCAGCTCGCCGCGCCCATCAGCAGCGCCGGGGTGGTCTTGTCGCAGCCGGCGAGCAGCACCACGCCGTCGATCGGGTTGGCGCGGATCGTCTCCTCGACATCCATGGCGACGAGGTTGCGGAACATCATCGTGGTCGGCCGCATCAGCGGCTCGCCCAGGCTCATCACCGGGAACTCGAGCGGGAAGCCGCCGGCCATCAGCACGCCGCGCTTGACGTGCTCGGCGAGGTCCCTGAGGTGCCGGTTGCAGCTGGTCAGTTCCGACCAGGTGTTGCAGATGCCGATCACCGGCCGGCCGTCGAACAGCTCGGGTCCGAAACCCTGGCTCTTCATCCAGCTGCGCGGAATAAAGCCGTACTTGCCTTCCCGCGCGAACCACTCGGCGCTGCGGAACGGGCCCGCCGGCGCTCCGGCGTGCGAACCGGACGAGTTGTCCCGCGGACGGCGTTCAGCATCGTGACCATTGTCAGGCATTGGCGTGTTCCCCTCACGGCGAGGTACATGTAACGTTAAATGTCGACGGCACGCAAGATGGTTTCTCACCCTCCCGAGGTCGAATCCTTCAGGTGGTCTCGCCGGCGTCGAAATGCACCGGCAGCACGTGGTCGTGCCGCTCGAACGTGCCGTCCTTGAGCCGCGCCAGCATGGCGTGCCCGGCCCGCTCGCCCAATTGGTAGGCGGCCGATACCACTGTGGTCAGGCGCGGCCGCGAGTAGCGGTGCGCCTCGAAGCCGTTGAAGCCGATCACCCGGACGTCCTCGGGAACCCGCACGCCGCGGTCGAGCAGCAGCAGCATCGCCGCCGTCGCGATCGGATCGTTGGCGCCGATCACCGCGCCGGGGGGCTTGTGTCCGGCAAGGTGCCGGGCCATCGCCGCCTGCACGTCGGCGAACGACTCGCTGGCCGATTCGAGCAGCGTCAGCCGCGCCGTCCCGCCGCTCGCGGCGAGGCTGTCGCGCACGCCGGCGACTCGGTTCTCGATGGCCGGCCAGTGCTGGCGCGGCACGATCATCAAAAGATCCTCGACCCGGCGGGCCAGCAGGTGATCGGCCACGAGCCGCCCGCCGCCCCGGTCATCCTGACGGACGGTGCAGATATCCGGGCCTGGCGCCGCGATCTCCTCCTGAAACACCACCACCGGCTGGTCGAGTTCGCTCAATTGCCGGATCGCGTTCCGGCGTTCCGCCGGATTGCCCGAGATCATCGCGCAAAAGCCCGCGACTTCGAAATTGCGCATGATCATCGAGTGCGCCAGCGCCGCCTCCGGCATGCCCTGGATGGTCAGCGTGTAGTCCGCCCCGTTGAGCACGTTGGCAAGCCCTGCCACCACCTGGCAGGTGAAGAAGTCGGCGAGAAACGCCGGCGATTCGTCGACGATCACCATGCCGATCGAGCGCTGCTCGGCGACCCTGAGGTTCCGCGCATTGGCCTGCCGCCGGTAGCCCAGCCGCTCGATCTCCCGCTCGACCCGCTTCTTGGTCGCCTGGCTGACGAACTGCAGCCGGCCGTTGAGCACGTTCGAGACGGTCATCGGCGACACCTCGGCGGCCTTCGCGACGTCCTTGATCGTCGCCCTGCCCCTGCGCTCGCTGTTCCCGCCCATCTGCCCCTCGACCGTTAACGACGTCGCATATATCGTTAAATGGATTTCCTTGCCAACCTGCCGGAGCCGAATCGTGTCCGCCTTCGCAACCTACCCCAGCCTCGCCGTTAAGAATGTGTTCATAACCGGCGGCGCCACGGGGATCGGCGCGTCTCTCGTCACGCATTTCGCCGCCCAGGGCGCCCGTGTCGGCTTCATCGATATCGACGACGCCGCCGCCGGACCCCTGGTCGCCTCGCTTTCGGGTAACGTTACATATGCCCATTGCGATGTCCGCGACATCGCCGCGCTCAAGGCCGCCATCGCCGCCTTCGAGACCGAGGCCGGCCACGTCGATGTGCTGATCAACAATGCCGCCCGCGACGACCGCCACGCCGTCGACGATATCGACGTCGCCTACTGGGACGACCGGCTCAACATCAACCTCCGGCCGCATTTCTTCGCCGCGCAGGCGGTTCGAGCCGGCATGGCCCGTGCCGGCGGCGGCTCGATCATCAATTTCGGCTCGGTGGTGGTGCAGATGGCGGCCGGCAACATGGCGGGCTACGTCACCGCCAAGGCCGGCGTCCAGGGTCTCACCCGCGCGCTCGCCCGCGACTTCGGCAAGGAGCGCATCCGGGTCAACTGCCTCGTGCCGGGCTGGGTCATCACCGAGCGGCAGAAGGCCCTCTACTGGACCGAGACCAGCGAACGGGCAATCGCCGAAAAGCAGTGCATTCCCGATCCGCTCGAGCCGGCCGACCTCGCCCGCATGGCGCTTTTCCTCGCCGCCGACGACAGCCGCCACTGCACCGCGCAAAGCTTCATCGTCGACGGCGGCTGGGAATAGCCCCCACCCACCGGGTCACCCCGGCGCAGGCCGGGGCCTAGTCTGAGACGCCCCACCGAGCGCGCTGCACCGCCACCCCACCAACTTCCTCACCGAGCGTGCTTCACCCCCTCCCCAACCCTCCCCGCAAGGGGGAGGGTGTCCGCCGGTGAGTTTGGCAGCCATGGTGCAACAAACTCGATCCCCACCTCCCCCTTGACGGGGGAGGCAAGCGGAGCTTGTGAGCGCAGCGAACTAGCGCAGTTCGGAGGGGGTGCGATCCGGGTTCAAACCGTTGAGATTGTTGCGCTATGCGACCTCGATCTCCAAGACTTATCCCCGCTCCTCCCAACCCATGGTAATCTCCTCCCGTTCCCCGTTGGGCGCAGTCGTGCACGGACGGTTGGCGCGGGATTTCGGGGGTCGCCGGAGCCGTCCGGCGGCGGGTTGGTGCGGCTGACACCCGGCCTTCACCCATCCAGGCTCCGCTGCAGTAATGCAGTCGCGAGGCGAGGTGGGGGGCAAGCTTCTTGGTTCGCACCCATCCAACTCCACCCGGACAGGACCGGCGCGGCGACGGCCGTTACATCTGCGGACTACCCGCGTGGCTGAACCCGCGCCGGTCCCGCCCACCTGCTCCAGGGCAGGGCTCTTTGAAAACCCCGAGGCCCGAGGGCCGTCGGTCGCCCCGTCTTGGCATTTTGGAATTCCATTTGACTTAATCCCCCCGCCGTTTCAGACTTGCTCCGTCTCGGAGGTGGAGCGATGGAGCTCAAGGGCACCAACCAGGAGTTCGGGCGGCCGTACAACCGGCGCATCGTTCTCGAATCGATCCGCCTCGACGGCCCCACCACCCGCGGGCGTATCGCCCGTCAGGTCGGGCTCACCGTGCAGACCGTCTCGACCATCATCCGCGAGCTCGAGGAGCTCGGCCTCGTCCTCTCGGTGCGCGAGGAGCCCAAGGGCCGCGGCCTGCCCCCCGCCACCCTGCGCATCAATCCCGAGGGCGGCCACGCCATCGGTGTGCACCTCACCCCGCTCGGTGTCGATGCCGCGCTGATCAACCTGGCCGGCGATATCGTCGCGAGCGCCAGTCGCAGCGCGCACCAGCCCTCGCCCGATCTCGCCTTCGCCCTCATCGCCGATCTGGTCGCGGAGTTGCGCACCGCGCGCCCGGACGGCCGCATGCTCGGCATCGGCATGGCCCTTCCCGGCCCGTTCGACGTCGATTCGATGAGCTTTGTCGGCCCTACCACCATGGCCGGCTGGCGCGATGTCGACCTGCGCCGGCGCCTCGCCGAGGCGGCCGCTCTGCCTGCCTTCTTCGAAGCCGACATGGGCGCCGCCGCCCTCGGCGAGCGGCTCTACGGCCGGGGCGCCGAGTTCGCCGATTTCTACTACCTCTATTTCGGCGTCGGCCTCGGCGGCACCATGGTGCACGATGGCGCGCCGCTGCGCGGCGCCTGGGGCAATGCCGGCGAGATCGGCCACATCCCGCTGGTGCACGATGGCGAGCCCTGCCCGTGCGGCAATCGTGGCTGCCTCGAGCGCTACGTCTCGCTCGAGGCACTGAGCCGGCGTCCGGCCGGGGTCGACGAGGCGGCCTGGGTCCGGTCCGTCGCACCGGTGTTCCGCGCCGCGCTCGTCACCATCGAGAACCTCTTCGATCCCGAGACCATCATCCTGGGTGGGCTGGCCTCCGAGCCGCTCCTCGCCGATCTCGCCGCCGTGGCGGCCGACCTGCCGAACTCGGTCTCGGCCCGGCGCGACCGCAAGGCGCCGCGGGTCGTCGTCTCCGATGGCGGGCACCAGGCCGTGCTGCGCGGTGCCGCGGCCCTCGCGGTCACCGGCGTGCTCTCGCCGCGCTTCTACCAGATGCTTGCCTCGGGTTCCGACAATCCGGCCGACAAACTGCTCAAGGGGCTCGCCGCATGACCCGTGAACCGCTGCTGGTCCTCGACAACATCACCAAGAAGTACGGCGCCATCGAAGCGCTGCGAGGGATCAGCTTTCCGATCGGCAGGGGCGAGGTGGTGGCCCTTCTCGGCGACAACGGCGCCGGCACGTCCACCCTCGTCAAGATCATCGCCGGCGGCCTCGAACCGACCTCCGGCAAGATGCTGTTCGAAGGCCGCGACTTCCTCGCCCGCTCCCCGTCCGAGGCCAAGGCAGCCGGCATCGAGACCGTCTACCAGGACCTCTCGCTGGCCACCAATGTCGACGTCGTCGCCAATTTCTTCATGGGACGCGAACTGACCCGCAGGGTGCTGGGCATCCCGGTGCTCGACGAAAAGGCCATGGAAGCGGTGACCGCCCGCGCCCTCGCCGATGCCGGCACCCGCATTCCCTCGCTCAGGACCAGGGTCGAGCACCTGTCCGGCGGCCAGCGCCAGGCGATCGAGCTCAACCGGTTCGTCCACTGGGGCGGCAAGCTGGTCCTGCTCGACGAACCTTTCGCCGCCCTCGGCGTCGAGCAGACCCGGCGCGGCCTCGACATGATCCGCAAGGTGGCGAGCCAGGGCATCGGCGTCGTCATCATCACCCACATCATGCAGCAGGCCTTCCAGGTCGCCGACCGGATCGTGGTGATCCGGCAGGGCGTCGTGGCGGGCGATGTGGCCACAACCGACACCAGTCCCGACGCGGTGGTCAGGATGATCACCGGGGAAACCCTTGCCGGCGCCGGACCGGCAGGCTGAGGGGCCAGACAGGGAATCCGGAAACAAGGAGCGAACGAATGAAGCGCATACTTCTATCCGTCTTCGGCGTCCTGGCAGTGGCCCTGGCCCTGCTGACGCCGGCCTTCGCGCAATCGAAAGGCAAGGTCTACTACCTCGTGCCGACGCTGCTCGACGAGTTCCAGACCGGCTCGGTCTCGGCCCTCGAGATGTTCCTCAAGCAGGTCGGCTACGAGGTGCAGACGCTTAACGCCGACAACAAGACCGACGTCCAGCAGTCGCAGATGAACGACGTCATCGCGCTGAAGCCCGCCGCCATCATCCTCGCCGCGGTCGACTTCAACGCGCTGAAGCCCTCGATCGAGTCGGCCATGGCCGCCGGCATCCCGGTGGTCGAGTTCGATCGCCAGATCACCTCGACGCCATCGGCCTTCACCTCGGTCGCCGGCACCATCGAAATCGGCTATGTCGCCGCCGCCGAAGCGGAAAAGCTGCTCAACGGCAAGTACGGCTCGGTCAAGGGCAAGGTGCTGCAGATCCTCGGCGACCCCGGCGATCCCTATACCCTCGACATCCAGAAGGGCTTCGAGGAAAAGATGGCGGCCTTCCCGGACGTCAAGATCATCTCCGTGCCCGCCATGCTCTGGGAAGCCAGCAATGCCGGCACCATCGCCGCCGACCAGCTGGTCGCCAATCCCGACATCGACCTGATCTTCTCGC
>NZ_JAYRYM010000002.1:0-72377 GCF_041917035.1 Devosia sp. | reverse complement strand
GCGCGTCGGCGCGGCGCTGCTCGAGGCGATCACCGGCCTCGCCCGCGAGAAGGGGATCTCGCACCTGATGCTCGAGACCGGCAGCGTGGCCGGGTTCGAGCCGGCGCACCGGCTCTATGTCGGGGCCGGATTCACCCGCTGCGGCGCCTTTCTCGATTATCCCGAGAGTGCCTACTCGGCCTTCTTCGAAAAGTGGCTGCAGGGCCCCGCGACGGCGTGATGTTGCGATAATCGCCACACCTCTGTAGGAACGTCCAACCCCTCCGCCGTTGTGCTGCGAGCCGCACCTTGACCGATCTGACCCGCCTGACCCTTGCCGCCGCCCGAGACGGGCTCGAGGCCAAGACCTTCACTTCAGCCGAACTGACCGGCGCTTACCTCGCGGCGATCGAAGCGGCCAATCCTCGGCTCAACGCCTATGTCGCGGTGACCGGTGAGCAGGCGATGGCGATGGCCCGGCAGAGCGATGCCCGGCTGGCGCAGGGGCAGGGGGGCAAGCTCGAGGGCGTGCCGCTCGGCATCAAGGACCTGTTCGCCACGACGGGCGTCCACACGCAGGCGGCGAGCCATATCCTCGACGGGTTCAAGCCGGAGTACGAATCGAGCGTCACGTCCAACCTCTGGCGGGACGGCGCGGTCATGCTGGGCAAGCTCAACATGGACGAGTTCGCCATGGGCTCGTCAAACGAGACGTCCTATTACGGGCCGGTGATCAACCCGTGGCGCGCCGAAGGCTCCAACGCGCAATTGGTGCCGGGTGGCTCCTCGGGCGGTTCGGCGGCGGCGGTTTCGGCGTGGCTGTGTGCCGCGGCGACGGCGACCGACACCGGTGGATCGATCCGGCAGCCGGCAGCGCTGACCGGAACCGTCGGCATCAAGCCGACCTATGGGCGCTGCTCGCGCTGGGGTATCGTCGCCTTCGCGTCCTCCCTCGACCAGGCCGGGCCGATCGCCCGCACCGTCGAGGACGCGGCGATCATGCTGACATCGATGGCCGGGTTCGACCCCAAGGACTCGACCAGCGCCGAACGGGCGGTGCCGGACTTCGCCGCGGCCGTGGAACGCGGCGTCAGGGGGCTGACCATCGGCATTCCGCGCGAGTATCGCATGGACGGCATGCCCGACGAGATCGAGGCGCTCTGGCAGCAGGGCATCGCCTGGCTGAAGGCGGAGGGCGCGACGGTTCGCGATATCTCGCTTCCGCACACCAAATACGCGCTGCCGGCCTATTACATCGTGGCGCCGGCCGAGGCCTCGTCGAACCTCGCGCGCTATGACGGGGTGAAGTACGGGCTGCGGGTGACCGGCAAGGACATCACCGACCTCTATGAGCTGAGCCGCGCGGCGGGCTTCGGCCGCGAGGTCAAGCGTCGGATCATGATCGGCACCTACGTGCTCTCGGCGGGATACTATGACGCCTACTACGTGCAGGCGCAGAAGGTCAGGACGCTGATCAAGCGCGACTTCGAGCAGGCGTTCGCCGACGGTATCGACGCCATCCTGACGCCGGCCACCCCGTCTGCCGCCTTCGGGATCGGCGACGAGGACATGAAGGCCGATCCGGTCAAGATGTATCTCAACGACGTCTTCACGGTGACGGTGAACATGGCGGGACTGCCGGGCATCGCCGTGCCTGCCGGCAAGGACGAATCCGGCCTGCCGCTGGGGCTGCAGCTGATCGGCAAGCCCTTCGACGAAGAGACCCTGTTCGCCGCCGGGCGGGTGATCGAGCGCAGCGCCGCCATCGATTTCAGTCCGGCGCGCTGGTGGTGAGACTCGAAAACGCTTGAAGGTCGGCGGTTTCGGCACTATTTGCCCGCCCATGCGCAAACTCAGACTAGTTGACCTGCCCGGCAAGCCCGCGGCCCCCTTGCGGAGGACTGGCTCCATGGCCGACGTGTTCACCACTCTCGACTGGTCGGCCCCGCCCAAGGACCTGTCCAAGCCGCTGCAGGCCCTGTGGTGGCTGAAAAAGGGCGGGCTCAAGGTCGGCCCGGAGTGGGAAGAAGCCCACGCCATCGTCCAGACCATGGAAGGCGTGTTCGAGTTCGATTGGGTGCATGCGCTGCTGCACTGGGTCGAAGCCGACATGGGCAATGCCGACTACTGGTACCGGCGCGCCGGCAAGCGGCGGGCGACGGCGAGCGTCTCCGCCGAATGGGAGCATATGGCGCGCGAACTGAGCGGCGTCACCCGCCACTGATCATCCGGCCAGCCGATAGACGGAGACATGCGAGCGTGACTCCGCGGTGAAGGGCGAACCGGCCCAGTCGGAATGGCGCGATTCCAGCGTGAAGCCGGCGAGGCGCGCCATCAGGTCGAGTTCGGCCGGCCAGACGTAGCGGTGCGGCGAACGGAACAGCCGCGCCTCCCGGCCATCGTCGAAGTGGAAGTGGTGCGACACCACGATCTGCTCCAGCACGTCGATGGTATCGAGACCGACATAGCCCGTATCCGCCGCGAAGACGGCGGCCTTGCTGCCGGGCGGCAGGCGGCGCAGGTCCGGTACCCATAGCTCGATGACAAGGCAGCCGCCCCGAGACAGGTGGCGTGCAGCGTTCTCGAAGCAGGCGATCTGTGCGTCCTGGGTCAGAACGTTCGAGATGCCGTTGAAGACCAGCGCGACGACGGAGAACCGCCCCGGCACGCTGGCCGAGGTCATGTCGCCCAGGACCACCGGAAGCGTGGCCGCATCCACCTTGCGGCGCAGCACGTCGAGCATGGCCGCGGACATCTCGATGCCCGATACGGGTATGCCTCTCTCGATCAACGGGATGGCGATGCGACCGGTCCCGATGGCGAATTCGAGCACCGAACCGCCGTCGGCGAGGGCCGCGAGCCGGTCGGTGGTCTGCGCGAGCAGCACCGGGTCGAACATCCCGGCGCCCGGCGTGTCGTAGGTCTCGGCCGCCTCGGTGTCCCAGATCCCGTCAAGGTCCATGGCGAACCCCCTTTCGAATCGTCGGTGTCGGCGGCAAGCAGAACGCGGCCCTGTGCCACAGGCAACGCCATATCGCGCGGCGTGGGAACGTGGTGCCGATCGGGCCGCGCTCAAAGTTCCTTCTCGGCCAGTTCGCGGAAAGCGTCGGGGACGGCGCCGCTGCGATCGAACGCGAGGGGGCCATATGCGATGGCGTCCCGGCCGAATCGGCTGCGCACGGCGTCCACGGCCTTGTCGGCGACCCATCGCGCCGCGCCGCGGCGGGCGCCCGGGCGGTATCTCTCGTCGGCAAGCCCAAGCTCCAGCTCAAGCTGCAGTTCGGGACTGCGCTCGACATGCGAAACCGAGATGGCGAGGAGCGTCAGGACCCGCTCCTCGCGATGCTCGAACAGGGCGCCGCGCACCAGCTCCTCGGCCGCTTCCGCCAGCAGGACCGTCGCCGCGATCGGTGCCGGCAGCGTGACGGAACGCGTGATGGCGCGCATGTCGGCGAAGCGGATGCGAACCGTGATGGTTCGACCGGCAATCGACTTGGCGCGCAGGCGCGAGCCGATGCGGTCGGCAAGATGCAGCAGGGCCGGACGGAACGTCGCCTCGGTTGCGGGCCTGCGACCGAGGGCCGACTGGGCCCCGACCGAGCGGGCCCGGTGGCGCGTCTCGATCTCGCGCGGATCCCGGTTCCAGGCCAGGGCCCCCAGCTTGTCCCCGGCGGCCTCCCCGAGCAGGCCGCGCAGCGAGTGGCCCGGCGTGTTGGCGAGCTGACCGATCGTGCGGATGCCCTCGGCCTCGAGTTTGCCGCGCGTTACCGGGCCGACTCCCCACATCAGCTCGACCGGCAGATCATGAAGGAATGTCAGCTCGTTGGCCGGATCGACCTCGATCAGCCCGTCGGGTTTGGCAACCTGCGAGGCGACCTTGGCGAGGTGCTTGGTCCGGGCAATGCCGATGGAGATGGGCAGGCCGAGTTCGCCGCGGACGCGCTGACGGATGGCGCGTGCGATGGCGCCCGGAGGTCCGAACAGGTGGGCCGTGCCGGAGACATCGGCGAACGCCTCGTCGATCGAAATGCGCTCGACCAGCGGGGTGAAATCGTCCAGCACCTTGATCGCGGCATCGCCGAGACGCTGGTACTCGTCGTAGTGTCCGTCGACAAAGATGAGCCGCGGGCACAGCTCGCGGGCCTTGCGTCCGGACATGCCGCCGCGCACGCCGAAGGCCTTCGCCTCATAGGAGGCGGCCAGGACCACCCCACCGCCCACGGCGATCGGCTTGCCGCGCAGGTCGGGGTTCAGCAACTGCTCCACCGATGCGTAGAAGGCATCGAGATCGGCGTGCAGGATGTTTGCCACAGCTGTCATGGACAGGCTCCATGTATGGAACATAACAGGAACACAAGTCGCGTTGTCAAGCATTGGCCGCCGCCCGCGGGGGACGACGGCCATGCGGCGTCAGCGGTTGTCGAACTCGCTGCGGACCAGTTCGAGGCCGCGGCGGGTGACCCGGTAGGGGCGCCCCTCCGCGGAGGCTATCGCGCTTCGCCGCTTGAGCTTCCTGAACAGCTCGAGGCTGCACTGCATGAGCCAGCCCTCGCGGTTGAAGCACTCGACGGCGACGATCTTGCCGTTTGTGGACTTGTGGACGTGAATGGCACCGCCCTGCGCAAGCGCATGCAGTACCCGCTGTTCCTCGCGGGAAATATCCATCTTTCAGAAGGCCTTGGGATGCGTAGCAACGAGCCGCCGCCAGCATCGCGCGTGGCGGCCGCCTGGTTGAACAACCCCGTTTCGTCACCGGCGCCGTGGCGCCCGGGCGAACGGGGGGTTACGCAATCTCCGGCAGGCTGGACATGGGACGTCCCCGACATCTGACGACGGCGCCGCGATCGGGCGCCGTAGCTGAACGGACGCTGCATAGCGGAAGTGCGGCCGCCGCGCCAGCGCCGGTTGCAATCGGCGGCACGACGGTGCAAACCAGCAACAGACGAGACCTGCCCGAGTTCGACCGTGACCAAGCCCCCCGCCGACTGCATGACGAAGGAAGACGTGCGCGCCGAGATCGACCGCATCGACCAGGGGCTGCTGGTGCTGCTGGCCGAGCGGCACCGCTACGTCACGCGCATGGCCGAGATCAAGACCGATCCGCACGAGGCCTACGACCCCACCCGCATCGAAGCGATCATCAGCAAGCAGCGCGGCCGCGCCGAGGAACTCGACCTCGACGAGGACCAGGCCGAGCTGATCTGGCGCACGCTGATCAACTGGAACGTCAACTACGAAAAGGGCATTATCGCCGCGCGCAAGCGCCAGGGGTAGCCGCGCGCCCGGCGAAGGAGTGCACCGCCATGACGACAACATCGGACGTGCTGATGCGCAAGGCGGTGGCGAGCGAGGCCGAGCGGCTGGCCGAGATCGGCTATCTCGCCTGGGATCGCGACCTCAGGCCCTTTCTCACCGGTGAGGCCGCCAGCCGGCAGGTCGAGCGGCGGCGGCTGGGGGCGGCGGTGCACGAACTGCTCGACCGCACCATTGTCGCCGAACTCGACGGAATGGCGGTCGGCTGGTGTGCGAGGGCGCGCTCCAGGGCGTATATTCCCTACCTCTTCGTGACGCCGGTGCTGCAGAACCAAGGCATCGGCACCCTTCTGCTGAGGCGCATGGAGTCCCTGCTCGAACTGGCCGGCGCCGACAGCGTGCAGCTCGACACGCTCAGCGACAACGTGCGCGCCGTCAACTTCTACCAGCACCAGGGCTACCGCATCCTGGTGCTGAAGCACGAGGGGCCCGGCGGCCCTGACCCGCAGACCAGCATCCGGCTCGAAAAGAGCCTGAACCCCTATCGCGGTCCCGTGACCGACAAGGAACAGGAATAGCCGACTTGACCATCATCGATACCCGCACTCCAAACCCCAGGAGCTTCATCAAGGGCGCGACCGGCGACTGGGAGATCGTCATCGGCATGGAGGTGCATGCCCAGGTGACGTCGGAAAGCAAGCTGTTCAGCGGCTCCTCGACCGAGTTCGGTTCGCCGCCCAATGCCAATGTGAGCTTCGTCGATGCGGCCATGCCCGGCATGCTGCCGGTGATCAACGAGGAGTGCGTGCGGCAGGCGGTGCGGACCGGGCTGGGGCTCAAGGCGCAGATCAACAAGCGCTCGATCTTCGACCGGAAGAACTACTTCTACCCGGACCTGCCGCAGGGCTACCAGATCAGCCAGTTCAAGGATCCCATCGTCGGCGAGGGCTCGGTGTTCCTCGACATGCCGGACGGGCGCATCGAGATCGGCATCGAGCGGCTGCACCTCGAGCAGGATGCCGGCAAGTCTATCCACGACCAGCATCCGAACATGAGCTTCGTCGACCTCAACCGCTCGGGCGTGGCGCTGATGGAGATCGTCTCCAAGCCCGACCTGCGCAACTCGGACGAGGCGAAGGCGTATCTGTCGAAGCTGCGCACCATCCTGCGCTACCTCGGCACCTGCGACGGCAACATGGAGCAGGGCTCGATGCGGGCCGACATCAACGTGTCGGTCAGGAAGCCCGCCGGCGCATTCGGCACGCGCTGCGAGATCAAGAACGTCAACTCGATCCGCTTTGCCGGGCAGGCGATCGAATTCGAGGCGCGGCGGCAGATCGACATCCTCGAGGCGGGCGGCGCGATCGACCAGGAGACGCGGCTCTACGACCCCAAGACCGGCGAGACCCGCTCGATGCGGTCCAAGGAAGAAGCGCACGACTATCGCTACTTCCCCGATCCGGACCTCTTGCCGCTCGAGTTCGACCAGTCCTTCGTCGACGACCTGGCGCAGCACCTGCCGGAACTGCCGGACGACAAGCAGGCGCGCTTCATCGCCGAGTACGGCGTGACGCCCTACGACGCGATGGTGCTGACGCTGGAGCGCGAGACGGCCGACTATTACGAGGCCGCGGTGAAGTTCGGCGGCGGCAGGCGCGACGGCAAGGCGGTGGCGAACCTCGTCACCGGCGACATCGCCGCCTATGCCAACAGCCAGGGGCTGTCGGCGTTTGAGACGCATATCAAGCCGGGCCAGATCGCCGGCATCGTCGATCTCGTGGCGGCCGGGACGATCTCGTCGAAGGGCGCCAAGGACCTGCTGCAGATCATCATCGCCGAGGAGCCGGAGGGCGAGCCGGCCGAGATCGTCGAGCGGCGCGGCATGAAGCAGGTCACCGACCTGGGCGCCATCGAGAAGGTGATCGACGAGATCATCGCGGCGAACCCGGGGCAGGTGGCGGCGGTGAAGGCCAAGCCGACCATGCTCGGTTGGTTCGTCGGCCAGGCGATGAAGGCCTCGGGCGGCAAGGCCAACCCGCAGGCGCTGAACGAGCTGCTGAAGAAGAAGCTGGGATTGTAGCTGTTCTGTATTGAAAATGTCGGCTGGGGCCAAGATGACACCCGAAGAAGCAGAGAAGAAACTTGAGGCTATTTACGATCGACTCATGGAATCAGACCTCCCGCGTCACCCTTTGCTTCGGGAAGGAGTCCAGCGCCGCGGCGGGCTAGTGGTGCAGAAGGGATGGAAGCGGGACAGCTACATCAGCCACAAGTCGGCAAGGGGCGATGCGGTCAGCCTTGCCGTGGTCGAGCCGCCCACTGGGACCGCGTTTCTGATACTACATCGGAGGCGCGTGGTCGGCCGAGCAATGCCGGACGTCAGTGTGGATCGGTTGCCACTTGAACAAATCGACCTTGCGGCCTCATTGTTCTTGGAAACTGCGCGCCTGATTACTCACGTGCCCGACAGCTGGCTCCCGAACCACCCAAAAGACGACTAAGCTACGAAAGGGATCGAGTAGAATGGCGAAGGGCTACTGGGTCGTTCATATCGAGGTGACGGACCCGGAGGCCTACAAGGTCTACCAGGCGTTCGTGCGGCCGTTCCTCGCCGCCAATGCGGGGCGCTTCATCATCCGCGGCGGGCAGCAGCGGGTGGTGGAGGGGCGGGCCTCGTCGCGCACCGTGCTGGTCGAATTTCCCAGCTACGCCGATGCCGTGCGCGTCTACGAATCGGCCGAATACCAGCGCGGCCTGCAGGATCGGTTGGCGGCGAGCGTCGCCGACTTCGTCATCGTCGAGGGCTTCGAGGGCTGATCAGGCGGTAACCCGCCCGAACCTCTTGAGCAGCCGGCCGTCGATGAACACGAGGCCGGAAAAGATCACCGCGATACCGATGAAATGCACCGGCGCCAGCGCTTCGTGCAGCACGAGGGCGCCCAGCAGCAGGGCCGAGATCGGCGTGATGAAGGTGTTGAGCGACAGGTTGGTCGCTCCGACGCGCGGCAGCAGCCAGTAGACCAGAAGGAAGCTGAAGCTGGTCGAAAGCACGCCGATGGCGAACAGCGCCGCCCAGGTCTCGGGGAGGGCGATCACCGGCATGCCGTCGAAGGCGAAGGCGGTGGGCACCGAGGCGAGCGCGGCACCGGTCAGCGAGCAGGCGGCGATGGTTGCCGAGTCGAGCCCCTTGAAGCGGCGCGCGTAGTTGAGGGTCACCGCGTAGCAGCAGGTGGCGAGCAGCGCGGCCAGGTAGGCGAGGACCTGTCCCGAGGCGCCGGAGCCGAAGGAGGGTGAGGCCAGCAGGGCGGCTCCGGCAAATCCGACGAACACGCCGAGGGTCTTGTTGAGGGTCGCCTTCTCGCCGCCGACCCAGAGCTGGCTGACGATCACCGTGGTCATCGGCGTCAGCCCGTTGATCACGCCGACAATGCCGCTCGGCAGGTGCTGCTCGGCGTACGGGAACAACGCGAACGGCACCGCGTAGTTCATCAGCCCCAGCGCGAACAGTTGCGGATACAGCGCCCGGTCGCGGGGCAGGGTGCGCCGCGTCGCGATGAAATAGGCCCAGCAGATGGCCGCGCCGATGGTGACGCGCCCGGCCGAGACCCACAGCGGGCTCAGCTCGCGGATCAGGATGGCGTTGAAGAAGAACGAGCCGCCCCACACGGCGCCGAGCGAGATGATGAGGACCCAGTAGCGCAGCGGCATTCACGTTCTCCGTTTGTGCCCGTATAGGCGGCCGGGAGCGCTGCGTCGAACCGATTTTGACGATGGGAGCCATCACTTGCGGTGATGGCTATTTCGGCCACTGGTTGGCCCTGATGCCCTGCGCAGCAAGGCGGGCCGTCTCCTCGACACGCGCGGCGCGGGTCTCGACCCGCCGCGCGCTCGTGATCCATTCGAGGATGGCCCGGCGGGTGGAAGGCGGAAACCCGGCAAAGCGCTCGGCCGCGCCCGGATGGCCCGCGAAGGCGGCCGCGAGGTCGTCCGGCACCGTGCCGGCATGGGCTTCGTCGAGGGCCTGCCAGGAGCCATCGGCCTTGGCTCGTTCGATGCACGCGAGGCCTGCCGGGGTCATCAGGTGCTCGGCCAGCAGTCGCTCGATCCGTGTCTTGTTGACCTGCGACCAGCCGCTCCCCGGCTTCCTCGGTGACAGCCGCAACAGCGACCGGTCTGCGTCCAGCTTGCGCGGCTGGCTGTCGATCCAGCCGAAGCAGAGCACTTCCTCGACGATGGCGTCATAGGGCAGGTACCAGTTGGAGTGCTTCTTGTAGCTCGCCAGCCAGATGCTGCCGCTGCGGTCGTGGTTGGCGGCCAGCCAGGCCCGCAGTTCCGCGCGGGAACGGACTTCTACGATGTCGTGGTCGGTCGCCATGGCCAAGTTACGCACGCCGTCCGGGGAGGGATCACTGGGCCGGGAGCGATTCCGCGGCCCGAGCCATGTTGACACGGACGTCGTCGAGCGTCGCTGGAAGGTTCATGCCGAAGACCTCGGCGAGGCTGCGCACGCGGATGTAGTCCACCTTGCCGTCGAGCGCGCCGTCGACCAGGATGGCGATGGCATCCTCGTCCGAGAGGGGCGGCTTGTAGGCGCGACGCTCGACCAGTGCGGCGAAGATGTCGCAGACGGTGAGGATACGGGTGAGGGCGGTGATGTCGCCGCCCCTGAGCCCGTCCGGATAACCGCTGCCGTCGAGTGCCTCGTGATGGTGCAGGACGGCATCGAGCACCTCGGGCTCGAGGCCCGGGGTCGATGCGAGATAGTCGACGGCGGCGCGCGGATGGGCCCGCACGAGATCCAGTTCCGTCTCATCGAGGCGCCCCGGCTTGTCGAGCACATGCAGGGGAACGCAGGCCTTGCCGATGTCGTGCAGCAGCGCCGCATCGGTCAGGCGTCTGGCCATGCGGGTCCCCCTCAGGTGCCGGGCCGCATAGGCCGCCGCCACGCCGGCAACCAGCAGGCAATGCTGGAAGGTGCCCTCGTGATGGCCGCGCACGGTGTCGAGCCAGTTCGCCGCGCCGGTGTCGCCGATGCTGCCGATGAGTTCGGTCCCCACGGCGTGCACCGCCTGCAGCGAGAACGGCCGTGCGTCCGAGAAACTGCTGAACAGTCCGGCAAGTTCCACGCCGGCGGCATGGATGGACCGGCCGCCCGGAGCGGCGAGCAGCGCCTCGACGGCGGCCCGCGAGCCATCGCGCTGCCCCGCCACCGACATCATTCGCAGCAAGGCCGGCCGGGCCTCGCTTCGCACGATGTTGCGGCTGGCATTGAGGGCATTGGCCTGGGTCTGCGTCTGATGGCGAGCATCGGTGCGCGCGACGATGAACAGCCAGTCGCGCCGGGCCGGTGGTGTCCCCATGGCCTGCCGGAACCGATCGACCGAGCGGGTGTCGGTCAGGTCGATGTCGACAAGGAGACGTGGTCGCGCTGCAAGTCCGCCGTCCTCGATGTCGAAGACGCAGTTGCTGGGCAGGGCCAGACCGTGCGCCAGTCCACGGGCCAGTTCCACGCGAGACGGGTCAAAGACAACAAGGAAAGGCACTGCAGCATCGGCCAGCGCGGGTATGCCAAGATGGGGCAACTACTAATCTTCTTGCTGAAAATGACTTTCTGGATGAATGCAAGGTACGGTTTGGGACTTAACGCGTCGTGAATCGACCTCCCCCGTCGGCTGCGAAACCGGAAAGGCGTTGACAGAGTGCGCACTTAGCAGCGGGCTTGGTGGTCCATTAACCAAGTTGAGGCAGTATACGCGGGTCGAGAATTTCGCCAGGGAGGCGAGCGACGTGCCTGCCCCTGTCGCGACCCGGACGCCGGGACCACCCGATGCCACATTGGCGATGGCGCAGAGCATTTCCGCCGAGGTGATGGGTCTCCTCGAGCGGGAGATGATCCCTCCGACCCCGCCGGTATACGGGCTGCTGTTCGAGCATTCGCTGGGCGCGAGCCCGGTGACGAGTGCGATCGTCGACGGCGCTGTGCGGCAGAGCGAGCGGAGCGGCCGTCCGCTGGGCGAAGCGCTTCGGGACGCCACGCCCTGGGACGGGGCGACCGACACCACCCTCAGGCTTGCCGCCGAACTGGCCATGCAACTGGACCGGCTGGGGAACAGCCTCGACAGCGCCAGCGCGTCGGCCAGCGAACACCGTGAGGCGCTGCTCGCCACGCAACAGGCGTTGCGCGACTCCGGCGCCGGCCGGGACGCGCTGCGCAGCGTCGTGCGGACTGCTGCGGCACAGCATGATGCGCTCATCCGCGCCAAGGGGTTGCTGCGATCGGCCCTGTCGGCGGCCCAGGCGGAGCTGGCGGCAACGCGGGAGCAACTGGCGCAGGCGGCCCGCGACTCACAACTCGACGCAGTGACCGGACTGCCGAACCGGCTCGGCGCCGAGGACGAACTGCTGACGACTGTCGACAAGGCGCGCCGGGGAGGCGCCAGCCTGACCCTCATCCTGGTCGATATCGACCGGTTCAAGGTGCTCAATGACAGCTATGGCCATCAGGCGGGAGACCGCCTGCTGCGCGAGGTCGGGCGGGCTCTGACGTCGTCGGTGCGGGCGGGCGAGAGGGTGTTCCGCTTCGGCGGCGATGAGTACGTGGTGATCGTCCACGACACCCACGGCGCCAAGCTCGAGGGGACGGCGGAGCGGCTGCGCCGGTCCGTCGCCGACATTGACCTCGCCCGGTGCATGGGCGACGCGATAGTGGGCAACGTCACCGTGTCGCTGGGGCTGGCGGTGTTCCGTCCGGCTGACAGCTTCACCAGCCTGTTCGAGCGTGCCGACACGGCGCTCTACCGGGCCAAGCACGCCGGCCGCAATCGCTGGATGATCGCGGACTGACTCAGGCCGGAAAGGTGGCCTCTCCACGGGCCAGCATGGCGAGGGCCTGCGGGTAGATCCGGTGCTCCTCGGTGAGAACGCGCGCGGCCAGCGTCGCGGCGGTGTCGCCCGGCTCGACCGGGACTCTGGCCTGCAGGATGGTCGGTCCCTCATCCATGCCCGCAGTGACGAAGTGGACGGTGCAGCCATGTTCTGCGACCCCGGCCGCCAGCGCCTGCTCGTGCGTGTGCAGGCCGGGGAACGCGGGAAGCAGCGAGGGGTGGATATTGATCATGCGGCCCTGCCATTTGCGCGCAAACTCGGGCGTCAGCATCCGCATGAAACCGGCCAGCGCAATGAAGTCCGGCCGCCAGAGCTTGAGCACGTCGCCGATGGCGAGTTCGAAGCCGATGCGGCTCGGATAGTCCTTGTGCCAGCGCCACGCCGTCGGAATGCCGTAGCTGGCCGCCGTGGCGAGGCCCGGGGCATCGGGGACGTTGGAGAAGACGCCGACGATCTGTGCCGGGTAGGCGGGGTCGCGCGCCGCTTCGATCAGCGCGGCCATATTGGAGCCGCGGCCGGATATGAGGATGGCGACGCGCTTCTTCACAGCGCCAGACTGCCGCTGAAGGTGACCGCTTCGCCCGTCCGCTCCCGCAGTTCGCCCACTACCGCGGCGGTCTCGCCGGCGGCGGCGAGGTGCGCGACGAGGCGCTCGGCGTCCTGCCTGGCGACGGCGCACAGCATGCCCACGCCGCAGTTGAAGGTTCGCAGCATCTCGCGCTGGTTCATGCCGCCCACACGCGCGAGCCAGGCAAACACCCCCGGCACGGTGACGCGCGACAGCTCGACATGCGCGGCCAGCGTCGCCGGCAGCACGCGGGGGATGTTGTCGATGAAGCCGCCGCCGGTGATGTGGGCGAGCGCCTTGATGCCGATGCCGGCCCTGAGGGCGGAGAGCAGAGGCTTCACGTAGATGCGGGTCGGCGTGAGGAGCGCCTCGGCGAGCGTCCTGCGCGGGTCGAACGGAGCCGGCAGGTACCAGTCGATCCCGGCGATCTCGACGATCTTGCGCACCAGCGAGTAGCCGTTGGAGTGGACGCCGGAGGAGGCGATGGCGACGAGCACATCGCCGGCGGCGAGGTCGCCGCGCGGCAAGAGCGTGCCGCGCTCGGCGGCGCCGACGGCGAAGCCGGCGAGATCGTAGTCCTTGCCCGAGTACATGCCCGGCATCTCGGCGGTCTCGCCGCCGATCAGCGCACATCCGGCAATCCGGCACCCCTCGGCGATGCCTTCGACGATGGCGGTTCCGGCCGCCACGTCGAGCCGGCCTGTGGCGAAGTAGTCGAGGAAGAACAGCGGCTCGGCGCCCTGCACGACGATGTCGTTGACGCACATGGCCACGAGGTCCTGGCCGATCGTCGCGTGGTTGCCGGTGTCGATGGCGATCTTGAGCTTGGTCCCGACACCGTCATTGGCCGCGACGAGGATCGGATCGACAAAACCGGCTGCCTTCAGGTCGAACAGGCCCCCGAAACCGCCGATCTCGGCGTCCGCGCCGGGCCGCCGGGTGGAGCGGACCGCGGGCTTGATGGCCTCAACGAGGGCATTGCCAGCATCGATGTCGACACCAGCCTGCTTGTACGAGAGACCGTTTGATGGCAGGTTTTGTGCGTCGGACATGGGCTTGAGCCGGACTTCCCTGGGCCGCAGAACTGGTGCGCTGATAGCCGCTCCACCCCACTCACGCAAGAGATGCCCTCTCGATGACGCTTCGCAATCAGGTGCTGGTGTGGGTCGGCCTGTTCCTGGCCGCCATTCTGCTGCTGTGGGTGTTCCGCTCCATCCTGCTGCCCTTCGTTGTCGGGCTGGCGCTCGCCTATCTGCTGAACCCGGTGGTCAACTGGCTGCAGAGATGGCACGTCGGGCGCACCTGGGGCTCGATGATCGTGCTGGCGCTGATGATCGCCGTGATTGCCGGCCTGCTCCTCTCGCTGGTGCCGCTGGTGGCGCAGCAGGTGGCCGACCTCGTCGGCCGACTGCCCAGCTATGTGGGGGACCTGCAGGCCCTGCTTCAGACCTGGGCGCCGCAGCTCAACGAGTGGCTGGGACCGGAGCGGGCGGCGCAGCTCGAGGGCAGTCTCGCCGACCTGATCGGGCGCGGAGTCGAGTTCGCCGGCCTCGTGACGGCGACGCTGGCGCAGAGCGGGCTGACCGTGCTCAACACCATCGCCGTGCTGTTCATCACCCCCGTGGTCGCCTACTACCTCTTGGTCGACTGGGAGGGGATGATGGCCAAGGCGGACCAGTTACTGCCGCGCCAGCATCAGGCCGAGATCCGCGGCATCCTCGGCGACATCGATCGCGCCATGGCCGGCGTCATCCGCGGGCAGGGCGGCGTGATCCTCGTCCTGTGCGTCTACTACGCGACGGCACTGACGCTTGCCGGGCTCAATTTCGGTCTCGCCATCGGCCTGATCGGGGGGCTGCTCAGCTTTGTACCCTATGTCGGCTTCCTCACCGGCTTTGCGCTCTCGATGACGGTGGCGCTGGTGCAGTTCTGGCCGGACCAGTGGGTCTTCGTGCTGATCATCCTGGCGATCTACCTGGTGGGGCAGTTCCTCGAGGCCAATATCCTCTATCCCAAGCTGGTCGGGCAGAGCATCAACATCAACCCGGTGTGGCTGATGTTCGCGCTGTTCGCCTTCGCGCTGCTGTTCGGCTTCGTGGGCCTGCTGCTGGCGGTGCCGCTGGCGGCGATCACCGGGGTGCTGACGCGCTACGCCCTGCACCGCTACCAGGGCTCGAGTCTCTACCTCGGACTGGACGAGCCCGCGCCGCCGTCGGCACCGCCCCCCGCGGGGACCGCGCCCGCGTCGAAGCGGCGCACCACCAAGGCGACATGACCCAGCCGGACTCGCCGCAGCATCGGCCGGGTCAGCTGGCGCTGGACCTCGGGCACCGACCATCGCACGCCGAGGATGACTTCATCGTCGGTGACGGGAACCGGATGGCGCATGCGCACATCCTGTCCT
This sequence comes from Devosia sp., assembly GCF_041917035.1. Taxonomy (GTDB): domain Bacteria; phylum Pseudomonadota; class Alphaproteobacteria; order Rhizobiales; family Devosiaceae; genus Devosia_A. Next base: position 57,288 of record NZ_JAYRYM010000002.1, on the reverse strand, counting down.
ATCCCGACTGGCCGGGCCCCCTGACGCTGCTCGAAGGGCCGGCCAGTTCGGGCAAGTCGCACCTCGCCCGCGTCTGGGCGGAGCGCGCCGGCGCCACCTACGTGATGCCCGGTACCGTCGACGAGCTGTCGCGCAGTGGGGGCGAGCGGCCGCTGGTGGTCGAGGACGCGGATCGGGCCGGCTATGAGGAGACGGCGCTCTTCCACCTCATCAACCAGTCGATGCGTGACGGGCGGCCGACCCTGCTGACCGCCCGCATTCCCGTTGCCAGCTGGCCGTTCGCGACCGATGATCTGAAGTCGCGGGCCCGACTCGCGGCGCGCTTCGACGTGGCGGTGAGCGACGACATCCAGTTGTCACAGATGTTCGTGAAGTTGTTTGGCGACCGGCAGGTTGCGGTGGAACCCAGGCTCATTGCCTTCATCGTGGCGCGCATGGAACGCTCCCCGGAGGAAGCGGTTGCGCTGACGCAGTTGATGGATCGCATGGCGCTGGAGCGCGGAACGGCCATAACCAGAAGCATCGCGGCCGAGGTGCTGAGGCAGCGCGGCGTCGGGCGCGACGACGCCCAGATGGAACTCGAACTCGCCGACGAGGCAGAAGAAGATGAACGAGATTAGCGAAATCGCCGAGCCCGCCGACGCCCCCGACGCGACGGAGCTGCGCCACAGCCCGGCGCGCTTCGTCAACCGCGAAGTGAGTTGGCTGCAGTTCAACATGCGCGTGCTGGAGGAGGCCGGAAACACCAACCATCCGCTGCTCGAGCGGCTGCGCTTCGTCTCGATCTCGGCGAACAATCTCGACGAGTTCTTCATGGTTCGCGTGGCCGGCCTGAAGGGCCAGCTGCGCGCCGGCATGATGAAGCAGAGCGCCGACGGGCTGACCCCGGCAGAGCAGCTCGAGGAGATCGCCAACCTCGCCCAGCACCTGCATCTCGAACAGCAGGATCACTGGCAGCAGCTGCGCGAGGAGCTCTTTGCCAAGGACGTGGTGATCCACGAGGCGAACGACCTCAGCGCCGATCAGGTTCAGTACCTGCAGAAGCTCTACCGGGAGGAGGTCTTCCCGGTGCTCACGCCGATCGCGGTGGACCCGGCGCACCCGTTCCCGTTCATTCCGAACCTGGGCTTCACGCTCGCCTTCGAGATGGCGCGGCCGGGCACGACGCAGACGCTCACCGCGCTGGTGCGCGTTCCCGCCAACCTCGATCGCTTCGTCACCCTGCCCAACGAGCTCACGCAGGAGAACCGGGTCGAGGTGGTGACCGTCGACACGATGATCAACCTGTTCATCACCAAGATGTTCCCCGGCTACGAGGTGACCGGGTCGGGGGCCTTCCGGATCATCCGCGATACCGAGATCGAAATCGACGACGAGGCCGCCGACCTGGTGGTGGAGTTCGAGTCGGCGCTGCGGCAGCGGCGTCGCGGGCAGGTGATCCGCCTCGAGATCGAAAAGAAGATGCCGCGGGCGCTGCGGCGCCACATCTCCGAGCGGCTTGGGGTGGAGTCCACCGATACGTTCGAGGTGGAAGGCTTTCTCGGGCTGGCCGATGCCTCGAAGATCTGCGAGATCAACCGGCCCGACCTGAAGTTCTCGCCCTACCTGCCGCGCTATCCGGAGCGGATACGGGACTATAACGGCGACATCTTCGCGGCGATCCGCGCCAAGGACCTCCTGGTCCACCATCCGTTCGAGAGCTTCGACGTGGTGGCGCAGTTCCTCATGCAGGCGGCCCGCGACCCCGACGTGGTGGCGATCAAGCAGACGCTCTACCGCACCTCGCGCGACAGCCCGATCGTCAAGGCGCTGGTGCAGGCGGCGGAGGCCGGCAAGTCGGTGACGGCCCTGGTGGAGCTCAAGGCGCGCTTCGATGAGGAGGCCAATATCCGCTGGGCCCGCGATCTCGAGCGCGCCGGGGCCCAGGTGGTGTTCGGCTTCATCGAGCTGAAGACCCACGCCAAGATGAGCCAGGTGGTGCGGCGAGAGGCGGGCAAGCTGGTCAGCTACTGCCATCTGGGGACCGGCAACTACCACCCGATCACCGCCAAGATCTACACCGACCTCAGCTACTTCACCACCGAGCCCTCGATCACGCGCGACGTGAGCCGCGTCTTCAACTTCATCACCGGCTATGCCCGGCCGGCCGAGATGGAGGCGATCGCCTTCTCCCCGGTGACGCTGCGCCAGACGCTGCTCGACTGCATCGCCCGCGAGGTAGGCCACGCCGAACGCGGCGAGCCGGCGACCATCTGGCTGAAGATGAACGCGCTGGTCGATCCGGAGATCATCGACGCGCTCTACGATGCCAGCCAGAAGGGCGTGAAGATCGAACTGATCGTGCGCGGCATCTGCTGCCTGAGGCCCGGCATCCCCGGATTCTCCGACAATATCCGGGTCAAGTCGGTAGTCGGGCGCTTCCTCGAGCACTCCCGCATCTTCTGCTTCGGGCAGGGCGAACCGATGCCCTCGCGCAAGGCCAAGGTCTACATGAGCTCGGCCGACGTCATGCAGCGCAACCTCGACTGGCGTGTCGAGGTGATGGTTCCCATCCTCAACAAGACGGTGCATAAGCAGATTCTCGACCGGATGATGGTGACCTACCTCAAGGACAACCAGCAGAGCTGGGAGGTATTGCCTGATGGCAGTTCGGACCGCGTGCGGCTGCAGGAGGGCGATGAGCCGTTCAGCGCGCACGAGTACTTCATGACGAATGCGAGCCTCTCGGGCCGCGGCAGCGCCTCCAAGCGCGACAGCGAGGACAGCGACGATTGAATCAGTACTGGGGCGTTGATGCCGACCCCACAGCGCAGGGCCGAATCAAGGGTGCTCGCCCAGTGGCCGTGCTCGACATCGGCTCGAACTCGGTGCGGCTGGTCGTCTACGAGCGGCACGCGCGCTCGCTGACGGCCCTGTACAACGAGAAGTCGGCGTGCTCGCTCGGGCGGGGCCTCGCTCAGTCCGGCCGGATCGCCTACGAGAATATCGATCGGGCGCTGACCGCCATCCAGCGCTTTGCACTGGTGTGCAGGCTGATGAAGGTCGGCAGGACCTTCGTGCTCGCCACCTCGGCCGTGCGCGAGGCCGCCAACTCGGCCAGCTTCGTCACCGCCGTCGAAGAACTGATGAACGCACCGGTGAACGTCCTGAGCGGCGAGGAGGAGGCGCATTTCGCCGCCCTCGGCGCGATTTCCGGAATGCCGGATTTCGCCGGTCTCGTCGGCGACCTGGGGGGCGGCAGCCTCGAGCTGTCGATGATCCGGTCGGGACTCGATTCGACCGGCGAGACACACGGCCTTGGCGTCATCCGCATTCAGGACGACTCGCAGAACAGCCCGTCCAAGGCCCAGGCGGTTGCCCGGCAGAGGCTGAAGCGGTCGGAACTGTTGACCGGGCAGGGGGGCGTCTTCTGCGCCATCGGCGGCACCTGGCGGTCGCTGGCGAAGGTGCACCAGATTCTCCGCGGGTACCCGTTGCACATGGTGCAGCACTATTCAGCGCGTGCCGCCGACATCCTCAAGCTGTGCGAGGACATCGTCGCGGCAAATGCCGCCGGCAAGCCGTACCCGGGGGCCGAGGTGGCCAGTTCCGGACGGCGCGACCTTGTGCCGTACGGGGCCGCCGTGATGATCGAGGTGCTGCGGGCCGGGCGCTTCGACTCGGTTGTGTTCTCGGCACTCGGCGTGCGGGAGGGGTACCTCTACGGGCTGCTGGACGAGCGGGAACGCCGGCTCGATCCGCTCATCCAGGCCGCCGAGGAAATGAACGTGCTGCGCTCGCGCGCGCCCGAGCATGCCAGCGACCTCGTCACCTTCACCTCGGGCCTGCTGCACGCCCTCGGCATCGTCGAGACGGCGGCGGAAAACCGGCTGCGCACGGTTGCCTGCCTGCTTGCCGATATCGGCTGGCGCGGCCATCCCGACTATCGCGGCGAACAGGCCGTCGACATGGTGGCCTATGGCTCGATGACCGGCGTCGACCACCCTGGTCGCGCCTTCCTCGCCGAGGTGCTGGCCGTGCGCTACATGGGGCTCAAGCAGAAATCCATCAGCCAGGACGTGCTGGCGCTGGCCGGCCCGACGGCGAGCCAACGGGCCCGCCTGCTGGGGGCGGCGCTGCGGGTGGCCTACCCGATGTCCGCCGCCATGCCGGGGGTGCTGGGGAAGACCCGTTTTGCGCTGGACAAGGGCAGCCTGCATCTGCACCTGGCGCCAGAGCTCGCGTTCCTCGACGGCGAGCACCTGCGGGGTCGCCTCGACCAGCTGGCCGGCGTGGCGGGGATCAAGGCGATGGCCGTGGTTACGGGATAGGGCCGTAGGCGGCAATCATGGCATCGACGGCGCGTTCGAGGGGACCGAGGTCGTCCTTGTAGATGTTCTAGAGCACGTCGGGCTGAACCGAGTGGTAGACGTGACGCAGGATGTTCCCGATACCGTGAACCTGCTGCCAGGGTACGTCGGGGTGTTGCGCCTTCCATTCGGCGGGGATGTGGCGCGATGCTTCGCTTATGATCTCGATCAGGCGTTCAAAGGCGGCCCTAACGACGAAATCCGTTCCTAGGTCGGCGACCACCCTGTCTTTCAGCAACGTTCTGATCTGCTGGGCGGCTACCTGGATATGCTCCAGTCGCCATAGCGCGCGTTCTGCGTCGCTGCTCAAAATACGGTCACCTGATCGCGTTCGACCCTTTGCTTGAACCTGCCCTCGAGGCTGCCTCTCGTGGTGATGTGCGCTGGCAGGCCGATGCGGTCCTCCACGAGGTCGTGAAAGCCGACGATGTCGAGGAGCGACAGGCCACGACTGTCATCGAGATCGACGATCAGGTCGATGTCGCTGTCGGGGCGGTTGTCGCGGCGTGCCCGCGAGCCGAACAGCGCCATATGCCTGACGCCTCCCTTCTCGAGCTCCGGCTTCAGCCGCAGCAACTCGGCGATGAGTTCTTCGCGGGCGATGTCGCGCATGATCGGACCTCGACTGCGGGACATGTAGCATTTCGCGGGTGCTTTCGCCACCCGAGGACCCCGTCCCCCGGTTCGACGGGGTGACCACGGCGGGCGAGGGACGGGCTGCGTTCGAACCTCGGATGGGTCCAGCGGACGACTCGACCCCGCGGGGCGATTCTCACTCGTCGTCGTCGATGATCTCGATCTCGATCACGCCGCCCTTGCCGGCGGCGAGGCCGATGCGCCCGTGCTTGAGCGCCAGGGCCTTGTCGCCGAACAGCTTGCGGCGCCAGCCCTTGAGGGCTGGCACGTCGGCGTCGTCGTCGAGCACCAAGGCGTCGATCTCGTCGGACGTGGCGATGATGCGCGAGGCGACGCGGTTATCCTCGGCGACGGATTTGAGCAGCACGCGGATGAGATCGCCGACGGCTCCCTTGGGGGAGGGGCCGCGATAGCGTTCCGGCAGTTTGGGCAGGTCCGATTTCGGCAGCGCTTCGACGTCCTTGAGGATGCCAATGATCTCGGCGGCCGCCGAGGAGCGCCCGTAGCCGCGCTGAACGGCCCGCAGCTTGTCGAAGGCCTCGGGGGAGGTCGGGCGCTGCATGGCCAGTTCGACCAGGGCGTCGTCCTTGAGGACCCGGCTGCGCGGCTGGTCCGCGTCCTGGGCGCGCCGTTCGCGCCACGCCGCGAGGGCCTTCAGCGCCGCCACGTCGCGCGGCTTGTTGAGCTTGGCCTTCAGCCGTTCCCAGGCGTGCTCGGGCTGCACGACGTAGGTGTGGATGGATTCGAGCACCGCCAGTTCGTCCTCGACCCAGTCCCAGCGACCGGTGTCGTCGACCTGCTTGAGCAACGAGGCGTAGACGTCGCGCAGGTGGGTGACGTCGGCGAGCGCATAGACCTTCTGCTTCTCGCTCAGCGGTCGCGCCGCCCAGTCGGTGAAGCGCGACGACTTGTCGAGCTCCACTCCGGTGATCGAGCGCACCAGGTTGTCGTAGGAGACGCTGTCGCCGAAGCCGCAGACCGAGGCCGCGATCTGCGTGTCGAAGATGTTCGATGGCACCTTGCCGGTCAGCTTGACGAAGATCTCGATGTCCTGCCGCGCGGCATGGAAGACCTTTCGGACCGTCTCGTTGCCGAGCAGTTCGAGGAAGGGCTGCAGGTCAAGGTCCGGCGCCAGGGGATCGACCAGTACCGCCTCGTCGAGGGTGGCGACCTGCAGCAGGCACAATTTGGGCCAGTAGGTGGTCTCGCGGAGGAACTCGGTGTCGACCGTCACGAAATCATAGCCGGCGGCCCGCACACAGAAGGCTGCGAGCACGTCGGTCGAGGTAATGAGTTCCATCAGGACTCTTTCGCCAACCAGACTGTGGAATCTGAATAACAGGCGAATCCCCGGCCTGCCAGCAGCGAATCGCTGGGCCCGCCGGTCGCCCCCGGCAACTTGACAAAGTCTGGCGTGCATGCGCTTGTCCCGCGCCTGAATCCGCCGCTTTCCGAGAACCGAAATGACCGAGATGCACCGCTATCGCTCCCACACCTGTGCCGCCCTCCGGACCGGTGACGTGGGCAATAATGTGCGCCTTTCGGGCTGGGTGCACCGGGTGCGCGACCATGGCGGCCTGCTGTTCATCGACCTGCGCGACCACTACGGGCTGACCCAGCTGGTCGTCGATCCCGATTCCAGCGCCTTCAAGCTGGCCGAGACCGTGCGCTCGGAATGGGTGATCCGGGTCGACGGCGAGGTGAAGGCGCGGACCCCCGAGACGGTGAACGCCAAGCAGCCGACCGGCGCGGTGGAAGTCTTCATCCGCGAGCTCGAGGTGCTGAGCGAGGCCACTGAGCTGCCGCTGCCGGTGTTCGGGGAGCCGGACTATCCCGAGGACATCCGCCTGCGCTACCGCTTCCTCGATCTGAGACGCGAGACGCTGCACGCCAACATCGTCAAGCGCACCCGGGTCATTTCGTCGATGCGCCGGCGGATGGGCGAGATCGGCTTCGCCGAATACTCGACCCCGATCCTCACCGCCTCCTCGCCTGAGGGTGCGCGCGACTTCCTCGTGCCGAGCCGGATTCACGCCGGCAAGTTCTTCGCGCTGCCGCAGGCGCCGCAGCAGTACAAGCAGCTGCTGATGGTGGCCGGCTTCGACCGCTATTTCCAGATCGCGCCGTGCTTCCGCGACGAGGATCCGCGCGCCGACCGCCTGCCGGGCGAGTTCTACCAGCTCGACCTCGAGATGAGCTTCGTCACCCAGGAAGAGATCTGGGCGACGATGGAGCCGGTGATCACCTCGGTGTTCGAGGAGTTCGGCGACGGCAAGCCGGTGACGAGGGGCTGGCCGCGCATTCCGTACCAGGAGGCGGTACGCAAGTACGGCTCGGACAAGCCCGACCTGCGCAATCCCATCGAGATGCAGGGCGTGACGGAGCATTTCCGCGGCTCGGGCTTCGGCGTGTTCGCCAACCAGATCGCCACCGACGACAAGGTCGAGGTCTGGGCCATCCCCGCCAAGGGCGGCGGCAGCCGCGCCTTCTGCGATCGCATGAACGCCTGGGCACAGGGGCAGGGCCAGCCCGGGCTCGGCTACATCTTTTTCAAGGACGGCGCCGGCTCGGGCCCGATCGCCAAGAACATCGGCGAGGAACGGACGGCCGCGATCCGTACCCAGCTCGGTCTGGGCGATGGCGACGCCGTGTTCTTCGTGCTCGGCCGGCCCGAGAAGATGTACCGCTTCGCCGGCGAGGCGCGGGTCAAGGTCGGGCTCGACCTGAACCTGACGCAGCTCGACCGCTTCGCGTTCTGCTGGATCGTCGATTTCCCGTTCTACGAGTGGAACGAGGACGAGAAGCGCGTCGACTTCGCGCACAACCCGTTCTCGATGCCGCAGGGTGGGATCGAGGCGCTCAACACGCAGGACCCGCTGACCATCAAGGCCTACCAGTACGATGCGGTGTGCAACGGGTTCGAGATCGCCTCGGGCTCGATCCGCAACCAGTTGCCCGAAACCATGGTCAGGGCCTTCGAGATCACCGGCAAGTCGCGCGAGGAAGTGATCGAGCAGTTCGGCGGCATGTACCGGGCGTTCCAGTTCGGTGCGCCGCCGCACGGTGGCGCCGCCTTCGGCATCGACCGGGTGGTGATGCTGCTGTGCGGGGCACAGAACCTGCGCGAGATCACGCTGTTCCCGATGAACCAGCAGGCGGAAGACCTGCTGATGGGCGCGCCGAGTCCGGCGTCGCCGAAGCAACTGCGCGAGCTGAGCATCCGCGTCATCGCCGACAAGTAGCGGGCTGGACGCGCCGTCCCATCCCGGCACGCCGCGGACATTTCGTTGACACTCCCTTAAACCGAGCCCTGCTAGGCATTTGTTGCCTAGCACCCGGGCCTGGATTCGAGGCGACGTGAAGTCGAAATACGCGCATGTGCTGACACTGATCGCGGCGATAGCCGCGTTCCTGCCGGTCATGGCGGTGGATTTCCTGCTCGATTCCTACGTGCGGGTGCGGGAACGGGCCGTGCTGCAGGGGACAGCCGACGCGGTGGCGGCGCGCGTTCAGGCGACGGTCTACGATGCCATCGGCTCGCTGCGGCACATCCTCGCCGACAGTGCATCGCTGTGCACGCCCGGCTTCGTCGCCAGCGTGCACCAGCAGATGGAGCGCAGCCTCTACCTCAAGCAGGTGCTGGTCGAGAATTATGACGGCGTGCAGTACTGCGACGCGCTGGGCAAGCAGGTGCAGCATGCCCCGCTGACCAAGCCGTTCAGCATCCCGAGCCAGACCGAGACGATGGAGGTGGTTCGCTTCGCCGATCTGGCGGCGCCCTTCATCAAGGTCACGCAGGGCTTCGGCCAGTCGCGCAAGGTCTCGACCTTCGTGCCGGTGATCGCGGCGGAGGCGGCCAGCCTGCTCAACGGCCTGAAGCCGACCAGCGTGGTGCGGATCGCACTCTCCGACGGCACCGCCATGCTGACAGCCGGCGACTCGGCAGGCTACGACGCGCGGGGAACGACCGAGTTCCTGTCCGTCGAGAGCTTTGCGGGCTCCCTGCCGATCCGCGTCATGGCCGCAGTGCCCTTCGCCATCGTGCGGGCCGACTACGCCGATCTCGATACCAGCTTCACCATCATCTCCAGCCTGATGAGCGCGGCGTTCCTCATCCTGGCGCTTCAGTACGTGCGACGCTCCGACCTGCCCGCGTTCGACCTCGAGCGTGCGATCAAGGCGGGCGAGATCAAGCCCTACTACCAGCCGGTCATCAACCTCAGGACGGGGGGACTGGCCGGCTGCGAGGTGCTCGCCCGCTGGGAGAAACGATCGGGCGAGGTGGTGTCGCCGGGCGCCTTCATCGAGTACGCGGAGGTGACCGGTCTCGCCATTCCGATGACGATCAGCCTGATGCAGCAGGCGCGCGACGACCTCGCCGACCTCTGCCGGGAGATGCCGGAGCTCAAGATCTCGATCAACCTGTTCGAGGGGCACTTTCGCGACGGCAACGTGGTCGACGACGTGCACACGATCTTTGCCGGCACGACCATCTCGTTCCGGCAACTCGTGTTCGAACTGACCGAGCGCCAGCCGATGGACCGGATGGCCACGGCTCCCGGCGTCATTGCCGGGCTGCATGCGCTGGGCTGCCGGATCGCCATGGACGATGCCGGCACCGGACACTCCAATCTCGCCTACCTGCAGCCGCTGGGTGTCGATGTCATCAAGATCGACCGCATCTTCGTCGACATGATCAAGCCCGGGCTCACCCAGGTGCCGGTGCTGGACGGCCTGATCTCGATGGCACGCGACCTCGGCACCGAGATCGTTGCCGAAGGCGTCGAGAACGAGGAGCAGGCGGTCTACCTCAGGTCCCATGGCGTCACCCTGGCCCAGGGCTACCTCTTTGCGCCGCCGCTCAAGGGCACCGCCTTCCGGGAACTGGCTCTGGCGCTCAACGGGTCGGCGCGGCCCGCCGACCTGCCGAGGGCGGCGGCCTGAGCCGAGGCCGGGCCGAACAGCCGCTTTCCATTCGGCGCGATTAGTGGCACTCACTCAGCCCTTGCGATGAGGGCCAAAGATGTCCGCCGACCTGACCGAACAGAGAAAGGCGCTGCGCGAAGCGGCGCTGCATTTCCACCAGTATCCCAAGCCCGGCAAGCTCGAGATCCAGGCCACCAAGCCACTGGGCAACCAGCGCGACCTGTCGCTGGCCTATTCGCCCGGCGTGGCGGCGCCGTGCGAGGAAATCGCCGCCGATCCGGATGCCGTGACCCGATACACGTCACGCGGCAACCTCGTCGCCGTCATCTCGAACGGCACCGCGGTGCTGGGTCTGGGCAATATCGGCGCCCTCGCCAGCAAGCCGGTGATGGAGGGCAAGGCGGTCCTGTTCAAGAAGTTCGCCGGCATCGACGTCTTCGACATCGAGGTGGACGAGACCGACCCCAAGAAGTTCATCGAGGTGGTACGGCCGCTGGAGCCGACCTTCGGCGGCATCAACCTCGAGGACATCAAGGCGCCGGAGTGCTTCGAGATCGAGGAAGCGCTGCGCGAACGCATGAAGATCCCGGTCTTCCACGACGATCAGCACGGCACGGCCATCATCGTCGGCGCGGCGGTGTTGAACGGACTGGAACTGAGCGGCAAGAGGATCGAGGAGGTGAAGATCTGCACCTCCGGCGCCGGGGCGGCGGCGATTGCCTGCCTCAACGTGCTGCTGGCGCTGGGCGCCCGGCTCGAGAACATCTGGGTGGCCGACAAGGACGGCCTGCTCACCTACAAGCGCAACGACGTCAACGACCGGTGGCGGGGCAAGTTCTGCCGGCCCGACAGCGAGGCGACGACGCTGGCCGAGGTGTTCGATGGCGCCGACGTCTTCCTCGGGCTGTCCGCCGCAGGGGCGCTAAAGCCAGAGATGCTGGCCAGGATGGCGGCCAACCCGCTGATCCTGGCACTCGCCAACCCCGTGCCGGAGATCATGCCGGAAGTGGCGCGGGAACTGAGGCCCGACGCCATGGTCTGCACCGGGCGGTCGGACTATTCCAACCAGGTCAACAACGTCCTCTGCTTCCCCTACATGTTCCGCGGCGCGCTTGACGTGGGCGCGACGGCGATCAACGAGGAGATGAAGCTCGCGGCGGTGAAGGCCATCGCCAAGCTGGCGCACGATCCGGGGCTGGAAGTCTCGCCCTCCGGCCAGCCGGCGGTTTTCGGCCCCGACCACATCATCCCCAACCCCTTCGACCAGCGGCTGATCCTGAGGATCGCGCCGGCGGTGGCGCGGGCGGCGATGGAGAGCGGCGTCGCCAAGCGGCCGATCCTCGACTTCGATGCCTACCACGACAGCCTCAATCGCTTCGTGTTCCGCTCCGGACTGGTGATGAAGCCGGTGATCGACCGGGTGCAGGGACACAACAAGCGCATCGCCTTCGCCGACGGCGAGGACGAGCGCGTGCTGCGCGCCGCGCAGGTGCTGATCGAGGACCGCGTGGCGCAGCCGATCCTGATCGGCCGGCCGCAGGTGATCGAGAGCCGGCTGCAGCGTTTCGGGCTGACCATCAAGCCGGGGCGCGACTTCGAGGTGGTGAACCCCGAGGACGACCCGCGCTATCGCGACTATGTCACGCTTTTCCATTCGCTGGTGGGCCGCAGCGGAGTGACGCCGGACATCGCCCGCACCATCGTGCGCACCAACACCACGGTGATCGCGGCACTGAGCGTCAAGCGCGGCGAAGCCGACGCCATGCTGTGCGGCTTCCAGGGGCGCTTCATCAAGCACGTGCGCGACATCCGCTCGATCATCGGCCTGCAGGACGGGGTGCGGGACGTGTCGGCGCTGTCGATGCTGATCATGCCGCGCGGGGTGTTCTTCCTTGCCGACACCTACGTCAACGTCGACCCGACGCCGGACGAGTTGGTCAGCATCGCCCTGCAGGCGCGGGATCATCTCAAGCGCTTCAACATCGAGGCCAAGGCGGCCCTGCTCAGCTACTCTAATTTCGGCTCGCGCGACGGCGAGAGCGCCTTCAAGATGCGCGAGACCTACCGCAAGCTGAAGGCCGTGGCGCCCGAGATGATCGTCGAGGGCGAGATGCAGGGCGACGTGGCGCTGAACGAGGAACTGCGCCGCCGCTACGTCCCCGACTCGGTGCTGGGTGGCGAGGCGAACCTGCTGCTGTTTCCCACGCTCGACAGCGCCAACCTGTCGATGACGCTGCTCAAGGAGATGAACAACGCCCTGGCGGTCGGCCCGATCCTGATGGGTCCGCGCGCTCCGGCGCACATCCTGGCCCCCTCGACCACCAGCCGCGGAATCGTCAATATGGCGGCAATCGCCGCCAGCGAAGCGGTGGCGCTGGAGGAGGAGACGGCATGATCCGGCACAGCGTGATATTCGTCCTCAAGCACGCGCACGGCTCCCTGCAGGAGAAGGCGTTCCTGCGCGACGCCAAGGTGCTGGCCGGCATTCCGGGCGTCGAGAAGTTCGAGCAGCTCAAGCAGGTGAGCCGAAAGAACGATTACGAGTTCGGCTTCTCGATGGAGTTCAGGGACCAGGCCGCCTACGACGCCTACAACGAGCACCCCGTGCACGTGAAGTTCGTCAAGGAGCGCTGGGAGCGCGAGGTGGAGCGGTTTCTGGAGATCGACTACGAGAGGGTGTGAGGGGATGCCGCTCGCCTCTCCGTTTCACATCATCGCCCATCGAGGTGCCAGCGGCTACGCGCCGGAGAACACGATGGCCAGCTTCCGGCGTGCCGTGGACCTGGGGGCCACCGAAGTCGAGACCGACGTCGCCTTCACCAGGGACGGTGAACTCCTGCTGTTTCACGACGAGACGCTGGAGCGGACCACCAATGGCAGCGGGCTGCCGGAGGACCACACGCTGGCCCAACTGCTCGAGCTCGATGCCGGCTCGTGGCACGATCCGAGGCTCAACTGGGATCGAGGCTATGCGGGCGAGAAGCTGATCACGCTGGGGCAGCTGTTTGCGGAGTTTGGCGATACGCTGACCTACCATGTCGAATTGAAGAAGCCGATGGCGGGACTGGTGGAGGCGGTGGTCGCCTGCATCGCAGAGTTTGGCTTGGCCGAGCAGGTCTACCTGTTCTCGATCGTCGATGAAGCCGGCCTCAAGCGCGCCAAGCAGCTGGAGCCGCTGCTGCGCATCGCGTGGGCGCCGGAGGAACTGCTGCGAACCGACCCAACCGAGGCCGTTCGCCGCTGCGCCCGCAACAACTTCTCGATGATCACTCTCAACGCCGCCAACCAGTCCCGCGAGATCGTCGATCTCGCCCACTCGCTGGGCCTCGAGGCCCGCAGTTCCGGCATCTCCAGCCGCGAAAAAATGGTCGCCGCCGCCGAGCTCGGCTGCAACGGCATGACCATCAACTGGCCGGACTGGCTGATCGGGTATGTGCGGGAACAGGGGTAGGTCTTGGGGGTGAAGCAGCTCGGCGACCTACTCCTTAGGCCACGACCTCGGATCGAGTTCGCCTACCCCTCGGATCTACGACACGAGATCTGGAAGCGACTCATGCACCACTACCCAAATCGTCGGCATGTCGAGGTGGCCGTAGTCGTGAACGATCAGGTTTCCTAGTCCGCGTATCTTGTTCCACGGCCAATCAGGATGCCTGCCACAAAGTCCGGCGAGCGCCTCTCGATCCGGGCGGTCGCCTCGCCAATAAGGGCCATACACATGGCGCAAGCCATCCGTGTCGTTGTCGATTGGAGAAATTCGGCCTCGGACATTCCTGCGACAAACGAGATTGCATCGGCGGCGGCCTGTTTCATGCCGTCCAGGCTCAACGCGACACGCTCGTCGATCATACTGGCAACGCCTCTGCCAACACCTTGTCTCGAATGAAGCGGTGCAACCCCGTCGACGCAACGATGTCCACGCGCACCCCGAGGGCCGCTTCAAGGTCGCTCTGCAGGCCGGTCAGGTCGAACAGGCTTGTTCCCGGCACAATATCGACCATAATGTCGATGTCGCTATCGTTCCTGTCGTCCCCGTGCAGCACAGAACCAAAGATGCGTGGATTCGCAACGCGGTAGCGTGCGGCCACCTTGCGGATCAAAGCTCTGTTTCTGCTCGAACACCTCGGACGGACGCATCTCTAGTCTCCAAGCTCAGGCTAAAGCACCGAAGCCCGACTGCAAACCCGCTCGCGGAAACGCGGTTCCGGGGGCTCCTTGAATTGCGCTTGCGGGATGTCGAATTGCCCACCTTGCGATCCTCCCAATCAACTGCTTGGAAGTGGAGCGGTTCTTGGACATCGACCACGAGCCGGTGTGAGGGGGGCTAGTCCTTCGGCCGCGGCTGCGGTTCAAGCTCGCCGATCCTGTGCCTCACCTCAGCCAGGACCCTTTCGACAACTACGCACGCCCGTGGTTGTCGAGCCTCTCGACCAACACTCCGGCAAGCACAGGTACTTCTACAACGGCGGCTCTCCAGACCACCTCATGGTCGAGTTCGAAGTAGCTGTGGGCAATTCGATTGCGCAGACCGCGAATGTCTCTCCAGGCCACGTCAGACACGGCCGCAACGAACTCCGGGTGTTCATTCTGGAGCCGGGTTGCCAGGTCGGCAACCATGTAGAGGCTGTGGACCAAACCGCGCGCAGCGAACAAGTTCGCCTTGACCTGCTCCTGCGAGTTGGCGGCAACAAACTCCGCGATCTCTGCGGCCACGTCGCGGATATGCCAGACGAGAACGCGCAGCCGATTGTCGATCACACTGGCTGCGCCTCTGCCAGGACCTTGTCGCGAAAATAGCGGGATAGCTCACGCGGTGTCACCACCTGCACGGTGACACCGAGCCTTTCGGCGAGGTCCTCCTGGAGCCCGCCCAGGTCGAACAACGTCGTGTCGGGCAGGGTATCGACCAGGAGATCGATGTCGCTCCCCTCCGTGTCGGTTCCATGCAGTACCGAGCCAAAAACTCGCGGATTCGTCATCCGGCGGCGGACAGTCAGCTCGCGGATCAACTCCCGGTTCTGCTCGAACACCACGGATGGGCGCATTCTTCGTCTCCTGCCCCTTAGGATAGGACCCGCCCGGCCAAATGCAAGGCGCCTACTGGAACGCCGTCTCCGCGAAGCTCCTCAGCTTGCGCGAGTGCAGCCGTTCCGGCGGCTGGTCGCGGAGGATTTCCATGGCCCTGAGGCCGATCTGGAAGTGGCGGTTGACCTGGGTGCGATAGAAGTCCGAGGCCATGCCCGGCAGCTTCAGCTCGCCGTGGAGAGGCTTGTCCGAGACGCAGAGCAGGGTGCCGTAGGGGACGCGGAAGCGGAAGCCGTTGGCGGCGATGGTGGCCGATTCCATGTCGAGCGCCACGGCGCGCGACTGGCTGAGCTGCCGGGTGATCGAGGCCTGGTCGCGCAGTTCCCAGTTGCGGTTGTCGAAGGTGGCGACGGTGCCGGTGCGCATGATGCGCTTGGTCTCGATGCCCTCGAGATGGGTGATCTCGGCGACGGCCTTCTCGAGCGCCACCTGCACTTCGGCGAGCGCCGGAATCGGCACGGTGACCGGCAGGTCGGCATCGAGCACGTGATCCTCGCGCAGATAGGCGTGGGCCAGGACGTAGTCGCCCAGCTCCTGGCTGTTCCTGAGGCCGGCGCAGTGGCCGAGCATGATCCAGGCATGCGGGCGCAGGACGGCGATGTGGTCGGTGATGGTCTTGGCGTTGGATGGCCCGACGCCGATGTTGACGATGGTGATGCCGCGATTGCGCGGCATGGTGAGATGCAGTGCCGGCATTTGCGGGATGCGGGTGGCGCGGGTGCCCGCCGTGCCGCCGCCGAGCCGGCTGTTGCGCGTCAAATGACCTCCCGGCTCGACGAAGCCGTCATAGTCGGGGTGACCCTCCTCCATGTAGCGCAGGGCGGTGCGCGCGAACTCGTCCATGTAGAAGCCGTAGTTCGTGAAGATCACGAAGTTCTGGAAGTGCTCGGCCTCGGTGCCGGTGTAGTGGCTGAGCCGCTGCAGCGAGTAGTCGACGCGCGGCGCGGTGAAATGCGCCAGGGGGTAGGGCCCTCCGACCGGCGGAATGAACGTGCCATTGGCGATCTCGTCGTCGGTATCCTGCAGGTCGGGCACATCGAAGAGGTCGCGCAGCGGGATCGGCAGGGCATTGATCGCCTCGCCGTCGATGCGTTCTGTGGTGGGAATGGCGAAGTGCAGCGGGATGCGCGCACTCGACTCGCCGACCTCGATGGCGCCGCCATGGTTGGCGAGAATGACCTCGAACTGCTCGATCAGGTAGCGCTTGAACAGTTCGGGCGCAGTGACCGTGGTGCGGTAGATGCCGGGCGTATGGAGGTACCCGTAGGGAAGGGTGCTGTCCGTCTTGCCGTAACTGCGCGAGGTGACCTGCACCTCGGGGTAGAAGGCGCGCACGCGTCCCTTGGGCACGTGACCGCGCGTCAGCGCAATCAGGTGCTGGCGGATGAAGCCGGTATTGCGGTGGTAGATCTGGGCCAGGTAGGCCCAGGCGGCTTCCGGATCGGTGAAGGCCTTCTGCGCCAGGGGCGGTGGAGTGATGGTGTTCATGCTGTTCTCGCTGGCGCGGCAACCCCTCGACCGCCATGCGGCTCATAGTTAGGGGCTGTGCCGGTCTTGGGCAACGTGCCAGCTTACCGACTGTTCATGAACTTCACCTTCCGGTGATGGCTCTTTTCCTGCCGCAAAGCGCGCCCATCTCTAGTGGCAGTTCACTGGAATTCTGCAAACGACCCATGCACCGGTGAACGGTGAGAAGTTGCCGGCCGCTGCCCCCAAGCCCTCAACATGGCGGCCCGCGCTTCTCGGGGCCGCAGCATCGGAGACGGTGCTGCGGCCCTTTCATTGCCGCGCCCCGCAGGCGGCGGTCCTCAACCGTAATGGGCGCGCACCTCGCGGACCGAAAGCTCCATCAGCTCGCGCAGGACGCCCTGGTCAATATCGGACAGGCGCTTGACGTACAGACAGGCCTTGCCCATCCGGTGCTTGCCCAGCCGGGCGAGGAGAGCCTCCGCCTTGTCCTTGCTCTCGGGGAAGTAGACGCCCATCAGGTAGATCGAGAACTCCGCCTTGCGGGGCGAGAACCCGATCAGGGCCGCGTCGCCCTCGTGACCGGTCGGGTAGCGGTAGTGATAGCTGCCGAAGCCGACGATCGACGGCCCCCAAAGCACCGGACCTTCGCCGGCGATCTCGCTCATCAGCGCCACCAGCCGGGAGCAATCGGCCCGCCTGGCCTCGCCCTCGACCTGGGCGAGAAAGGCGCCGACGTCACTGCCCGTCGGCGTCGTCTTCTGCTGGCTCATCGAATCTCTCCTCCGGCAGCCGCTCGGGAACCTCGAGCACCCTGCCGCCGGCCACGATCCGCCAGGGGTTGACGGCTTCGTCGTAGCTTGCATCCACGTCGAACACATCGAGCACGAAGACCGGCCCCCGCTGCACCCAGGTGCTGTAGTCGGCGGCATCGCCCAGGCCCCGCCACTTGCCGGAGGCGCCGATCGTGCCGGTATCGGGATCGAACCAGGCATTGACCAGCCGGTTGGTCGCGCTCATCCCCCGGTAGGCGATGTCCAGGACGTCGCCGTCGAAATCGCCGCTCTCGTAGGTGATGTCGAATTCCGGACGGGCGAGGGACAGCGGGGCGAGACCGCTGAAGCTGTCCCATGTCAGGAACACCGAGATCACGTTGTAGGCGCCGGCGTCGCAGTTGAAGTGGTAGAGGCGGAAGGTCCGGTCCGGCTCGTCCGCCTCCTGGTAGCTGTCGCGATAGGTGAGGTCCCAGACTTCGGGCTCGGTGCCGAGCACGTCGCTCTCGATGGCAAGCCGGCACTGATCGGCATAGCCGAGGGCAAACAGGCGCTTGACCAGTTCAGTGTCGGGAGGAGTCTCCTCCAGCGTCGTGGTGAACCCCGGTTCGGGGACGAAGGTATCGAACGGGCCGCTCGGCATGCCGTCGGTCGATTGCGCCACCGCCGGCGCGGCGAGCAGGATGGCCCAAAGGCCTGAAATCGCGACGAATCCCAACGTCCTCAACACTTCCTCCTGCAGTCCGTGTGCCGAGAATGCCAGCTTCGCCGCCGCTTGGCGAGGGGCGCCACCGGGCGGTTTTCCCGCTTCCGGCCGCGCGCCGGGCGGTGCTATGGTCGCCGCCGACGAAGGGGAGGATACCGGTGAGATCGGTTGCCGCAATAGTGCTCGGCGTGCTCGCCTCGACGCCCGCCGGGGCCGTCGAGATGATCGATTCGGTGTTCGAGACGACCTTCACCTATGGCGGGGTGGAACAGCGGCTCGACGGCAGCCGCGTGCCGCTGGTGTCCGGAGCCTGCTACACTTGGTGGATCCGCCTCGCCGAGGGGGACGCCCCCGCGACCGGCGTCGAGCGCCTGATCCTGCCGGCCGCCCCGGCGGACTGGGGCGACGCTGCCGTCAATGCCGATGACGGCATCGAGATCTCGGAGGATGGCCGCCTCGCCACCACGACCTTCGTTCCCGAGCTCAGCGACGGCTGGATCACCAATGGCTGGTGTGTGGCCGAGGGTGACCCGGCGGGACCGCACCGCATCGAGGTGGACCTGGACGGGGCAGAACTGGCCGCCTACGATTTCGAGCTGGTGCTGCCGGAGGACTATGCCTGGCCCGCCCTGCCGCAACCGGACCCGCATGAGCGCAGCGTCGATCACAGCTGGTAGACTTCCGACACAATACTGGGCCGTGCGCCCGCAATCCCGAGGGAAATGATGAGCCTGTCGATGTACGCGATCACCGTGCCGGTGTTCACGCGCTATCTCAACAACCTGGACGCGATCCTCGCCAAGGCCGAGGCCAACGCGGCCGAGCGGAAGATCAAGCCCGAGGTTCTGCCGGCCTCCCGGCTCGCGCCGGACATGCTGCCCCTGACCTTCCAGGTGCAATCGACGACGGACCGGATCAAGTTCGTACTGGCCCGGCTGACCGGCCGGACCCCGCCGAGCTGGGCCGACACCGAGGTCACGCTCGCGGATCTGCGGGCGCGTGTGCGCACCGCCCTCGACTACGTTGCGAGCTTCAGCCAGGCCGACCTCGCCGGCAGCGAGGACCGGCCGGTGACGCTCAAGGTGCGCGGCGAGGAGCAGAGCGTGCCGTCGGTTCCGCACGTGACGCTGAATGCCATCCCGCAGATCTATTTCCACCTGACGATGGCCTACGCCATCCTGCGGCACAACGGCGTGCCGGTGGGCAAGGGAGACTTCGTGGGCGGCTGACCCCTTGGCTGTCGCGCTGTTCATCGGCGCCGATGGCGTGCTTTCGGCCGGCGCCTTGCGGGGCTGGCTCGAGGCAGGAAACGTCGTGGCGGAGTACTGGACCGACTATCCGCCGCGGCCGCGGCCGAGCCTCGAATCGCTGCTCGCTCCCGACTGGACGGTGCGCGGGCTGCTGCGGCGGCACGGCATCGCCCAGCGCGCGGTTCGCCTCCGGGCGCTGGCTGATGCCCGAGCCGAGGTTCGCCGGCTGGCGGTCGACACGCTGATCACGGCCGTGACGATGCAGATTGTCCGGCCCGAGATCCTGGATCTCTTCGGGGCGCGGGCGGTGAACTTCCACCCCGCGCTCCTGCCGTTCTACCGGGGGCCGTCGCCGTTTCTCGGCACCATGCTCGACGAACGCGACGATTGTGCCGGCGCCACCCTGCACGTGCTCAGCCCGGGTATCGACGAGGGTCCGGTGATCGACCAGATCGCCGTGCCCTACGAGGCGACGGGGCGGCGATACGCCGCCTGGGTGGCGCGGCACGCACTGGCCTTTCGCCGACTGGCGCGCGACTCGTTGCCCAGCTACCTGCGCGGAGGGCTCTCCGCCCGGCCGCAGGCACCGGGCAGCTATCGCCGCGTCACCGAGGAGGCGATCCTCGGGGCCGGGGTGTCGCTCGATGAGGCACGCCGGAGGCTGCGACTGGCGGAACGCTCGCGGCGGCTGGTGACCATGGTTCCGGGCAGGTCCCGTCCGGTATCGCTGAAGCGGCTGCCGGCGGTGCTGGGGCCTTCGACCGGGGCCCGGCCGCGGCTCGGCCTCTTCTCGGTGGAGTTCGATCTCGCCGACGCGCGCGTGCGGATCGCCCGTACCACCGGCATCGATCGACAGCTCGATCGCGTCGAGAGCCTGGCCGAGCTGCTGGGCGCTCAGCTGTAGCGCTCCTCCTTCCAGGGGTCGGCGTGGTTGTGATAGCCGCGCACCTCCCAGAAGCCGAGGTGGTCGCGTTCGGCAAACTCGATGCGGCGCAGCCACTTGGGGCTCTTCCAGAAATACAGGTGCGGCACCACGAGGCGCACGGGCCCGCCGTGTTCCAGAGTCAGCGGTTCGCCTTCCCAGCTGTGAACGACCATGGCGTCGTCGGACGCGAAATCCTCGATGGCCATGTTCGTCGTGTAGCCGTCGTTCGAGGTCAACAGCACATGTCGTGCCGTCGCCTTGACGCCCACCACCTCCATCAGCTGGTGCGTGGTCACGCCCTTCCAGCGGTTGTCGTATCGCGACCAGCTGGTGACGCAGTGGATGTCGGTGGTTCTCTCCGACTGCGGCTGTGCCATCAGGTCGTCGAAGCTCCAGCTCTGCGGGTGCTCGACCTCGCCGCCGATGTCGAGCCGCCAGACCTGCCTGGGCACGTTCGGCGTCTGCCCCAGGTCGAGCACCGGCCATGTCTTGACGAGATGCTGGCCCGGCGGCAGGCGGTCGTCCTCGGCGCGGCTGAGCTTGCCGGTGAGGAACTTGCCCATCTCCGCCCAGCGGGACTTGGCCTTCGTCAGCTTGCTGTCTTCGGGAGGATCGTCGTCGGCCATTCTCGCCTCGCAATTTCCGGCGGGAGGGTGAACCAGCGGCGGCGCATGTCAATGCACATCTGGCGCAACGCCCGGTTGCGCAAGGACCGATTTCGCGGGGGCAGGGCATTGTCGGGGGGCACGGTGGTCCCCATGTCATCGGCAGACGCTCAACATCGGAGACTGATGATGCTGAACCCTGAAGACCGCCGTGCCATCGAAGGCCTGTTCGACCGCCTGGCCGAGGCCGAGCGCCGCGCGCCGGATCGGGACCGCGAGGCCGACGAACTGATCCGCGGCGAGATTGGCCGGCTGCCCAACGCTCCCTACTACATGGCTCAGACCATCGTGGTGCAGCAGCAGGCGCTCGAGGCGGCCGAGAAGCGCATCAAGGAGCTCGAACAGGAGGCGCGCGGCCGCGAAGCGCGTCGCGGCCCGTGGGATCGCGCGCAGGACGATGGCTACGACCAGCGGCAGCGCGGCGGCGGCTTCGGTGGCGGCGGCTTTCTCGGCGGCGCCATGCAGACCGCCCTGGGCGTGGCCGGCGGTGTCCTGCTGGGCAGCGCGATCGGCTCGCTGTTCGGCGCCGGCGGAGCGCATGCGGCCGAGGCCCCCGCGGACAGCGGTCAGGATGCCGGTGGGCAGGACGACACCAACGATGCCGGTGGCGGAGACGACATGGGCGGTGACGACTTCGGCGGTGACGGCGGTTTCGACATGGGGGGCGACTTCTGACGGGAAGGTGATGGGTTGCCTAACCGGGGAATCGACTGGCACTATCCGCGGCGATGGCAGATCCCCAGCTTGACGTGACCGCGGCCGAAAAGCGCGAGAGCCCCGATTTCCGGCTCTCGACGCTGCTGACCGAGATCGCCACCGGCAGCGAGGACGATCGCATTTCCATCGGCGACCTGCTTGCGGCGATGAACCAGCGGGCGCTGGGGGCGATGATCTTCATCTTCGCGGTCCCCGTGGCGCTGCCGCTCCCGCCGGGCGTCTCGACCATTTTCGGGGCGCCGCTGCTGTTTCTGACCGCGCAGTTGATGCTCGGCCTCAAGCCCTGGCTGCCGCGGTTGATCACCGACCGGTCGCTGACGCGGCGGGAGTTCGGCAAGATCGTCACGACCGTCACGCCCTGGTTGCTGCGGGCGGAGAGCGTGATGCGGCCGCGGCTGAGCTTCGTCGGTGGGCCGCCCTTCGTCTACCTGCTGGGCTTTGTCTGCCTGATCGAGTCGATCATCCTGTTCCTGCCCATTCCGCTCGGCAACATGTTGCCGGCCCTTGCCGTGAGCATCATGTCGCTGGGGCTGCTGGCCCGAGACGGCCTGTGGATGCTGATCGGCCTGCTGACCGGCGTCGTCGCCGTGGTGATCGTCTGGGGCGTTCTGTGGGCCATGGTGTTCGCCGCGCTGTTCGTGATCGGCAACGTGCTCGGCATCACCTTCTAGGGCGCGTTCCGGAGAATTGGCAGCCGTTTTCCGGATCGGAAGCGCGACAAATCAAAGGCTTGGGCGATTTCAGTGTTTCAAGGAAACGGTGAAATCCCGCAGGCGGCCAGGGCGCTACCAGTAGGCGAGCATCGAGAACGGGTTGTTGGTGAAGGTGCCGGCCTTGCGCTTCTCGTAGAAGCTGTTTCCGCCCGCTTCGAGCACATAGTACATGTTGTCGTAGGGGAAACTGTGGCCGGCGGTATGGAAGTGCTTCACCTCGCGGCTCAGCGTCGCGTGGCGGGCTCCCGAGAGGACGCGGTCGGCGACGCGGTAGGCGCGTTCCTTCGAGGCCTTTTCCTTCATCGGCTTGACGAGGACACCGGGCGCGAACTGGTTCTTCTGGCCGACGACGCCGCAGACGGTCTTGGGGTAGGCCTTGTCGGCGACACGGTTCATCACCACCGTGCCCACCGCCAGCATGCCTTCGTCGCTCGAGCGGTTGGACTCGAAGTACATGGCGCGGGCGAGACAATCCCGAGACGACAGGTGCGCAAAGGGCGACAGAGTCCCGCACCCCGCCAGGAGGGAAGCGAACAGCGGTACCGCCAGCAGCAGTCCTTTTCGGGGGAACACGTGGAACTCCGGAAGGCAGCATAGACACGGAAGTCGGGCCGCAAGGGCCCGATTGCCGGAAGATGTACCGGTTCCGGTTAAGGGCTGGTTTGCGCGGGTGTCGGCGGCCTGCGCCTTCGGTGGCGTCGGGCACGCCAGGCGGAGCTGTCCTGCCGAAAGGCCGTGGGACAGTCTCGCTCGTCGCGGGTTCCGGAATGGGCGAGGGCAGGGCCACGGCCGGTGGCTTGTCCTGCCCTCTACTTAAGCGCCGCCAGATTGCTACGAGTTTGTTGACGAGGCGTTAACGGTGGCCGGAAGGCAGCACGCCACGCCGGTAGAGGTGCCAGGTCGCGTGCCCGAGGACCGGTACCACGATGCACAGGCCGATCAGCATGGGCAGGGAGCCGAGCATCAGCAGTGCCGCGACGACGATCCCCCAGGTGGCGGCCACCAGCGGGCTGCGCATGACCAGCCGCACCGATGTCAGCACGGCGATGGCCGCGCCGACATCGCGATCCAGCAGCAGAGGGACGGCGACGATCGAGGTGGAGAGCACCACGACGGCGAAGCCCAGTCCCAGGAGGTTGCCCCACAGCATCAGGCTGGTGCCCTGGGCGGTGCCGAACACCTCCGCGACAAAAGCGGCCAGCGAGGGCGGCGAGCCTGGCCCGAAAAGGCTCTCGTAGAGGGACTGCGCCGTCATCAGCCACAGCGTGAACAGGACCAGCATCATGACGCCGACGGCCACGATGGAGGGGAAGGCCGGACTGCGGAATACGGACAATGTGGCGATCCAGCCGACATCGGGCTCGGTCTCCTGGCGTCGACTCATCTCGTAGATCGGCAGCGCCACAAGCGGGCCAACAAGGGCAAAACCGGAGATCAGGGGGAAGATGAGGGGCCAGGAATTGGTGCCCGAACTCCACACGGCCAGGGCCGCGCCGACGAGCGGGTAGATCAGCCCGAGAAAGGCGAGGTGCGAGGGACGGCGCCAGAAGTCCCGCCATCCCTGGGTGAGGGCAAAGCCGAGATCGGCGAACCGGAGGTGCCGCACCTGCGGGATGTCCAGCCGGTCGCCGGCCGCGGTGAGGACATGAAAGCCACCAGCCATTCGAACCTCCTCGACGAAGCCAATCGAGGCAGGTCAAACTCCGCTGGGCCAAGTCGCCGGGCGGAACCCGCACCTGCGTCCACGAGGTCGTCACTCTAGACCCATTCGCCGGTCGCAACAAATGGACTCTGCGTGATGGCCGGGATCGGTTCGTGCCGACTTGCGGGCCGCGGGTATCGCCCCCACATCTTGCGGAAGGCTTGTGCGAGGAAACCATGTCCAAGGAAAACGCCCGACTTCACCGCCAGTTCGATCGAATCGGGCGGGCCGTTCCGGCCTCGACCGGGTTTCTGAACTGGGTCCGTCAGCCGTCCTCGCGCTGGGTCCGCATTCCGCTCGGTATCGTGCTGATCCTGGGCGGCGTCTTCAGCTTCCTGCCGATACTGGGCGTCTGGATGCTTCCCCTCGGCCTGTTCCTGCTGGCCCTGGACCTGCCGTTCCTGCAGGGGCCGCTCAACCGGCTGACGCTCTGGGCGCAGCGCAAGTGGACCAACTGGCGGCGCAGCCGGCGCAAGTCCTGACCGTCACCCGAGAAGGTAATTGGCGGCGGCGGATTCGAGCACGTCGACGGCGTGGGCGAGCTTGCTGTCGATGACGTGCAGGTACTGCGTCCAGTCCTCCAGCCGACCCAGTTCGCGGTCGCCGTCCGAAATCCCCCGGATGGCGATCAACGGGACATCGAAGCGCTGGCACGCCCGCAGCACGGCGTAGGTTTCCATGTCGACCATGTCGGCCGCGATGTTGGCGTAGGCTGCCCCCGAGACGATGTTCGCCCCGGTCGACAGGGTGGCGGTTGCGAGACCCGGCACCAGCGGGGCCAGGGGCAGGGTGGCCTCCAGCCCGAGGAACGGCGTCACACCCGGCTCGAAGCCCAGCGGGGAGGCGTCCATGTCGCGGTAGCTGACCGAACGCGCCTGGTAGACGCCGGCCTGTTCGAGCCGCGCCGAGCCGGCGGAGCCGAGCGAAACGACGTAGTGGGGCAGCCTGCCGGCGTGGCGCAGCCGCTCGAGCGCCAGCGTCACGGTCACGGCGGCCTCCACCGGGCCGACGCCGGTCATCACGGGAGTGATGCGGGCACGAAGCTCGGGGCCGTACTCGTGATCCAGGGCCATCACGTAGAGCAGGTCGGCGGTGCGGGGGCGTAGGGCCATCGATCGAGCTCCGGTTTGGCATTTCCGGCCGCGAGGCGTAGTCTGCCCCGGTGGTGCATGCAAGGGAGGAAGCCATGCTTCAGAACCGCCGTGCCTACCCGACTATTCCGGCAAGCGACATCGAGCGCGCCAAGGCCTGGTACAGGGAGAAGCTGGGCCTCTCGCCCGCCTCGGAGGATCCTGCGGGCGTTCGCTACGCGCTGGGTGGAGGCACCGGCTTCCAGCTCTATCCGACAGGGGTCGCCGGGCAGGCCCCAAACACGCTGATGGTGTTCTCCTCCGAGGACATCGACGACGACGTGCGCACGCTGCGGGGGCGCGGCGTGGTGTTCGAGGACTATGACTTTCCGGGGCTGAAGACCGTGAACGGCATCGCCACTCTCGGTGCCGTGCATGCCGCCTGGTTCCGGGATTCCGAGGGCAACATCCTCGCCATCGGTGACGGGCCGAACTGATCATCGGCCCGACTGTCGCCTGTGGGCCGACTTGATCGGCCGACTGTCGCATTGACACGACGCGCGGCGGGCAACAGTCTGCCGCGCCATGACCGCTGCTCTCCCTTCGACCACTGCCCGACGGCTCGTCGCCGCCATTGATGCCCGCCGGGATGACCTGGTCGCGCTGACGCAGGACCTGATCCGGATTCCTACCGTCAACCCGCCCGGGAACAACTACCGGGAGATCTGTGACTACCTCTCGAACAGGCTAAAGAAATCTGGCTACTCGACTGAGATCATTCGTGCCGATGGGGCCGTAGGCGATATCGACAAGTACCCGCGCTGGAACGTCGTCGCTCGGCGCGAGGGCGCGTCTGCGGGCGAGACCGTGCACTTCAACTCGCATCACGACGTGGTCGAGGTCGGTCGCGGCTGGACGGTCGATCCGTTCGGGGCCGAACTGAGGGACGGTCGCATCTACGGGCGCGGCACCTGCGACATGAAGGGCGGCCTCGCCGCCTCGATCATCGCGGCGGAGGCCTTTGCCGCGGTCGTGCCGGACTATCGCGGCGCCATCGAGATTTCGGGGACAGCGGACGAGGAGACGGGCGGCTACGGCGGCGTCGCCTACCTGGCGGAGCAGGGCTACTTCTCGCCGCAGAGGGTGCAGCACGTCATCATCCCCGAACCGCTGAACAAGGACCGGATCTGCCTGGGGCACCGTGGCGTGTGGTGGGCCGAGATCGAGACATTCGGCCGGATCGCGCATGGTTCGATGCCGTTCCTGGGCGACAGCGCCATCCGGCACATGGCGGCCGTGCTGCGCGCGTTCGAGGATGTGCTCTACCCGGCGCTGAGCCGCAAGCACACGGCGATGCCGGTGGTGCCGCCCGGCGCGCGGCAGTCGACGATGAACATCAACTCGATCCACGGCGGCCAGGCGGAGCCCGAGGGCGGCTACACCGGTTTCCCGGCGCCGGTGGTGGCCCATTCCGCCCGGATCGTCATCGACCGCCGTTACCTGATCGAGGAGAGCCCCGCTGCCGTGCGGCAGGAGGTCATCGATCTGCTGGAGCGGCTGAGGGCCGAGCGGCCGGGGTTCAGCTACGAGGTCCGCGACCTGTGGACCATCCCGCCGACCATGACCGAGAAGGACGCGCCGGTGGTGCGCTCCGTCGCCCGCGCCATCGGCGCGGTCATGGGCGTTTCCCCCGAATATGTCGTCTCGCCGGGCACCTACGACCAGAAGCACATCGATCGCATCGGCCGGCTGAAGAACTGCATCGCCTACGGGCCGGGTATCCTCGACCTGGCCCACCAGCCCGACGAGTGGGTCGGCGTCGACGACATGCTGGACTCGGCCAAGGTCATGGCCCTGACGCTCGATGACCTGCTCGGGCGCAAGCAATAGAACGACTTTCCCGGGTTCGGCCGCCCCGCGTAAAAACGACGCTATGCAACCGGTTCACGCGACGCCCGAAGAGTCCTAGGATCAGCTCAGGGCCGCGACAGGGATCGGCCTGCAACAGAAGGGAACACCATGCGCAACTCATTGGTCGTGCTGGCACTTGCCGGCGCACTGGCAATGACCACGGCGTTGACTCCGGCATTCGCGCAGGCCCGGACCGACGTCAAGATCGGCCTCGTGCTGGAGCCGCCCAGCCTCGATCCGACCGCCGAGGCCGCCGCCGCCGTCGACGAAGTCGTGTACGCGAACGTCTTCGAGGGACTGACCCGCTTTGCCGCCGACGGCTCGATCATTCCGGCGCTCGCTAAGTCCTGGGATATCTCCGCGGACGGGCTGACCTACACGTTCCACCTCGTCGAGGGGGCCAAGTTCCACGACGGGACCGACTTCAACGCCGACGACGTCAAGTTCTCGCTCGATCGCATCAATGCCGAGGGGTCGTTGAACGCCCAGAAGGCCCTCTACGCCTCCATCGCCTCGGTGGAGGTCGTCGATCCGGCCACGGTCAAGCTGTCGCTCAAGCAGCCGGATGGCAACCTGATCTACAACCTCGCCTGGGGCGATGCGGTGATGGTGGCGCCCGAGAGCGCCGACAACAACAAGGTGAACCCGATCGGCACCGGGCCGTTCGTGTTCAAGGACCGCGTCGAAGGCGACCACATCACGCTGGAAAAGAACGGCGCCTACTGGGGCGCGCCGGTCGCGCTCGACGCGGCGACATTCCGCTTCATCGCCGATCCCACCGCGGCCTTCGCGGCGCTGCAGGCCGGCGATGTCGACAGCTTCCCCAACTTCCCGGCGCCCGAGACGGTGGCGCAGTTCCAGAGCGACCCGCGCTTCCGTGTGGTGGTCGGGGCGACGCAGGGCGAGACCGTGCTGTCGATCAACAACGCCAAGGCGCCGCTGGACAACGTCAAGGTGCGCCAGGCCATCGCCCATGCCATCGACCGCCAGGCGATCATCGACGGGGCGATGTTCGGCTACGGCACGCCGATCGGCACCTTCATGTCGCCGGCCAGCCCGGACTATGTCGATCTGACCGCGCAGTCGAACTACGATCCGGAAAAGTCCAAGGCGCTGCTCGCCGAGGCCGGGATCACCGACCTGACGCTGTCGCTGAAGTTGCCGCCGGTCGAGGGCTATGCCCGCCGCGGCGGCGAGATCATCGCCAACCAGCTGGCCGCGGTCGGCATCAAGACCGAGACCACCAACGTCGAATGGGCGCAGTGGCTGGGTGAGGTGTTCACCGACAAGAACTACGACCTGACGATCGTCTCGCACACCGAGCCGAACGATATCGGGATCTTTGCCCGCGAAGGCTACTACTTCCAGTACAACAACGCCGCCTTCAACCAGATCATTGCCGACCTGGCGGTGACCTCGGACCCGGCCAAGCGCTCGGAACTGCTGAAGGCCGCGCAGCAGAACCTCGCCGACAACTACGCCGTCGGGTTCCTGTTCGAACTGGCCAAGGTCGGCGTCGAGAACGCCAAGCTCAAGGGCATGTGGGAGAACGCGCCGACCCAGGCGACCGACCTCACCGGGGTCTCCTGGGAACCGTGATCGTGACGGGGCGGGCCGCTGGCCCGCCCCATTTCCCGAGTTGACCAACCGATCCTCCCACAACCACGGCGTCACCGGCGCGTGTGGCCGCGCCGGTGAATCCAGCTGATGTCCTCGTTCCTTCTCGGGCGGCTCGTCTCGCTGGTGCTCAGCCTCGTGGCTGCGAGCATCGTGATCTTTCTCGTCATCGAGGTGGTCCCGGGCGATCCGGCCCAGTTCATGCTGGGCCTCAATGCCACGCCCGAGGCGGCCGAGACGCTGCGCCAGGCGCTCGGGCTGAACGGACCGCCGCTCGAGCGCTACGCCACCTGGGTGCTGGGGCTGCTGCGCGGCGATTTCGGCATCAGCTACACCTACAAGGTGCCGGTGGCGCAACTGATTGCGGATCGCATCTGGATCAGCCTGCCGCTGGCGCTCTATGCGCTGGCCCTGTCCACGCTGATCGCCTTCCCGGTCGGCATCCTCGCGGCGGTGCGGCGAAACTCGGCGACCGACGTCACCATCATGGGGGCGACGCAACTGGGGGTGGCGGTGCCGAACTTCTGGTTCGCCATGCTGCTGGTGCTGCTGTTCTCGATCACGCTGCGCTGGTTCAACGCCGGCGGCTTCGCCGGCTGGCAGGATCCACTGATGGCGATGAAGTCGCTGACCCTGCCGGCCATCGCCCTGGCGCTGCCGCAGGCCTCGATCCTCGCGCGGGTGATGCGGTCCTCCCTGCTCGATACGCTCGGCGAGGATTACATCCGCTCGGCCCGCGCCAAGGGCCTGAGCCGGTGGCAGACGCTATGGCGGCACGCGCTGCGCAACGCCCTGATCCCGGTGCTGACCATCATCGGGCTGCAGTTCAGCTTCCTGCTCGCCGGTGCCATCATCATCGAGAACGTCTTCTTTTTGCCCGGGCTCGGCCGGCTGGTGTTCCAGGGCATTACCTCGCGCGACCTGATCGTGGTGAAGTCGGTGGTGATGCTGCTGGTGTTCGCCGTGATCCTCGTCACCTTCCTCGTCGATGTGACCTACGCGCTGGTCGACCCGCGACTGCGGAGGGCAGCGCGATGAGCGCCATTGCCGCGGCTCGCGCATCGGACAGCCTGTGGCGGGCAGCCCTGCGCTCGCCGAACTTTCTCATCGGCGCCACCATCACGGCGGTCTTTGTCCTGCTGGCACTTGTCTCGTTCGCCTGGACGCCGTTCGAGGTGACGGTGCAGAACATCCCCAACAAGCTCAAGCCGCCGACGCTGGAGCACTGGCTGGGGACCGACCATTTCGGGCGCGACATCTTCTCGATGATCATGGTCGGGGCGCGCACCTCGATCGCCGTGGCCTTCGTGGCGGTCAGCATCGCCATGCTGGTCGGGGTGCCGGTCGGGTTGCTGGCCGCCGCGAAACGGGGCACGCTGCTCGACGACGTGCTGATGCGCTCCAACGACCTCGTTTTCGCTTTTCCGGCCCTGCTGATCGCCATTCTGATCACCGCCGTGTTCGGGCCGGGGGCGATCAACGCCATCATCGCGGTGGGGCTCTACAACATGCCGGTCTTCGCGAGGCTGGCGCGGGCGGGCGCGCTGAGCCTGTGGCAGCGCGAGTTCATCATGGCGGCACGCGTGGCGGGCAAGGGGGCGGCGCGGATTTCGGTCGAGCACATCCTGCCCAACATCCTCAACACGCTGGTGGTGCAGGCGACGATCCAGTTTGCCCTCGGCATCCTGGCCGAGGCGGCCCTCGCCTATGTGGGGCTCGGCGTGCAGCCGCCGACCCCGAGCTGGGGCAAGATGCTGGCCGACAGCCAGACCATGATCTCGCTGGCACCGCACGTCGCGCTGGTTCCGGGAATCACCATTGTCCTCATGGTGCTGGGCGTGAACCTTCTGGGCGACGGGCTGCGCGACGTGTTCGATCCCAGGCTGAGGCGAAGCCGCTGATGGCGCTGCTCGAGGTTCACCATCTGTCGCTTCGTATCGGCTCGACGAGCATCCTCAAGCATATCGACCTCGCGGTCGATGCCGGGGAGATCCTCGGCGTGATCGGGGAGTCCGGGTCCGGCAAGTCGATGACGGCGCTCTCGATCATGCAATTGCTGCCGGCCGGAGCGACGACGACGGGATCGATCGCCTTCGAGGGGCGCGAGGTGCTGGGCCTGCCCGACGCCGAGATGCGGAAGATCCGGGGCGACCGCATCGGCATGGTGTTCCAGGAGCCGATGACGGCCCTCAATCCGGTCAAGACCATCGGCGAGCAGATTGCCGAGACGGCGCGCGTCCATGGCAGGATGAACCGGCACGATGCGATGATCGTGGCGCGCGAGACGATGGAGCGCGTCGAACTGCCGGTCGAGCGGTTTCCGCTCGACCGCTATCCGCACGAGTTGAGCGGGGGCCAGCGCCAGCGCGTCGTCATCGCCATGGCCATCGCCATGCGACCGAAGCTGCTGATCGCCGACGAGCCGACCACGGCGCTCGACGTCACCACGCAGGCACAGATCCTCAGGCTCCTCAACAGGCTGGTCGACGAGGATGGGATGGGGATGATCTTCATCACCCACGACCTCGGGGTGGTCGCCGGGCTGGCCGACAAGGTGGCCATCATGCGGCAGGGAGAAGTGGTCGAGGCGGGGCCGACCGTCGCCCTGTTCCGCAACCTCCGGCACCCGTACTCGAAGGCGCTGTTTGAGGCCTCCTCGCACGTGCCGCCGCGGGTGCCTCCCGCCATGTCGGGTGGCGTTCCGGTGCTGTCGGTCGACAATGTGGTGCGGGAGTATCCACTGCCGCGCCGCAGCCTGTTCGCACCCCGCCAGGTGCTGCGGGCGGTGAACCGCGTCAGTCTGCGCATCGAGCGGGGTGAGAACGTCGGCCTGGTAGGGGAATCGGGCTGCGGAAAATCGACGCTGGCCCGGGCGATCATGGCGCTCGAGCCGATCGAGGGCGGGGCGATCAGCATCGATGGCGAGGCCGTCGATCCGCGCCGCGGGGCCCTGCCGGCGACGCGGCGCAAGCTGCAGGTGGTGTTCCAGGATCCCTATGGCAGCTTCAACCCGCGGCATCGGGTCGATCGCCTGGTCAGCGAGCCGTTCCATCTGCTGGGCAGCGCGGCGCCGACCGGGGCGGAACGCGACCGCCGGGTCGCTCGCGCGCTCGACGAGGTCGGTCTGGCGGCGTCGGATGCCGACAAGTACATCCACGAGTTCTCCGGTGGACAGCGGCAGCGCATCGCCATCGCGCGGGCGCTGATCATCGAGCCCAGGCTGATCATCCTCGACGAGGCGGTCTCGGCGCTGGACGTGTCGATCCGGGCGCAGATTCTCGACCTGCTCGCCGACCTGTCGGACAGGCTGCAACTGAGCTATCTGTTCATCTCGCACGATCTGGCGGTGGTGCGCTCGATCACCGATCGGGTGCTGGTCATGCGGCGCGGCGAGATCGTCGAGAGCGGCGAGACCGAGGCGGTGTTCCGCAATCCACAGCACCCCTATACGCAGGAACTTCTGGCGGCGACGCCGAACCTGGAGGCGGCGCTGGCGGCGCGGGAGAGCGATGGCCGCTGACGACGAAATGGCCCGAAGGCGTGTGACGACCAGTCCGTCGTCGCCCTGTGACGAGTGACAAGAATGAGCGAGCTGAACCTGTTTTTCGATCCGACCAAGTGCTTCATCGGCGGGCGCTGGGTGGCGCCGCTGGGCGGCGACTACCTGCCGATCGAGGACCCTTCGACCGGCGCCACCATCGGCGCCGTCCCGAGGGGGCAATCCGCCGACGTCGATGCGGCAGTGGCGGCCGCCCATGCTGCCCTCGCGGGGGACTGGGGACGGACCCCGGCGGCGGAGCGTGGCCGCATCCTGACGCGGATCGGGCAGAAGGTGCTCGAACGGGTCGACGACCTGGCCCGCATCGAGGCGATGGATGTCGGCAAGCCGCTCAAGCAGGCGCGGGCCGACGCCCTGGCGCTCGCCCGCTACCTCGAGTTCTATGGCGGCGCCTGCGACAAGATCATGGGCGAGACCATTCCCTATCTCGACGGCTACACGGTCTATACGCTGCGCGAGCCGCACGGGGTGACGGCACACATCATCCCGTGGAACTACCCGATGCAGATCATCGGCCGCTCGGTGACCGGGGCGCTCGCCATGGGCAATGCGGCGGTACTGAAACCGGCCGAGGAGGCCTGCCTCACCGCCATCGCCTTTGCCAGGATCGCCGAGGAAGCGGGACTGCCGGCGGGTGCGCTGAACGTCGTGCCCGGGCTCGGCGAGGAAGCGGGCGCGGCGCTGACGGCACACCGGGGAATCAACCATATCTCGTTCACCGGGTCGGTGGGGGTCGGCCGTCTCATCCAGCACGCCGCGGCCGAGAATGTCGTGCCGGTGACGCTGGAGCTGGGGGGGAAGTCGCCGCAGGTGGTGTTCGAGGATGCCGACCTCGACAGGGCGCTGCCGTTCCTCGTCAATGCCGGTATCCAGAATGCCGGGCAGACCTGCTCGGCAAGCTCCCGCATCCTCGTGCACCGGTCGATCCACGACGAAGTGCTGGAGCGGATGGCAGCGCGCTATAACGGGCTGCGGGTGGGACCGGCAATTGCCGATCTCGACCTCGGGCCGCTGGTGTCCGAGCGGCAGAAGGAGATCGTCGGCGGCTTCCTCGGCGATCTCGGCGGCGGCGAGGTGGCGGGGCAGGGGACGATCGTCGGCGACGCTCCGCGCGCCGGGCACTACCTCGCGCCAACGCTGGTGGCGAGGGTGCGCCCGGACGACCGGCTGGCGCAGGACGAGATCTTCGGCCCGGTGCAGGTGGTGATCCCGTTCGAGGACGAGGCCGAAGCGGTGGCGATCGCCAACGGCACCGACTACGGGCTGGTTGCGGGCGTGTGGACGCGCGACGGCGGGCGCCAGATGCGCATGGCCAAGGCGATCAAGACCGGGCAGGTCTTTC
Organism: Devosia sp.; assembly: GCF_041917035.1. Lineage (GTDB taxonomy): Bacteria > Pseudomonadota > Alphaproteobacteria > Rhizobiales > Devosiaceae > Devosia_A. Next base: position 23,875 of record NZ_JAYRYM010000002.1, on the reverse strand, counting down.
TCAACAATTACGGTGCCGGCGGCGGCGTGGAGCTGCCGTTCGGCGGTGTGGGCAAGTCCGGGCACGGTCGGGAAAAGGGATTCGAGGCGCTGTATGGCTTCTCGGTGTTGAAGACGGTGGCGGCCTGGCATGGGTAACTGGGAACGGCCCCTCACCCCGCCCTTCGGGCACCCCTCTCCCTCAAGGGGAGAGGGGAGGTGTGGGGCAAATCTTCCCTCTCCCCTTGAGGGAGAGGGTGGTCGCGCAGCGACCGGGTGAGGGGAAGAATCGAGGAAAGCATGAGACTTGAAAACAAGGTCGCCATCGTGACCGGCGGCGCATCAGGGTTCGGCGCCGGCATCGTGCGCAAGTTCGCGGCCGAGGGCGCGCGGGTGCTGATCGCCGACATCAACCTCGAGGGTGCGGAGGCGCTGGCGCGGGAGCTGGGGCAGAAGGCCGGGCACGTGGACGTCAGCAAGGACGCGAGCGTCAACCAGCTGGCGGCAGCGGCGCTGATGGCGTTCGGCAAGGTCGACATTCTCGTCAACAATGCCGGCGTGTCGCACCTGCCGGCGGCGCTGGACGAGATTTCGGAGGCGGATTTCGATCGCGTGTTCAATGTGAACATGAAGTCGGTCTACCTGACGGCGCGCCACCTGGTGCCGCATTTCAAGGCGCGCAGGACCGGGGCGATCCTCAACGTGGCCTCCACGGCGGCGGTGAGCCCGCGGCCCCGGCTGAGCTGGTACAATGCCAGCAAGGGCTGGATGGTGACGGCAACCAAGTCGATGGCGATCGAACTGGCGCCGCTCGGCGTGCGCGTCAACGCGATCAATCCGGTGGCCGGTGAGACTCCGCTGCTGAAGACCTTCATGGGCGAGGACACGCCTGAGATCCGGGCGAAATTCCTGTCGACCATCCCGCTGGGACGCTTCTCGACCCCCGAGGACATGGGCAATGCCGCCTGCTTCCTCTGCTCGGACGAGGCCAGCATGATCACCGGGGTGGCCCTTGAGGTGGATGGGGGCCGGGTGATCTAGCCGGGCCGGGCAGGAACTGGGGATAGACACTTTCCGGCCCCCCGGGGAGCGCTGTAAGTCCTTGTGGCGCAAGCGATCTTGAGTGCGCTCGCCATGATTCGGCCACGTTTGTGAACGGCCGTATCCCCGGACACTCCGCAATGTCAGCGTGTCGCGTGGACAGCGCCACGGGTGGGTCTATATTTGACCATGTGGACAAATCGTGTGGGCCAGCATGGCACAGGACGCTCTCGGCAATGACGTCAGTATCGCCGATGCCGCGACGCTCGCAGGTATCGACGACTTCGTTCTGGGCTTTCTCGGCTATGAGAAGAAGGCGGCGAACATCCTCGCCTCGGCCGACGCGGCGCCCGACTCGACCCTCGCCAACGTCTATGCCGGCTTCATCTGGATGTTCCTCGAGGCATCGGCGGCACCGGCCATGGCGCGGCGCTACCTCGAGGCAGCGACCAGGGCCTCGCCGGGGGCCAACGAGCGCGAGCGGATGCTGCTGGCCCAGCTCGAGCGCTGGGTGGCGAACGACGTCCCCGCGGTGCAGGCGATCGGGGACGAGATCGTCGCGCGGTTCCCCCGTGACCTGGCTGCGGTGAAGCTGCACCAGTATCACAGCTTCAACCGTGGGGATGCAGCGGGCATGCTGCGGATCGGCAAGGCCGCAGAGGCGGCGAACCGCGACAATGCCCACCTGCACGGCATGCTCGCCTTCGCCCACGAGCAATCGCACCAGCTGGAGGCGGCCGAGCGCGAGGCCCGTCTGGCACTCGAGCTCAGGCAGAAAGAACCCTGGGCGCAACACGCGCTGGCCCATGTCATGCTCGGCCAGGGCCGAGTGAGGGAAGGCGTCGCCTTCCTGACGGAGGCGCAACGGACCTGGGTCGACCTCAACTCCTTCATGTACACGCACAACTGGTGGCACAAGGCGCTGTTTCACCTCAGCGAGGGCGACAACCAGGCGGTGTTCGACGCCTACGACAACCATGTCTGGGGCATCGAGCCGGACTACTCGCAGGACCAGGTCGGCGCGGTGTCGCTGCTGGCCCGAATGGAGGTCGCCGGGCTCGATGTCGGCGATCGCTGGCAGGATGTCGCCGAGCACATGAGGGGGCGCGCGGGCGACACGGTGCAGCCGTTCCTGACCCTGCAGTACCTCTATGGCCTCGCAAGGGCGGAGTATGCCGAGGCCGACCTGCTGCTGCAGGCGGTGGAGGACAAGGCGGCTCGTTCGACGGCGTTCGATCGGCTGGTCTGGCAGCAGGTGGCGCTGCCGGCGGCACGCGGTGTGCTGGCGCATGCGCGCCGCGACTACGCCGGGGCGGTGCACTGGCTGTCGATCGCCAATCCGCGCCTGACCGAGATCGGCGGCAGCCACGCCCAGCGCGACCTGTTCGGACAATTGCTGCTGGATGCCCATCTCAAGCAGGGCAACTGGGCGGTGGCGCGGCAGATGCTGGACGTACGGCGCACCTGGGACCCGGACGGCGTACCGCTCAACCGGGCGCTGGAACTGGTCAACGCGAAGCTGGCGGCGGCCTAACCGGCTGCTCTACACAACCAAGACAAGGAGCCCGGATGCGAACCGGACCACGCAACCTGATCACCGATGTCGAGGGACTCCTCGTCGGCAATGCCGAGGACTACCGGATCAAGACCGGCACCACAGTGTTGGTGGCGGACCGTCCGTTTCGCGCTTCGGTCGACGTCATGGGTGGCTCGCCCGGTGCGCGCGAGACCGAACTCCTCGCGCCCGACAAGCTGGTGGAGGATATCGACGCGCTGGTGCTTTCCGGTGGTTCGGCCTTTGGTCTCGACGCCGCGTCGGGAGTGACTGACGGCCTGCGGAAGCTGGGCCGCGGGTTCCGCGTCGAGAAGGCAACCGTGCCGATCGTTCCGGGAGCGATCATCTTCGATCTGCTGAATGAAGGCGACAAGGACTGGGACGAGAACCCCTATCGGGATCTGGGACGGCAGGCTCTGGCTGCGGCCGGGCGGGACTTCGCGCTTGGTACGGCGGGCGCCGGCGTGGGGGCTCTGACGGCCAACCTGAAGGGCGGCCTCGGCTCGGCCTCACTTCAGATTCCCGGCGGGTACACGGTCGGCGCCCTGGTTGCCGCCAATCCGACCGGCAGTGTCACCATGGGCGACACCCGGCACTTCTGGGCCGCACCGTTCGAGGTCGGCGACGAGTTCGGCGGACTCGGCTGCTTCTCTGGGCCGCTGGACTTCGCCCAGACGGCCCGCTCCAAGCGGGACTGGGTGAACCCCATCGCCAACACCACGATCGCCATCGTCGCCACCGACGCCGACCTGACCAAGGCGCAACTCAAGCGGCTGGCGGTGGCAGCGCAGGACGGCATCGCGCGCGGCGCCAGCCCGTCGCATACGCAGGTGGACGGCGACCTGATCTTCTCGGTGTCCACCGGGGCACGGGCGCTCGACAATCCCATCGCCAACGTCATGCATATCGGCCACGCCGCTGCGGTTTGCCTGGCCCGGGCGATGGCGCGCGCGGTCTATCTCGCCAGTCCCGCGCCCCGCGACGTGGTGCCGACCTGGCGCGAGAGATGGGGGCGATAGCGGCCGCTCCTCAGGGCTTCTGCTTCACATGGTAGCAGAAGTCGCAGTGGCCATCGCCGTTCATGCAGGTCTTGCTGCGCTCGAGCCGCAGGCCGAGTTCATCGGCCATCGCGTAGTCGCCATCGCAGATCAGCAACTCGCCAAGGTCGCGAGCACCGATCTGCTCCATGAACTCGGCATAGTCGCAGTGATTGACCTGGTTGCGCAGCAGCGAGTCGGTCTGTTCCAGCGTCTCGAATTCGTAGCGGATGCCGGCGCCGAAGCCGGCGAATTCGGCGGCGAGGGTGGGAATGTCGAGCAAGCTGCCGCGCTGGGCGACCATGGCGCGATTGGCCTGGTCGAGCGCCTCGCGCACCAGTTGGTGCGCCCGCTCCTTGCCGAGGGCTGCCTCCATGGCGCGGACGAGCGGCACCTGCGCCTGCACCTGCAGGGTAATGCGCTGGAACGGGGTCAGTTCAGGCATGTGCGTCTCCAATCGGCCCGCCATGATGCCACCGGAGCTGCCCGAGGGGAAGGTTTCGAAGGGTTCAGTTGCGGCCGCAGCGCAACAGGGTTTCGCGCTTGCCGTCATCGACAACGAGGTTGATACCGTCGCCGCTCGGGGCGAAAACCGGCGTCAGATGAAGCGTCTCCTCGCCACAGGCGGCGGCAAAGCTTCCGTCGTTGTTGTCGACAAGCGTGATATCGCAGGTCCGCGCCGCAGACGTCAGCCTGCCGGCGGAAATGACGACGACCGATCGCTGGTCGCCGCAGGTGGTGAGATCGGCCGACCAGGTCCCGAGCAATGGCTGTGCCCCTAGAGGCAGCCTTGTCGGGGTGGACGGCTTCGATACGGCCGGCTCTACGGGGGCGGTCTTCGCCGGAGCCTCGACCGCAGGTCTCGGGGCGGGTTCGGCGCTGCCGCAGGCGGCAACCGTCAGCGTCGCGGCAGCGAGCAGTAGTCCTGTTGTGACACGCATGGTCGAATCCCGGGCCGTTTTTCTGCGGCCAAGCGATGGACGGCCATTGCGGCCTCAATGTGAGACGCGATAGCCGGTTGGACGAAGCGGAGGCAATTGGATGCCCGAAATCTACGTGGACGCCGATGCCTGCCCGGTCAAGGACGAGGTGCTGCGAGTCGCCGGGCGCCACGGGGTGGTCACGATCTTCGTCGCCAATTTCGGCCTTCGGCCCTCGCGCGACCCGATGATCCGCAACGTCATGGTCCCCCAGGGAGCGGACGCGGCCGACGACTGGATCGTCAGCCACATCGCCGCGGGTGATCTGGTGGTAACCTCGGACATCCCGCTGGCCGGCCGGGCTCTGCAGCAGGGCGCGATCGTCCTCGGGCCGACGGGCCGGCCGTTCACCGCGCAATCGATCGGCATGGCGCTCGCCATGCGGGAGCTGAACCAGCACCTGAGGGAGACCGGAGAGAGCCGGGGCTTCAACGCCGGGTTCAGTGCGAAAGAACGCCAGGCCTTCCTGCAGGCCTTCGACGAAGCGGTGCAGCGAGCGCTGCGCGGGCAGGCAAGTCGGTAGACCTCAGGCCTACCAGTTCGCTGCCCTGTCCCCTCCGACGAACTGGGCGCTGCGCGAGGTGTACTCGAAGAGCTCGATCTTCACGCCGTTCGGATCCGCGGTCCAGGCCTGCCAGGTGTCATCGACGCCGAGCTTCTTGTCGGTGATGGCCACACCCTGCGCCCGGATCGCGGCGATGGCGTCGTCCAGTGAGTGCACCTCGAGGCAGATGTGGTTGATCTGATCGGTCTCGGCAAAGGCCGCAGCAGCCTTGAGGAACACCTCGATGTTCGTCGTGCCGCCGGCGGTGAGATAGAATCCGTAGGGCGCACCGTTGCGGGTGAAGCGGAACGCCACGGGCAGGCCGAGGACGCCCGACCAGAACGCCTCGGTCGCGTCGAGGTCGCGTGCGAAGATGCACACATGCGCCACTTGCCTGACGATTGCCACCACGGTTCCCACCTCGAGAGAAAAACATCCTAGGTTTCGAGGCGCATATTAACGATAAAACAGCCGCTCGAGCAAGGGTGCGCTGTCGTTCAATCGGAACCGAAGCCGACGCCGGCACGTTCCGGCAGGACCATCCAACAAAGGAGACGCTCCATGACAACGCTCAGCGGCCACACCAGTGCCATTCGTGCTTCGCTCGTGATCGGCACCGACGTGAAGGACAACGAGGGCAACGTGATCGGCAAGATCGAGGACGTGGTGCTCGACAAGACCCAGAACGCCGTCATGTTCGCGGTGGTGGGATTTGGCGGGCTGCTCGGCATCGGCGAGAAGTACCATCCGCTTCCGTGGTCGGTGCTCGACTACGACGAGGCCGAACAGGCCTATGTCGTGCCCTACACCAAGGAGCAGCTGAAGGCCGCGCCCAGCGACACCATCAACGCGCTGACCCGCGACGACGGTGCGGCGCATCGGGACCGGGCATTCGACTACTATCAGGTTCCGAAATACTGGAACTGACGGCGCGCCCAGGTCGATGGGGGAGGGCGGTGCACGCGCGCCGCCCTTTTCACTGTAGAGGCGTGGTCGGGCTGGTGCGATTTCGGCCAGCCCGCGATAGTCTGCCCGCGAATTTGCGTGGGAGGCGGATATGGCGCGCGTGGTCATCATCGGAGGCAGCGGGCATGTCGGGACCTACCTGGTGCCACGGCTGGTCGAGGCCGGTCACGCCGTCGTCAACGTGACGCGCGGCCAGCGCGCGCCGTACCAGGCTCATGGGGCCTGGAAGTGGGTCGAGACGGTGCATATCGACCGCGCGGCCGCAGAGTCCGACGACAGCTTCGGAACCGCCATTGCAGCACTTGGCGGCGACGTGGTGATCGACATGATCTGCTTCACCCTCGGCAGCGCTCGGCACCTGGTCGAGGCGCTGCGGGGAAGGGTGCAGCACTTCCTCCATTGCGGCACGATCTGGGTCTACGGCCACAATGCCGCGGTGCCGGCAACCGAGGATCAGCCGCACAATGCCTTCGGTGCCTACGGGACGCAGAAGGCGGCGATCGAGGCCTTTCTGCTCGGCGAGGCGCGGCGCGCGGGGTTTCCGGCGACGGTGTTCCGGCCGGGACACATCGTCGGGCCGGGATGGGATCCGCTGAATCCGGCCGGGCATTTCAATTCTGCCGTGTTCTCGCAGATCGCACGGGGCGAAGAACTCCTGCTGCCGAATTTCGGGCTCGAGACGGTGCACCACGTGCATGCGGACGACGTGGCACAGCTCGTTACGAGAGCGATGGCCAACTGGAGCGGCTCGATCGGGGAGGCGTTCAACGCCGTGTCGCCGCAGGCGGTGAACCTCAGGGGCTATGCCGAGCACATGTACCGATTCTTCGGGCATGAGCCCCGGCTGAACTACCTCCCGTTCGAGCAGTGGAAAACGACGCAGCCGGACGAGGAGGCGCAGGCCACCTGGGAGCACATCGCACGCAGCCCCAGCCACTCGATCGCCAAGGGGCAGCGGCTGCTCGGCTACCAGCCGCGCTATTCCTCCCTGGCTGCCGTCGAAGAGGCGGTGACCTGGCTCTTGGCGAACGGGCGAATAGACGGAGCACACGCGGCGCGCTGACAAAAATCCGGCCGGCCCCTCTTCCAGTTGTCACAACCCTGGTCTAGCAAGGCCTGAAGCACAGATCGCAGTTCAAGGGGCAGCACATGTCAACGATCATCGACATCACCGGCCGGCAGGTCTTCGACAGCCGCGGCAATCCGACCGTGGAAGTCGATGTCGTGCTGGACGATGGCAGTTTCGGCCGCGCCATCGTGCCGTCGGGCGCCTCGACCGGCGCACATGAAGCGGTGGAACTGCGCGACGGCGGCAAGCCCTTTCTCGGCAAGGGCGTGACCAAGGCCGTCGACTTCGTCAACACCGAGATCTTCAACGAGATCCAGGGCCTCGACGCGCTCGACCAGATCGAGGTCGACCGTGCGATGATCGAGCTGGATGGCACTCCGAACAAGAGCCGATTGGGCGCCAACGCCATCCTCGGCGTCTCGCTGGCGGTGGCCAAGGCCGCAGCGGAATCGAGCGAACTGCCGCTCTACCGCTACCTGGGCGGGCCGAACGCGCATGTGCTGCCGGTTCCCATGATGAACATCATCAATGGCGGCGCCCACGCCGACAATCCGATCGACATGCAGGAATTCATGATCCTGCCGGTGGGCGCGGAATCGATCGCGCACGCCGTGCAGATCGGGTCGGAGATCTTCCACACGCTGAAGAAGGGCCTCGCGGCCGACGGTCACAACACCAATGTCGGCGACGAAGGCGGCTTTGCGCCGAACCTGAAATCGGCCGAGGCGGCCCTCGAGTACATCGTCAAGTCGATCGAAAAGGCCGGCTATACGGCGGGCAAGGACGTCTATCTCGGGCTCGACTGCGCCTCGACCGAGTACTTCAAGGGCGGCAAGTACGTGATGGAAGGCGAGGGCAAGACCCTGTCGTCCGAGGACAATGCGCGGTTTCTCGCCGGCCTCGTCGACCGGTTCCCGATCATCACCATCGAAGACGGCATGGCCGAGGACGACTGGGACGGCTGGAAGGTCCTGACGGACCTGCTGGGCAAGAAGGTGCAACTGGTCGGCGACGACCTGTTCGTCACCAATACCGAGCGGCTGCGTTCGGGCATCAAGATGGGTGTCGCCAACTCGATCCTCGTCAAGGTGAACCAGATCGGCTCCTTGTCCGAGACGCTCGATGCCGTCGACACCGCGCATCGCGCCGCCTACACCTCGGTGATGTCGCACCGCTCCGGCGAGACAGAGGATTCGACCATTGCCGACCTCGCCGTGGCGGTGAACTCCGGCCAGATCAAGACCGGCTCGTTGTCCCGGTCGGACCGGCTGGCAAAGTACAACCAGTTGATCCGGATCGAGGAGCAACTCGGCGGCGCGGCGAAGTATGCCGGGCGCAGCGTACTGAAGGGCTAGGGCGGAGAGGCACGAAGCATGCGTCGAGAAGTCGACGGCAGGGGAAGGGTAGCGGTTTCCGTGTGGGTGCGCCTCGGGGCGGTCCCGGTGGCGGTTGCGTTGCTCGGCGGACCGCTTGTCCTGCCCGCCATTGCCGACGACTACGATGACGCGCTCCGCTGCGTCGTCCTGATCGGACAGGCCAAGGACAGCTACACGGCCGCGAATGTCGACGCGTTGCGCGAGGCCGGCGATCGGCTGCAGGCGCGGGCCGACGCGGCACGGCCGTCGGACCTGACCGACCAGCAGAAGGTCGATCGTCTCGTCGCCGTCATCGATGAGATCAATGCAGAAGGCGGCATTCAGAACGAATGGCTGCGTGGTGAGGCGGTGTTCTGCGCCAACATGGTCGAAGTGGACCTCAGCCTGCCGGAGGGGAACTAGGAGCCTATCGTCACGCGATTGCCAATCCTCGCGGAAGCGATAAGCTCGCTGCCAACAATGGGGGTGGGTTTTGCTTGTCAGCGCGCGACTGCATTTCCTGGCCCTTCTGTTTCTCACGTCCCTCTCGTTGCTTCTCGCGTCCCCTGCCTTGGCGCAGTGGCAGATGCTGGAGGAGGTCGACGTCTCCGGACAGCCGACCTACACGCTTCGGGCAGCGCTGAGCGACAAGGTCTTCTTCCAGGTCTGGTGCCGTGCCTCGGAGCGCCAGATCGCGCTTCTCACCTATGACGGCGAGAACGCCGAAACCTGGCCGAACGCAGAGCCGGTGGCGCTCCGTGTACAGTCGGATACCGGTCAGAGTTGGCAGAGCGCGGCCGAGTACTACCGACATGCCCCGGGTTGGCTCGGCACCCGCTATCGCAACGGCCTCGCCGACGCCCGGGCCATCGTGGAGGATATCGTCGCCGCCAAGTCGAGCATCAGCGTGGTGCTGGTGCAGACTACCAGCGGCGCTGAGCACCCGATGTCGCTTGGCGCCAAGGGATCGACCGCGGCGGGCAGGGCCTTCATCGCGAAGTGCTTCGGGAGTGCTCCCGTGGCGCAACCCGCCATGGCCCTGTCAGCCTGGGGCGTCACGGTGGAGCCCGACCCCGTCAATGGCGGGACGCAGGCGACGCTGGTCGGCGACCTGGACCAGGGCGGCTTCTTCCATGCCTATTGCGACGGACTGAGGCGACCCGAAGTGGCGTTTCTTTCGACCAATCCCTCGACCTTTCCATATGAGGCGGGAGATGTCGGCCTGACGCTGAGGATCGAGGTCGACGGCGATCAGCGCAGCGCCCCCGGGGAGCACTTCGCGCGGTCCGACGGCTCCGCCGGTGTCCGCTACTACTCCGAGCCCGAGTACGTTCAGGGCCTGATCGAGGCCGTCGGCTCCGCCACCACCGAAGTCGCCATGACCATCGAGAGCTACACGAGCGGCATGGTGACCCGCTGGCCGGCAAAGAACCTGCAGGGTCTCGCTCAGGCGGTCGCCCAGTTCCGGTCGCAGTGCTTCGACGCGGCACCGGCAGTGGCAGACACGCCGGCAGCCCCGGAGGCAGCCACTCCCGATCGCGTCGTCGCGGAATGGACGTTGCGGAGCAAGCCCAGTGATGCGCTTCCGGACCACACTCTGGTCGTCAGTACGGAGGACGGCAAGGCATCGGTACTGCTGGCCTGCGACGCTGCCGGCCAGCCATTCTTCGGCATCGAGGTGAACCCCGGCCTGATCGCCGATACCGGGCCGGCCACCGACTCCGTGGCCGTCCTGGTTGACGACTCCGACTTCAGGTTCATCGCCGAGAGCTGGAGCGAGGGGCCGTTGCGCTACCTGCAGAGCACCAATGTCTACCAGATCAGCGACATGGTCGTGCGGCTTGCCAACAGCGCCGAGGACATTCGGCTCAACATCGTGACAACCTCGGGCGTCGTCTACACCGGACAGCTTCCCAAAGGGGAACGGGCGGAGGCGGCGGCCAGGGATTTCGCCAGGCTCTGCCTGGCCCCGGACGAGTACGATCGCATCGCCAACCCCCTTCCTTCACCCGTGGTGGGCTGGGAGCTACTCGATGGCGAGGTGGCCGAAGCGCTTGGTGCGCTGGCGGTCCTTCGCGCCAATGCTGCACCGTCCGGCGGTTGGGTCGAGTTCAGGTGCTTCCCGGGGACGGGCGCGCACGAACTGGCCTTCTATTCCGACGATTTCCAGAAGCAGGATGCGCTCGAGGCCGCGTTCCGGCTGGAGTTGGCAATCTTCATCGGCGACGATGGCTACTGGCCGATCAATGAAGCGGGCTACGCCCAGTCGCTGGGCGATCTGGGCATCGGGACGACCGATCAGGCAGTCGTCGAAGAGATACTGGATGTGCTGTTCGAGGTCGCGCCCGCCGAAATGACGATCTCGACGCGGACGGACTTCGATGACTACGAGCCCCACAAGGTACCGCTCGCCAACAGCTTTCTCGTCGAACTCTACCGCGAGACCTGCGGGTGAGGTGAGGTGGCCGCTGCTTGTCCACCGCCTGTTAAGGTGCGGCAAACTATAAGGACAGTGCCTATACGCGAACATGGCGCATACATGTCCACCCGCCTCAAACGTCCCGCCTTCTGGCGTCACCTGCTGATGACTTCGGGGCTCCTGGCGTTCCAGGGCTACCTTGGCTACAGCTTCTTCACCGGGCAGTTCGGGATCGAGAGTCAGGATGTGCTGGAGGCCGAGATCGACGAACTCGGTGCCAGATCGGCCGCACTGCAGGCCGAAATCGACTCATACCGGCATCGGATCGGGCTGTTCAGATCGTCCAGCCTTGACCCTGACCTGGTTTCAGAGCGTGCCCGTGCATTGCTATCCCTGGCGCAGCCGGGCGACATCCTTGTGATGCTGGACCCCGTCACTGGTCAACCGATTTTCGGTTCAGCCAATGCATCAACCGCAGATCAGTTAACCGACAAAATCGAAGTCGGAATAGACTGATAGCTGCGTTCCCTAACGCGCCGGGGGAGTTAGCCTTTTCGGGACGTTTCGGCTATTGTACGGCGATATCGGCCCAGCGGTCGAGTATGGCCATTCCACTCGGAGTCCTCGCCCATGGCGCGTAAGCCCGCGGCCAAATCGGCCCAGTCCAATGTCCCCGAACTCAGCAAGGCGCAGGAACTCGAGGCCTATCGCGACATGCTGCTCATTCGCCGCTTCGAGGAGAAGGCCGGCCAGATGTACGGCATGGGCCTGATCGGGGGTTTCTGTCACCTCTACATCGGCCAGGAAGCAGTGGTGACCGGAGTCACCATGGCATCCCAGAAGGGCAAGGACGCGCAGATCACCGGCTACCGTGACCATGGCCACATGCTGGTCATGGGTCTCGACCCCAAGGGCGTGATGGCCGAGCTGACCGGACGGAAGGGCGGGTTGTCCAAGGGTAAGGGCGGCTCGATGCACATGTTCTCGAACGAGCATCGCTTCTACGGCGGCAACGGCATCGTCGGGGCGCAGGCCTCGCTCGGCACTGGCCTGGGGTTTGCCTCCAAGTACCGCGAAGACGGCACCGTTGCGATCGCCTATTTCGGTGACGGGGCCGCCAACCAGGGTCAGGTCTACGAGAGCTTCAACATGGCGAAGCTGTGGAACCTGCCGGTGGTCTACATCATCGAGAACAACCGATACGGGATGGGAACGGCGGTCGAGCGGGCGTCGGGCCAACCGAACCTGTCCAGACGCGGCATTTCCTTCGGCATAGATGGCGAGCAGGTCGACGGCATGGATGTGCGCATGACCTATGACGCCGCCAAGCGCGCGATCGAACATGCCCGCTCCGGCAAGGGGCCGTACATCCTCGAGATGCTGACCTACCGCTATCGCGGCCACTCCATGTCCGACCCGGCCAAGTACCGCAGCAAGGACGAAGTGGCGACGATGCGCGCCGAGCACGACCCTATCGAACAGGTGAAGAGCCGCATCATCGAGAAGGGCCATGCGACAGAGGAAGCACTGAAACAGGTCGAGACAGAGATCCGGGCCATCGTCACCGAGGCCGCGGATTTTGCCACGACCGACCCCGAGCCGGATGCCTCGGAGCTGTGGACGGATGTCTACGCGGCATGATGGCGATGGCGATCCTCGCCGGACGGCGCATGAGCCGCGACGCGGAGCATCTGTCCGCATCGGTGGCGGAGCGCGGCAAGAACCATGAGTGGACTGGACGACTGGACGGCGTGGGCGCTGGCGGGTGGTGTCGCGGCCCTGTTTGCGGCCTATTTCGCGTGGGTCGGTCGCAGCCTGTTCGCGTCGCTCCGACGACTGATCGACACCATCCAGAACTGGCCGCAGATTCGCCGCGCCATGGTCGAGGCAGAGGCGCGGGCCGGCGGACGTTATCCGCTGTGGTTTCGCGCATTGCGCGGCATCACACTTCTGGCGCTGTTCGGCCTGGTGGCGCTGCTGGTGTGGCGCAAGTTCGTCTGAGGACGACGGACGCGGAATGGCCTGGTGCAGTTCACTCGCCGAAACCTTTCAATAGCCGCGGCATGGCCGCCTGATCGCCCTGCGGAGCAAGAGATGCCCACAATCCTGATGCCTGCCCTGTCGCCGACCATGGAAGAGGGCAAACTGTCGAAGTGGCTGGTCAAGCAGGGGGACGTCGTCAAGCCGGGCGACGTCATCGCCGAGATCGAGACCGACAAGGCGACGATGGAGGTCGAGAGCGTCGACAGCGGCACGGTGGTTGCGATCCTGGTTGCCGAGGGCAGCGAGGGCGTCAAGGTGAATACCCCCATCGCTCAGGTGCAGGCCGACGGCGAGGCCGCGGCGCCGTCGGCGCCGGCAGCCCCGACGGTTCCGGAGCCTGCGGCGGCTCCCCTGGCGCCGGTGCGGGAGGCCGCCGCCGCAGCTCCCTCCCTGGCCGCCGCGCCCATGGCCCCCAGGTTCGAGGCGGCGGCCGATCCCGACCTGCCCGCCGGCGTCGAGATGGTGGAAATGACCGTCCGACAGGCCCTCAACGAGGCGATGGCCGAAGAGATGCGGCGCGACAAGGACGTCTTCCTCATGGGCGAGGAAGTGGCCGAGTACCAGGGCGCCTACAAGATCAGCCAGGGGCTGCTGCAGGAGTTCGGCCCGAAGCGGGTCATCGATACCCCGATCACAGAGCATGGCTTTGCCGGGCTGGCCGTCGGCGCCGCGTTCGCCGGCCTGCGCCCGATCGTCGAGTTCATGACCTGGAACTTCGCCATGCAGGCGATCGACCAGATCATCAACTCGGCGGCAAAGCAGCTCTACATGTCCGGCGGACAGGTGACCGCACCGATCGTCTTCCGCGGTCCGAACGGTGCCGCGGCACGGGTCGGCGCGCAGCACAGCCAGGACTATTCGGCCTGGTACAGCCATGTCCCCGGGCTCTGGGTGGTGGCGCCCTTCAGCGCGGCCGATGCCAAGGGGCTGCTCAAGGCTGCGATCCGCTCGAACAACCCGATCGTCTTCCTCGAGAACGAGATCCTCTATGGCTCGACGGGGCTGGTGCCCAAGGTCGAGGACTACGTGCTGCCGATCGGCAAGGCACGGATTGCCCGGGCGGGCAGGGACGTCACCATCGTCTCGTTCTCGATGGGCATGCGCTATGCCACCCAGGCCACCGAGAAGCTGGTCGCGGCGGGCATCGATGTCGAACTGATCGACCTGCGCACCCTGCGTCCCATGGACAGCGCCAGTGTCGTCGAATCGGTGAAGAAGACCGGGCGGCTGGTGACGGTGGAAGAGGGCTGGCCACAGGGTGGCATCGGAGCCGAACTGTCGGCGCGAGTCGTCGCCGAGGCCTTCGACTACCTCGACGCGCCTCCCACCCGTATCACCGGCAAGGACGTGCCGATGCCCTACGCGGCAAATCTCGAGAAGCTTGCGCTGCCGAACGTGGATGAAGTGATCGCGGCGGTAAATGCCGTGATGTACCGGAGCTGACCATGGCCACCCAGCAGGAACTCGACAGGAAGTTTCTCGACGAGGCCTACGCCGAGGCCCAGAAGGGCCTGTCCGAGGGGGGCATCCCGATCGGCTCGGTGCTGGTGCGCAACGGCGAGATCATCGGGCGCGGGCACAATCGGCGGGTGCAGAAGGGTGATCCGATCCTGCACGGGGAGATGGACGCGATCCAGAATGCCGGTCGCCAGAAGACCTATCGCGACGTCACCTGCTATACAACGCTCTCGCCCTGCATGATGTGCACGGGTACGATCATCCAGTTCGGGATTTCCCGCGTGGTCGTCGCGGAGAGCAAGAACTTCAAAGGCTTTCAGGACGTGCTGTCGCTGGCCGGAGTTGAGGTCGTCGACCACCACGAGCCCCGATGCGAGCACATGATGGCGGAGTTCATCGAGAAGAACCCGCACTTGTGGAACGAAGATATCGGCGAGTAGGGAACGACATGAGCATAAACATCACCATGCCCGCGCTCTCCCCCACGATGGAGGAGGGCAAGCTTGCCAAGTGGCACGTGAAGGAGGGCGACAGCGTGTCCTCCGGCGACGTGATTGCCGAGATCGAGACCGACAAGGCGACGATGGAAGTCGAGGCGGTCGACGAGGGCAAGATCGGCAAGATCATGGTGCCCGAGGGTACCGAGAACGTGAAGGTCAACGCGGTGATCGCGGTGCTGCTGATCGACGGAGAGAGCGCCGGTGCCGCGGGTGCCACCCCGGCGGCTGCCGTGCCCGCTCCGGCGGCGGCTCCGGCGCCTGCCGCTAAGGCGGCCAATGATCCCGCCCCAGCTATGCCGGCCCCGGCGCCGGCTGAAGTCGAGGCCGAGCGGCGGGCCCTGAGCGCGGCAGCTGCCAGTGCGACTGCAAAGGCGGCAAACGGTGCGGCCAACGGATCTGCACGTGTCTTCGCTTCGCCGCTGGCCAAGCGGTTGGCCAAGGAAGCCGGTATCGACGTTTCGGCTATCACTGGTACCGGGCCGCGCGGTCGTGTCGTGAAGTCCGATGTCGAGGCGGCCAGATCGGGCAAGGCCCCGCTCAAGGCAGCCGCCCCGGCGGCAGTGCCGGGTCCGGCGGCGCCGGCCACGGTTCCGGCCGGAGGCATGAGCAAGGCGCAGGTGCTGGCGCTCTATCCGGAGGGTACGTACGATCTCGTGCCGAACGACGGCATGCGCAAGGTCGTGGCAGCACGCCTCACCGAGTCCAAGCAGACGGTGCCGCACTTCTACCTGACGCTCGATTGCCGGATCGATGCGCTGCTGGCCGCGCGCGAACAGATCAACAGCGCGGCGCCGGTCAAGGATGGCAAGCCGGCCTACAAGCTGTCGGTCAACGACTTCGTCATGAAGGCCTGGGCGGCGGCGCTGATGAAGGTGCCGACGGCCAATGCCACCTGGGCCGGTGACTCGATCCTCTACCACAAGCACGCCGACGTGGCGGTGGCCGTGTCGGTGCCGGGCGGACTGTTCACCCCGGTGGTGAAGGCGTGCGAGACCAAGTCGCTTCGCCAGATCTCCGAAGAGGTGAAGGACCTTGCGGGACGTGCCCGCTCGAAAAAGCTGATGCCGGCGGAGTACCAGGGAGGCACCTCGTCGGTTTCCAACCTGGGCATGTTCGGGATCAAGGAGTTCGCCGCCGTGATCAACCCGCCGCATGGCACCATCCTTGCGGTGGGTGTCGGCGAAGAGCGGGTCTATGCCGAGAAGGGCCAGGTCAAGGTAGGGAACTTCATGACCGTGACGCTCTCCTGTGATCACCGCGCCGTTGATGGCGCACTGGGCGCCGAGCTGCTGGCGGCGTTCAAGGCGCTGATCGAGACTCCCGTGATGATGCTGGCTTGAGCCCGATGCACACCGTGCTCTGCTACGGGGACAGCCTGACCTGGGGGGTGAACGCCCACACGGGCGGGCGTCATCGCCATCAAGACCGGTGGCCGTCGGTGCTCGAGGCAGGGCTCGGCGGCGGGGCAGTCGTCGTCAATGCCGGTCTCAACGGCCGAACCACAATGTTTGACGACTACGGAGTCGCTGCGGATCGCAATGGGGTAAGGGTACTGCCGACCATTCTTGCGACCTTCGAGCCCATCGACGTTGTCGTGTTCATGCTCGGCACCAACGACCTCAAGACTTTCGTGTCCGGGTCCGCTGTCGCCGTTGCCCAGGGGATCAAGCGGCTGGTCGAAATTGCGCGGTCAACGCCGCAATCCGAAGCCGTTCCGGCGCCCGGAATAGTCGTCGTGTCACCGCCTGAGCCCCTGTCGCTCGGACCCGTTCCGTCCTTCCCGTTGCTCTCGCCGCGGACCGCCGAATGGGGTGCGCTCGCACCCGGCCTGGGGCAGTTGTGTCGCGACCTGAGCGTCGGTTTTTTCGACGCGGCCACGGTCGCAAGCGCCGCAGGTGGCGGCGACGGCATTCACCTGGATGTACCCAATACCAGGGCTATCGGCGCGGCACTCGTTCCAGTCGTTGCCGATATGCTCGCTCAACGAGAGGCGCGCGCCGCATGAAGACCATCCTCGCCTACGGCGACAGCCTCACCTTCGGCGCCAACCCGATCCCGGGCGGCCCTCGCCATGCCCATGAGGACCGCTGGCCCGCGGCCCTCGAGCGTGCGCTGGGGGGAGCGGCGCGGGTCATTGCCGAGGGACTTGGCGGGCGGACGACCGTGCATGACGACGGCTGGGCCGCCGCGGACAGGAACGGCGCTCGCATCCTGCCGACGCTGCTCGAGAGCCATTCGCCGCTCGACCTCGTGATCATCATGCTCGGCACGAATGACCTGAAGCCATTCCATGGGCGGACCGCTCAGGAGGCGGCCAACGGCATGCGCCGGCTGGTACAGATCGTGCGCGGACACTACGTCAAGCCGAGCGACGTCGCGCCGCGGATCATCCTGGTGTCACCGCCCCACATCATTCACTCCGACCATCCGGAGATGATCCCGCATTTTGGCGGCCGCGCCGTCATCGCCGAGTCACAGGAACTGGCGCGCTGGTACAAGCTTCGCGCCGACGAGTATGGCTGTGGCTTCTTCGATGCCGCGACAGTGGCGAAAGCGCATCCTGCTGACGGTGTGCATCTCGATGCCGAGAACACCCGCAAGATCGGCGAAGCGCTGGCGCCGCTGGTCAAATCAACCCTCGGACTCTGACCCTTCGACTGAAAGGCAAGGCCAAATGGCTGACACTTACGACCTGATCGTGATCGGGGCCGGACCGGGCGGCTATGTCGCGGCAATCCGTGCCTCGCAGCTCGGCATGAAGACGGCGATCGTCGAGCGCGAGCACATGGCGGGCATCTGCTCGAACTGGGGCTGCATTCCGACCAAGGCGCTGCTTCGCTCGGCGGAAATCTATGGCCACATGGGCCATGCCAAGGACTACGGCCTCAAGGCCGACGGACTTGGTTTCGACATCGACGCGATTGTGAAGCGCTCACGCCAGATCGCGGGGCAGATGAACAACGGCGTCCAGTTCCTGATGAAGAAGAACAAGGTCGACATCATCTGGGGTGAGGCCCAACTTACGGCGCCGGGAGAGATCGTGGTCAAGAAGATGACCAAGAAGCCGGTCGAGCCGCAGCACCCGGCGCCGAAATCGGTACTGCCGGAAGGAACCTACAAGGCAAAGCACATCATCATCGCCACGGGTGCCCGGCCGCGGGTGCTGCCGGGAATCGAGCCGGACGGCGAGCGGATATGGACCTATTTCGAGGCCATGAAGCCGGCGAAGTTCCCCAAGTCACTGGTGATCATGGGTTCGGGCGCCATCGGCATGGAGTTCGCCTCGTTCTACCGTTCCCTCGGGGCCGAAGTGACAGTGGTGGAACTGCTGCCCACTATCCTGCCGGTCGAGGATGCCGAGATCGCGGCCCATGTGAAGAAGCGCTTCGAGAAGCGTGGCATCAAGATCATCACCGACGCCAAGGTGGCAAAGGTCGACAAGACGGCAGCAGGGATTACCGCCTACATCGAACCGAAGACCGGGGAGAAGCTCTCGATAGCGGCGGATGCGCTCATTTCGGCGGTTGGCGTGCAGTGCAACACCGAGAACCTGGGGCTGGAGAAGCTCGGGGTCAAGATCGAGCGCGGTGCAATTGCCGTGGATCACTACGGTCGCACCAGCGTTCCGGGTATCTGGGCCATCGGCGATGTCGCCGGCCCCCCCATGCTGGCGCACAAGGCCGAGCATGAGGCGGTGATCACGGTCGAGACGATTGCCGGCGTCAAGGGAGTGCACGGCCTCGACAAGGGGAAGGTGCCGGGCTGCACATATTGCGAGCCACAGATCGCGAGCGTCGGACTCACCGAGGCGAAGGCGAAGGAAGCCGGCCGAGAGATCAAGGTTGGCCGTTTCCCCTTTGTCGGCAATGGCAAGGCCATCGCGCTGGGCGAACCGGAGGGACTGGTCAAGACCATCTTCGACGCCAAGACCGGCGAGTTGATCGGCGCGCATATGGTGGGCGCGGAAGTCACTGAACTGATCCAGGGCTTCGTCGTCGCCATGGGCCTCGAGACCACCGAAGAGGACCTGATCCACGCCATCTTCCCGCATCCCACGCTCAGCGAGACGATGAAGGAGAGCGTGCTCGACGCCTACGGTCGCGCGCTGAACATCTGACGTGGCCGACCACCCGGTTCCACCAGCGGATATCCCCTACATGTCACAAGACCTCGTCCAGTTGCTCATCCTGCTTGGCATCGGCCTGGTGGCCGGCTGGCTTGCCGGGCTGGTCATGGGCGGAGGCGGCCTGCTCCGCAACCTCATCGCCGGCGTCATTGGTGTGTTCGTCGGCGGCTATGTTCTGAAGCTCGCCGCCGTGAACCTGCCGATCGACAATCCCTATCTCAGCCAGATCATCACCGGCGCCATCGGGGCGGTCATCGTGATCGTCGTGGCGCGGCTGATCGCGCGGTAGCGCAGATGATCGAGATCTTGAACCTCCGCCGTCGCAACGCGATATCGCACAGCAGCAGTTCGGGGTATGAAGATGGGCGTGCCTGAGAAGCAGTTCGGGAGAGAAGAAATGAATCGGCTGGACGCTCGCTCGCTCGTCATCTTTCTGGCCATTGGCGTCGTTGCCGGTTTCCTCGCCAGCCTGGTCGTTGGTGGCGGTGGTCTCGTCACGTACCTCATCAGCGGCGTCATCGGGTCGTTCGTCGGCGGCTACCTGTTCTCCGCGCTCAAGGTCGACCTGAAGATCGCCAGTCCGATCGTCAGCCAGATCATCACGTCCACGATTGGCGCCATCATCGTGGTCATCATCGCCCGGCTGATTGCCGGCTAGGACATCCCTTGGTCACCCTGATCGACAGTCTAGAGTCGCGCCCGCGGCACCCAGAGAAGGCCAGCCGGCCCGACAACGAAATGCTGCGAAAGCCGGACTGGATCCGCGTTCGTGCGCCCGGGTCACCGGTCTATCGGGAGACCCAGACCATCGTGCGCGAGAACAATCTCGTCACGGTGTGCGAGGAGGCGGGCTGCCCGAACATCGGGGAGTGCTGGAGCAAGAAGCACGCGACCATGATGATCATGGGCGAAATCTGCACGCGGGCCTGTGCCTTCTGCAACGTGCGTACCGGCCTGCCGACGGCGCTCGACCCGTCGGAACCGGAGAACGTGGCGACGGCCGTCGCCAAGCTCGAGCTGGCGCATGTGGTGATCACGTCGGTCGATCGGGACGACCTGCCGGATGGAGGGGCCGAGCACTTCGCCCAGGTGATCCGCGCCATCAGGGCTCGCACTCCGAGGACGACGATCGAGGTGCTGACCCCGGATTTCCTGCGCAAGGAGGGGGCGCTCGAGATCGTGGTGGCGGCGAAGCCCGATGTCTTCAACCACAATCTGGAGACTGTCCCTTCCAAGTACCTCAAGGTCCGGCCGGGCGCGCGCTACTTCCACTCGATCCGCCTGCTGCAGCGCGTCAAGGAGCTGGATCCGGGCATGTTCACCAAGTCGGGCATCATGGTCGGGCTGGGCGAGGAACGGAACGAGGTCCTGCAACTGATGGACGACCTGAGGTCCGCCGACGTCGATTTTCTGACGATCGGCCAGTATCTGGCACCGACCAAGAAGCACCATCCGGTCGATCGGTTCGTGACCCCGGAGGAATTCAAGTCCTACGCCACGGTCGCGATGACCAAGGGCTTCCTGCTGGTCTCGTCGAGCCCGCTGACCCGCTCGTCCCACCACGCCGGTGAGGACTTCGAGCGCCTGAGGGCGGCGCGCATGGCCAAGCTCGCCCATGCCTGACCTCTTCTTCGAGCGGCACGTGCCGCACCTGCCGCGCAGGATGTTCGACCTCGTTTCGGACCTGGAGGCCTATCCACGGTTCATCCCGAATTGCCGGCAAATGGACGTGCGGGTCGGCCCGGACAATGCGCGGCTGGCGAAGATGACGATCCAGTTCGGCCCCATCACCCAGTCCTACACCAGCAGGGTTGTGGCGGATCCGGGCGCGATGACCATCACCGCAGTGGCCATCGACGGTCCGTTCGCCTACCTCGACAGCAAGTGGAGCTTCGAGCCTGAAGGGCAGGGGACGCGTATCCGCTTCGATGTCGATTTCAAGTTCTCGAACCCGCTGATCGCGGCGGTGGCCGAGCCGGCGTTCGCCGCCAAGCAGGACGAGATCATCGATGCGTTTGCCGACGAAGCGGACCGACGGTTCGGCTGATCCGATCAGCGGCCGGCCGCTGCGTCCAGGGCCTTCTCCGCCGGAACGCCGAACAGGTCATACTCGTCGGAATCAGTCACCGTCACGGAGACCATGTCGCCGGGCTTGATGCCGTCCGCCTCGTGGACGATCACGGTGCCGTCGATCTCCGGCGCGTCCCACTGGCTGCGGCCGATGGCCCTGCCGGTCGCGGGATCGACGTCATCGACGAGCACATCGATGGTGCGCCCGACCTTGCGCCCGAGCTTGTCGGCCGAGATGTCCTGGGCCAGCTCCATCAGCCGCTCGTAGCGCTCGCGCTTGACTTCGTCGGGGACCAGACCGTCGAGTTCGTTTGCCGGGGCGCCTGTCACCGGCTCATACTCGAAGCAACCGATCCGGTCGATCTCGGCCTCCTCCAGCCAATCGAGGAGAAACTCGAAATCCTCTTCGGTCTCCCCGGGAAAGCCGACAATGAAGTTCGAGCGGATGGCGAGGTCCGGCGCGACGGCGCGCCAGGACTTGATCCGATCGAGCGTCTTTACCTGGTTCGCCGGACGGCGCATCGCCTTGAGAACGGCGGGCGAGGCATGCTGGAACGGAATGTCCAGGTAGGGGAGGATCCTGCCCTCGGCCATCAGCGGGATAACGCCATCGACATGCGGGTAGGGGTAGACGTAGTGCAGCCTCGTCCAGACGCCGAGCCTGCCCATCTCCTCGGCCAGCGTCTGGAACCGGGCCTCGATGTCGCGGCCGCGGAACTTGCTGCTGGCATACTTGATGTCGATCCCGTAGGCCGAGGTGTCCTGCGAGATCACCATGATCTCCCTGACGCCGGTAGCAACCAGGCGTTCCGCTTCATAGAGAACAGAGGCGATCGGACGGGAGACGAGGTCCCCGCGGATCTGCGGGATGATGCAGAACGAGCAGCGATTGTTGCAGCCCTCGGAAATCTTCATGTAGGCGTAGTGCCGTGGCGTCAGCTTCAGGCCGGCCTCCGGCACGAGGTCAACGAACCGGTTGGGAACCGGCGGCAGATGCGCGTTCACCGCATTGACGACGTCCTCGTACTGATGCGGCCCGGTCACCGCGAGAACCGACGGGTGCGCGTCGCGGATCATCTGTTCCTCGACGCCAAGGCATCCGGTGACGATCACCCGCCCGTTCTCTCCGAGGGCCTCGCCAATCGCTTCCAGGCTTTCCTTCTTGGCACTGTCGAGAAAGCCGCAGGTATTGACCAGCACGATGTCGGCGCCGGCGTAGTCGCGCGAGAACGCATAGCCCTGCGCCCGCAGGGTGGTCATGATGCGTTCGGAATCGACGAGTGCCTTCGGGCAGCCGAGGCTGACGAGGCCGATCTTGGGAGCTTGGGTCATGGGGGCGTGGCTATACGCCAATTGGCCAAAAAGCAACGATCGGTACTCTACGATGTCGCAATGCGCTCCTGGCACAGCGCGGACCGCAGAGCCGCCTGCTACAATTCCGGCGTGCCGGCCGGTGGCGTTCGCCTGGCTGTCCGGCGGGGAGGAGCGGGCGGGGCCTCGGGTGCAACATCCTCGCCGTAGGCGTCGTCCTGAGCGATCTCGTGGATCGCCTCCTTGACCTCATCCATCAGAGTTCCCGGCATTCGGCTGAGGCTGACGGTACGGGTGGCCGTCTCGTTGGCCTTGAAGAAGACCAGGAGCAGCTCGCAGATGACCCGCAGCGCCACCATCCCGAGTGCGCCGAAGACCGCAATCTCGAGGATACCCCACAGCCCATCGCCGAAATTGCGACCGAAGGTCAGGAACAGGTGTCCAACCGCCCAGAGCAGCAACGCCGCCATGCCCGTGCCATACAGGATCGGTACCAACCGCGGCGACAGAATGGTGTCGAGCCGGAACAGCGCCGGCGAAAGGAAGATCTTCTTGAGGTCTTCGAGCATTGTCCTACCCCCAGCCAGACTCGGGCCTGTGTTCAAAATGCGGTGCTCAGGCCGCTGTTACAAGGGCCTCCGGAGGCATACCTGCCGTGGGGCCGAAGCGCTTCTCGAATGCGCGACGCAGGGCCGTGTCCACCTCTGCCATCGAAACCAGCTGGCCGAGGTCTTCAATGCTGGTCACCCCCTGATCGGAGATACCGCAGGGCACGATGCCGCCGAAGTGGTCGAGTTCGGGCATCACGTTGATCGCGATACCGTGGAAGCTGACCCACCGACTGACTCGAACGCCGATGGCCGCGATCTTGTCCTCACGCGCCGGTCCCTTGTCAGGACGCCGAACCCAGACGCCAACGCGCCCTTCGCGGCGCTCTCCGCGGATGTTGAAGGCACCGAGCGTGTCGATGATGAGCCCCTCGAGGCCCCGGACCAGGCATCGCACGTCGCGCCCACGCTGCCTGAGGTCGAGCATGACGTAGACGACGCGCTGTCCGGGACCGTGATAAGTGTACTGGCCACCGCGACCGGCGTCGTACACGGGGAAGCGATCCGGCGACAACAGGTCGTCGGTGCTTGCCGAGGTGCCGGCGGTGTAGAGGGGCGGGTGCTCCAGCAGCCAGATTCTCTCGCCCGCCTCGCCGGCGGCAATTGCCGCGGCCCTGGTCCGCATGGCTTCGAGGGCGAAGGGATACGGCACCAGTTCGTCGGATACCACCCACTCGGCCGGAACATTGTCCGGGCGGAGCAACTTGCTGCCGGTGTCGCAGTCTGGAGCATCTGTTAACGCTTCGGTAAGCATGGCCGGCGGATGTTCTACCTGTGGGGCACCGGCCTGATTCAGCCGAGCGGGGGTGTTCGTT
>NZ_JAYRYM010000001.1:0-126535 GCF_041917035.1 Devosia sp. | reverse complement strand
TTACGTCATCCCTTCTTGAGGACATAGATGCCGAGATGCCCAACAGAGGATGCGTGAGGCAACACAGTGTTTGCCTTTGCTTGCGGTGGATCGTGAGACTAGAGCCGATGCGGTGCCACCTGTCTCATTCCCTTTGTTCCGGGGAGAGCCACGTCCATCCGCGTCCTCGATGTGGCTGATCTGACCGAAGGCCGAACTCGCTATGCTCGATCTCGCTCTTATCCCCGCAACAGCCGGTCGCGACTTTCCTCCCCTGCGGCTGCGCCGCATTCCTCGCGAGGCAAGAAAGTCTCTCCCGGCCGCCCTCCACTGTGTTCCGGCTCCTTCGGGGTGCGGGTCGATCGCCTCCGGTCTTTCGACCGCCATCGAGGTCGCGATGGGCGCGGCCCGGCAGACCAAAAGGAATGAGACAAATGGCGACCATCGGCACCTTCACCACCACCGCGAACGGCTTCACCGGCGCGATCAAGACCCTCAACCTCAACGTCAAGGCCCGCATCGAGCGCGTCGAGACACCCTCCGAGAAGGGCCCTCAGTTCCGCATCTTCTCCGGCAATGTCGAGCTGGGCGCGGCTTGGCAGAAGACGGCCCAGGGCACCGAGCGCGACTACCTCTCGGTCAAGCTGGACGACCCGAGCTTCCCCGCCCCGATCTACGCCACCCTGGTCGGGGTGGAAGGCGAAGAAGGCCTCCAGCTCATCTGGTCCCGCCCGGTGGCCCGGGAGTGATCGACCCGACGAACGGGCTCCGCCGCAAGGCGGGGCCCCTTGTCTTCAGGACTAGTTGGGAGTGAGCACCATGACGATCATCGACGACATCGAGGAGCGGCGCGCCGAACTCCGGCACTGTGTGCTCAGCGCCTTGGAACGGCGCGAGGCGAGGCAAGACACGCCTAGCTGCTGCGGGAAGGCCACGAGATCAATCGCATCGACCAAGACGCACCATCGACCAGCAAGCCAGGCTGAGGCACTATGCAACCACCGACCGAGGAGACCTTCCATGGACGGAAGCGTACGAGTTGCGTTCGAGCGGCTGCTCGACCTTGCAAGGAGCGACACCGGCCAGGCCCACCGTGCGGCGAACTTCATCCTGGCGTTGGAATGCCGACAGCCTCGGCGGCTTCGACGTCGTCGCCGTTGATGCGACGATCGGACCCGACATTGCGACCGTCTTCGACTGGGTCGCCGGCCGCTCCGACGTCACCCATCCGGAAGAGTTTCGGGGTGGAGATCGGCGCTCTTGTCGCAGCATGGCGGCCAAACGTCTGGGCACGCTCGACACAACCCGCCTGATCACGCGATGTGATGGGTCGGTCGCTATGCGGCGTTGGTTCCGCACCGGGCGTGCCATAGCCGCGCTGCCGCTTTGTCCGCAGTAGCGCAAGGAACAGTTCGACCGCTTGCCGCTCGGTATCGAACGAGTGCTGCATTGTCCGGCCGATCGATCCGATCCGACCCCAGCGGCGCACCAAGCGCGCCTGTCCGAACAGTGTTTTCTCGATCGAGAGTGCGTAGAACCGGGCCATGTTCCGACCCGGGTCGCGGCGTTCGATATAGAGCTTGTATGGCTGCGCGATCATGTTGATAGAATCGCGCGGCATGTCTCCACGTGTCCAATGATTGGTTTGAATCCCCGGACCGGGATCGATTCATTCCGGTGATGAGATCTCGATCTGGGCGAGCCGCGAGGCGGACGGGCTCTACTCGCTTCGCTCCCGGAGCCAGCAAGCGGTCTCCGCGCATCCGCGTGACGATCCCTTTCGCAAACGGCCTTATGTCGCCATAGGCCGGTGGAACCTGTTGGTGGCGACGCAGGCCGTCATGTTGACGCGCCGAAACCAGATCGCGCGGCCACAGCGCAGCGGCGCGTTGCCGGCGGTGAAGATGATCTGCTCGTCGCCACGCATCCGCAGAACTTCTTCGGGCAGGATCAGCGGCCGCGCCGTCAGGTGCTTGGATCGGGTGCGCGAGGACCCCGACATCTGCGTCGAGCGGCTCAGCTGGTCGACCTCGACCGTCGTGTTGCCGCATCGCCGCGAGATGTAGTCGGCCGTGTCGGGATCGTTGATCGCCGCGAACGAGACCCAGGACGCCGACTCGAACCATTTGCTGGTCGCGTCGCGCCCACCATAGACTTCGCGCATCTGGCCGATGGACTGGAACAGCAGCACCAGGCTGATGCCGTACTTCCGGCCGGCGTCGCGGGCGGTCTCGAGGATGCGGAGATACCCGAGGCGCGCCGCCTCATCGAGCAGGAACAACGTGCGCCCCTCGACCTTTCCATCCCGGTTGTAGATGGCGTTGAGCAGCGCACCAATGATGGTGCGCGCCAGGCCCGGATGGGCCTCGAGCGTCTTGAGGTTGAGATTGACGAAGATGTCGGTCTTGCCGCTGGTGATCGCACCGGTCGCAAAGCTCGATCCCGATACAAGGGCGGCATAGTTCGGATAGCTCAGCCAATGGGTCTCCTTGACGGCGTTGGCATAGACACCGGAGAAGGTTTCCGGCGTCATGGCGATGAACGGCGCCACGTTTTCTTTGACAAACTCCGATCCCGAATTGTCGTAGATGAGCTGCAGGCGCTCGCGCAGCTTCGGCTCCGGTTCCGAGAGGTTGGCGCGCATCTGCCGCAGGTGCTGGTGTTCCCTTTGCGTATGCCCCGACAGGCAGACATCGGCAATGAGCGCGGTGATGAGCTGCAGCGCCGAGGCGCGGAAGAAGTCGTCGCGGATCGAGGCCTGCCGGCCGGTATCCGTCACCACCCAGTTGGCGACCGCGACCAGGTCCTCTTCCTTGGTACTGCCGAAGCGGCCGATCCAGTCCAGCACATTGAAGCCGGTCGAGGGATCGCGCGGGTCGAGGATGAACACGTCGCGCCCGGCCTTGCGCCGATGCTCTACGACCATCGGCGCGACCTCGTTGGACGGGTCGAGCGCGACGAGACTGCCGCCCCACTTGAGCGCGCTGGGCACTGTGACGGATGTCGTCTTGAAGCCGCCGCTGCCGGCGAAGACGAGGCCATGCGTCGAACCGAACGACGCATCGAAACAGAGCAGTGGCGACTTGCCGCCCGTGCCCCAGGTCTCTCGGTCGTCGGCGCGAAATCCGCGCTCGGCCACCGTGTCCTTGTCGACCCGGTAGGCTTCGCCGACGACGATGCCGCCGGCTTCGGGGAAGAGGCGCCTGGCATCTTTGAGCGCCATCCATTCGGCATCGCCATGGATCGAGCGCTTGCCGTGGATGCGGCGCGGCGCGACGGAGGCGAATGCGGCGTCGCCGCGCATCGCCACGCGCAGCGCGAACACGCCGGCGACGGCGGCGATCGTCGCGCCCATCGACGTCGCCGGATCGACATAGTTCATGAGGCTGGCGCCCGCCGGCACGCTGTCGGCGAAGCCCGACAGCCGGAAGCTCTCGCGCGCAACCGCAGCAGCGACGACCGCGGCGGTGCCGATGAGGACGCCGACTGCCATCGTGCGGATCGCAACCGC
Source organism: Devosia sp. (assembly GCF_041917035.1). Classification (GTDB taxonomy): domain Bacteria; phylum Pseudomonadota; class Alphaproteobacteria; order Rhizobiales; family Devosiaceae; genus Devosia_A. The sequence continues at coordinate 123,045 of NZ_JAYRYM010000001.1, read as the reverse complement.
GCCCCTCGCAGCAAAGAGAAAGACGATCCCGGTAGCGGCGGCGATGACATAGGGCAGGGCAATGCCGAGCCGCCCGAGCATCACACGGGCATCCGGCGTCGTTCCGAAGGCGGCCGTCCACTGCTCTACTCCGCTGAGACCGAGCAGCGCCCCAAGCATCAGCACGGCGGGAGCAACCAGCATCACCATCCTAGTCGGTGTCATTGATGAACGCCTTTTCGCCTAGCGCCATCAGCCGCGCGCGTTCCGCTTCGTCGCCCCTGATGCGATCGGCGGCATCGATCATAATGCCGAGAAGCAGCGCCCGCTTCTCGTAGCGCAGCCCTGCCTTGGCGATCAGCCCGCCGAGCTGGATTTTCTCGCGCGTGTCCTTGCGGCGCGCCTCGGTCTGGCTTGCCTGTCGCATCCGCTCAAGCCTCGCCACTCGACCCCTGAGGCGCGCCAGCCGGGACCGTGCCACCGGTCTGCCGGCTGGGCCGTCCGCTCCCCTTCCGAAATTCTCCCAGGACGTCCTCGAATGCCGCGACCAAGTCACCGTCCTCGACCTCGATATCGCCGAGTCCGGCCTTCAGGGCGAGCCGCCCGATGCGTTCGGCCTCGCGGGTCTCGGCCTGCTTGAGCTGCTCCTGCAAGCGCCCGATCTCTTCCCTGATCTTCGACGATGGCTTCTTCATCCCGGTTGCTTCCCTTTCGTCATTCGGACTTTTCCAATGACGAGCTTCGACCGGGACGCGCGTCAGCGCGACCCGTCACTTTCGACGGGTCGGCGAAGCCGACACTTTGGTGGATCATCCCAGCGTTCCGAAGGAATGCGTCCAAGGGCGCAGTAATACGTCGCTGACGCGACGTGCTCCGCCCGGCCCAGCCGGGCAAGGCTCTCCCCTCCGGACGACCTGTTGCCGTCACCGGGATCGTCGCTCGCCTTGGCCATCACGCACTTCACGCCCCAGCTCATCTCCCGCGGCGATGGTCGCAGCGCCGTGCTGTCGGCCGCCTATCGGCATTGCGCGCGGATGGAACACGAGGCCGAGGCCCGGACGGTCGACTATTCCAACAAGCGCAAGCTGGCGCACGAGGAATTCCTGCTGCCGCCGGATGCGCCGGACTGGGCGAGGGCGCTAATCGCCGACCGTTCGGTGGCTGGCGCGGTCGAAGCCTTCTGGAACAAGGTCGAGGCCTTCGAGAAACGGGGCGATGCGCAGCTCGCCAAGGAATTCATCATCGCCCTGCCGGTGGAGCTGAGCAGCGACCAGAACATCGCTCTGATGCGGCAGTTCGTGTTCGAGCAGGTCCTCGGCCGCGGGCAGGTTGCGGACTGGGTCTATCATGAGGAACCGGGCAATCCACACGTCCACCTGATGACCAGCCTGCGGCCGCTGACGGCAAGCGGCTTCGGCGCGAAGAAGGTCGCGGTCGTCGGGCCCGATGGCCTGCCGCTGCGCACGGGCAGCGGCAAAATCCAGTATCGGCTCTGGGCCGGCGAAAAGACCGAGTTCCTGCAACAACGTCAGGCCTGGCTCGATCTGCAGAACCAGCATCTGGCGCTGGCCGGACTCGAAATCCGTGTCGACGGCCGCTCCTATGCCGAGCGCGGCATCGACATCCTGCCGACCCCTCATATCGGCGTTGCCGCCAAGGCGATGCAGCGCAAGGGCGGCGATGCCGGTCGCGGCATCAATCTCGAACGACTTGCGCTGCATGAAGCCAAACGCAGCGTCAACGCCAAGCGCATCGCGGCGCGTCCCGAACTTGTGCTCGAGCTGGTGACCAACGAGAAGAGCGTCTTTGACGAGAGGGATGTCGCGAAACTCCTTCATCGCTACATCGACGATGTCGCCACGTTCCAACGATTGCTGCCGCGTGTTCTCGCCAGTCCCGAAGCCTTGCGGCTCGACGTCGAGCGCGTTGATCTCGCGACTGGCGCCCGGGTCCCGCCGAAGCTCACGACGCGCGAGATGGTCCGTATCGAATCCGAAATGGTCAATCGCGCGCGTTATCTCGCCAGGGCTTCGTCGCATGGCGTTCGGGAGAAGGTGCTGGCGCCGGTGTTTGCGCGCCATGACCGGCTGTCGGATGAGCAGAAGGCCGCGATCGAGCATGTCGCCGGTGGCGCGCGGGTAGCGGCCGTGGTGGGGCGCGCCGGCGCCGGCAAGACCACCATGATGAAGGCCGCGCGCGAAGCCTGGGAAGCGGCCGGCTATCGGGTCATCGGCGGAGCGCTCGCTGGCAAGGCCGCCGAGGGGCTGGAGAAAGAAGCGGGGATTGCGTCGCGCACACTGGCATCGTGGGAGCTGCGCTGGAAAGAGAGCAGGGACCTGCTCGACGACAAGACCGTGTTCGTCCTCGATGAGGCCGGCATGGTCGCCTCCAAGCAGATGGCGGCCTTTGTGGACGTTGTCACCAAGGCCGGCGCCAAGCTGGTTCTCATCGGCGATCCCGAGCAGCTGCAGCCGATCGAGGCGGGCTCCGCCTTCCGCGCCATTGTCGAGCGCATCGGCTATGCCGAACTCGAGACGATCTATCGGCAGAAGGACGCCTGGATGCGCGCGGCCTCGCTCGACCTGGCGCGGGGACGTATCGACGCCGCGATCAAAACCTATGCCGCCAAGGGCAAGGTCATCGGTGAAAATCTCAAGGGCGAGGCCATCGACAAGCTGATCGCCGATTGGGATCGCTCCTATGATCCGGCCAAGACCGCGCTGATCCTCGCGCATCTGCGCCGTGACGTCCGCGATCTCAACGAGCGGGCCCGAGAGGCGCTCATTAAGCGCGGGGTCATTGAGACTGGCCATGCCTTCCGGACCGAGGATGGCGTCCGGCAATTTGCTGCCGGCGACCAGCTCATCTTCCTCAAGAACGACAGCGCGCTCGGCATCAAGAACGGCATGCTGGCCAGGGTCATCGAAGCGGCGCCCGGGCGCATTGTCGCCGAGGTGGGCGAGGGCGATGCGCGCCGTCGGGTCCAGGTCGAGCAGCGGACCTATCGCAACATTGATCATGGCTATGCGACGACCATCCACAAGTCGCAGGGCGCCACCGTCGATCGCGTCCAGGTGCTGGCCTCGCTCTCGCTGAACCGGCACCTGACCTATGTGGCGATGACCCGGCACCGCGAGGATGTGACGCTCTACTATGGCAAGCGATCCTTCGCCATGGCCGGCGGGCTGTCGAAGGTCCTCGAGCGGCGTGATGCCAAGGAAACCACGCTCGACTATAGCGGCGGCCGCTTCTACGCGCAGGCGCTTAGCTTCGCCAATAGCCGCGGTCTTCACCTCGTCCGCGTGGCCAGAACGTTGGTTCGCGATCGGCTCGACTGGACCCTGCGCCAGAAGGCACACCTCGGCGAACTGGGCGAGAAGCTGCGGACTTTCGGCGCTCGTCTCGGCCTCGTCGACCGCCACGTTTCCACCGTTCAATCAACCCGAAAGGCCGAACCCATGGTCAAGGGCGTTACCAGCTTTGCGCTCACGATTGCCGATGCCGCCGAGGCGAAGCTGCAATCCGACAAGGCGGTTTCCAAGCAGTGGGACCTCGTCTCCGATCGCATCCGTCGCATCTATGCCGAGCCCGAGATGGCGTTCCGAGCGATGCGCATCGAGGCCGCCTTCTCCGACCCGGCAGCGCGTTCCGATCGCCTTCGGCAGATCGAGCAGGAGCCCGCAGGCTACGGCCCGCTGCGTGGCCGCACCGGCATGTTCGCCGGCAGCGGTGACAGGAATGATCGCCAGATTGCCGAGACCAATGTGCCGGCGCTGCGCCGCGACCTCGAGCGCTACTTCACGATGCGCGAGCAGGCGATGAAACGCCTCGTGGCCGAAGAGGCTGGCGTGCGCCAGCGGGCCTCGATCGATATCCCGGCGCTGTCTCCGGCCGCCGAGACCGTGCTCGCGAAGGTGCGCGATGCCATCGACCGCAATGACCTGCCCGCCGCCCTCAGCTTCGCGCTCGCCGACCGCATGGTCAAGGCCGAGATCGACGCCCTCAACACTGCCGTCCGGCAGCGCTTCGGCGAGCGGGCGCTGCTTGGCAATGCCGCCATGGATACTGGCGGTCCGGCGTTCAAGGCGGCGTCAGCCGGGCTGGCCCCGGTCGAGCAGCAGAAGCTTGCCTCCGCCTGGCCGACGATGCGGACCGCGCAGCAGCTCGAAGCGCATGGACGCACGGTGGAAGCGCTCAAGCAGACCGAGGCATTGCGCCAGATGCAGCGACAGAGCCAGGTGCTGAAATGACAGTTCGTGCCCGACCGATCGTCCTGGTTGGCACGTCGCTCGTGCTGCTCGCCATGCTCATTGGGATCGCCTTCATCTCCGGGCTGCGGGTCAATCTCACCCCGAGCTATCCAATCGGCCTGTGGCGCATCGAACCGCTGGCACACGATCCTGGCGTTGGCGATCGCATCGTCGTCTGCCCGCCGCCGGATCCGGCCTTCGAGCTGGCGCGCGACCGCGGTTATCTCGGCCGTGGCCTATGCCCCGGATGGTTCTCGCCACTGATCAAGACCGTCGTCGCCGTGGCGGGGCAGCACATCGCCATCGAGGGCGATATCACCGTCGATGGTGTCCATCTTCCCCATTCTTCCGTTCGCTTTGCCGACGGCGCGGGCAGGGCACTGACACCGGCGACCGGCGGCATGGTCCCGGATGACCAGCTCTTCCTCTTTTCAGAATTCGCAGGTTCCTATGACTCGAGATATTTCGGGCCGATTCCGGCCGCCGGCGTCCTTGGCTTGGCTCAGCCGCTCCTGGTCTTCACGCCCTGATCTCGTTCGGTCGGTGGTGCTGGTCACCGCGGCGGTTGGGACCGGGCTCATCGCGTGGAGCGGCGAGCCGCGCCTCCTGCCGGCGGCGGTGCTCTTTCCCGCGTTCTGGGCGCTGGCGCCGACGCAGGTTTGCGCCGCGTTCATCAGCGCCGGCTATTTTCTTGCCGCCTCGCGCGGGCTGCCGCAGGGCGTCAGCAATTTCTACGGAGCCGGCTTCGAGGCGGGAATCGCGCTCTGGATCGCGGCGTCAGTCCTGTTCGTCGGCACACATGCCCTGTTGTGGACCGCGCGACCGGGCGGGGGCCGCGTGATCCGCTATGCGATCATCGCCGTGCTGCTCAGCGTGCCGCCCCTCGGCATCGTCGGCTGGGCCCACCCAATCACCGCCGCGGGGATTCTGTTTCCCGGCTGGAGCTGGCTCGGGGTCGGGGCGGCAGCGACCGGCCTCCTCGTCATGACGACAAGGTATCGGCCGATCGCGATCCTGACACTAGGAGGTCTCTGGATCTGGTCCGCCGCATACTGGACCGTCCCCAGTCTGCCGCAAGGCTGGATCGGCGTCGACACCAATTTCGGCGGCAGCAACGGCGCCTATGCTGGCTACGAGCAGCATCTCGACACCATCAATCGCGGCCGGGAGGAGGCGGCGGCCGGCGCGAAGGTTGTCGTGCTGCCGGAGAGCGCATTGGGTGTCTGGACGCCGACGATCGAGCGGCTCTGGACCCGGGCGCTCGACGACCTCGATGTCAGCGTCTATGGCGGCGCCGTCATTGTCGATGAAACCGGCTACGACAATGTCATGCTCGAGCTGACGGGGCTGGGAGCGTCCGTACGCTACCGCGAGCGCATGCCGGTCCCAGTATCGATGTGGCAGCCTTGGTTGAGCCTGGTCGGGGCGCAGGCCGGTGCCCATGCGGATTTCTTTGGCAACCCCGTGGTCTCGGTGCGCGGCAACCGGGTCGCGACGCTGATCTGCTACGAGCAGCTGCTCGTCTGGCCGATGCTGCAGTCCGCGTTGGGATCCCCCGATGTGCTGGTTGCACCGGCCAATGGCTGGTGGACCGGCGGCACGGACATCGTCGCGATTCAGATTGCCGCCACCACGGCTTGGGCGCGGCTGTTCAACCTACCTCTCGTCCTCGCCATCAACACCTGATCGGAGCCTCCATGTTCGATGCCGCCTTCCTTGAACAGTGCGCCGATCCCGGGGTGAAGATCGAAATAGTCGAGCGCTTCATCGCCGCGGTCGGCACCGAGAATCCGCTGGCGATCTCGATCACCTCCGGCAATCGCATCATTCTGCCAGGACTCCCGAAAACGCCGGAAGAGGCGGCGCGCCTGGCGCAGCGCTTCGTCGGCAGCGCAGTGGTGCGAGCGGGCGTCACTAACTATCCAGTCGGGGTGGGAATCTCTGATCCAACCGAAATCACCACGGACGTCTTCGATCCCTGCACCAATGTCCGAATGGGCACCGTGCTCTTCGGGAAGGTCTACCGGATCATCGCGCATGCTCATGGCGCAGACGACGGCGCTGTGCTGGGCGATGCGCTCGAGGCATGGCGCACCGGACAGTACGAGGGCACGTATGTGTTCGCCGAACCCGATCCTGGGCCGCTCCAACCCGATGTTGGTGAACGAGACGATGCGGAGGTCGAACAGCCGCCCCCCATCGACGATCCGCCGTCGCCCTCAGATACCGATCCGCTCGATCCGAATGAAGCGGGAATTCGTGTTATGCTGCCCGGCGGTATGTTTCAGAAGGAAGCTCACTGAACAACGGCGCGCCTTCACCCGAATGGCCTCGTGCGGGACTAGTCCGCCGCCTATTTCCGCATGAAGCTGAACTGGAATGCCGTTCCTCTATGATAGTCTTGGGCCATCAGGACCGGCGTCCCTCCCATCGCGTAGGCGGTTTCTTCGATCATGTCCGGCTCGGCCAATGCCGATGCTGCGATAGATGCGCGCACAATCGTGCCGATCATGCGCAAGCACGGCTACAGCAATGCATACGGTTCGATGATCAGTGCAGCGTCGAGCATGATCGCTCCCATCATGCCGCCCAGCATCGGCCTGATCGTCTATGGATTGGTGACCGATACATCCGTAGGGCGGCTATTCATTGGCGGCATCGTACCAGCTTTCCTGATAGCGTTCACGCTCATGGCGATGGTCCGATGGTCGGCGGGACGCCGCGGCTATGTCCCAGCCCGGGAACAGAGAGCATCGCTCCGCGAGGTGGGTCGCTTCGCTCGGCTGTCTCTCTGGGCGCTCGCGATGCCCGTGCTTCTGCTGTTCGGTCTACGTATAGGCTGGTTCACACCCACGGAACTAGGCGCCATCGCGGCAGTCTACGCGTTCATTGTCGGCGTGCTCGTCTATCGTGGCTTCAGGTGGCGCGACAGCTATGAGTTGCTGCGCGAGTCCGCGCACACAACGGCCAACGTCATGTTCATCCTCGCTGCCGCCTCAGTCTTTTCGTTGATATTGAGCCTCGAGCAGATACCCCAACACCTCGTCACGACCCTGCTGACGCTCTCCGACAATAAGTATGTGTTGCTGCTCCTCATCAACGTCCTGTTGCTGATCCTCGGCACAATCTTCGACGGTTTGGCGCTGATGATCATCCTTGGCCCGATGCTCCTGCAGGTCACGCAATCGCTCGGTGTCGACCCGGTCCATTTCGGCGTTGTGCTCGTGTTCAACACGACGATTGGCTCCCTCACCCCGCCACTGGGAACCGTCATGTACACCGTCTGCTCCATCACGCGCTGCTCGGTCGAGGAATTCACGGAGTTCCTGCCCTATCTGGCCGCAATGATCGCAGTACTCCTTATGCTCACATTCATGCCGCCATTGGTCACCTTCCTGCCGACCCTGTTGTTTGGCTAGGAGCGAACCGTCGCGAATTCAAAGGGCTGATCTTGAAGGCGAAAGGAAAGCACACGGCTCTCCAACATCCGACATCGATATCCTTCCGTGCGCGGCGCCGGCGCGGATAGGACGCCGGTGGGCAACACCTCCTCCCGTTGCCCACCGGCGCTGCTTTCGTGGCATCATGTGCAGTAACCTTCGAAATGTGCTCTCGCCCACCCCTTCGATCGTCAACGCGCACGAGCCCAGTCTGGAGTTCGCGCAGTCAAGTCACTCTAGGCCAACGCTGCTCGATCCACTGGCGACCCACCGGCGCCGCTGGGAACACCGCTTGCTGTCGTTCCGCCCAGTCTCGCTCAATTCGCCTGGAAGATCACGTGCGCGGGATGATTGACCGAGCGCATGTACTCCATCGGAACATTGGCGCCATCAGAGACGACCATGCGTAACAGCAGGGTCGAGGAATGGGAGGGCAACTGCAGCGCCTCTACCTCGAATTTGGTCGGCGTGTTGACACCGATCGTGCGGGTCCCGTGACCCGTCTTGATCCCGTAGCGCGCCTCCAGAAGCGCGTATAGCGACTGCCCGGCCACGAGATCCTCCGCGGCAAGGCCAGGTACTCTGCTGGCGGGGATATGGCTGGTCTCAATGCAGAACGGCGTGTCGTTCACGGTCCAGAGCCGCCGGAAGACAACGAGCTCAGTGCCAGGTTCAATCTTGAGGTGCTTGGCGACGGCTTCGCTCGCGGGCGACAGTTCGAAATGCAGCAGCCGGTTCCCCGGCACGCCGCCGCTCAATTGGATGACGCGCGTAATGCCGCCAGAGCTGTGGGCATCGACAGGTCGCGTGATGCGCGGCTGCGGAATGCGGGTGCCGGCCGTGCTGTTCCGCTCGAGGCGTCCCGCTTGCACCAAGCGGTCGATCGCCTTTCTCGCCGTCAGCCGGTTGATCCCAAGTTCCTCGGCGAGCGCCCGCTCCGACGGAATGTGGTCGCCCGGACCATAGTCCTTGCTCTCGAGCAGTTCCTCGATGAATTGCTGCGCCCGTAGGTAGACGGGGACGCTCTTCGTCTTCAGCGCCATCATGGATCCTTGGCTGGTTCACCATTTGTCTAGGAGCGCAGCAGCGAAAACGCAAATCTGGTGCTCTTTCCGACTGCCCGGTTGCGTGAGGCAAGACGATTGGTATAGTAGTGGTCTATACACCAATTTTTGAGAGTCAGTCCCAAATGGCCGCCGAGATCGACGCAGACGAGATCACCAACAGCTTGAAGCAGACCATCGAGGCGCTGCCGAGGGCCGCCAAGCTCGGTCAGGATCTCGGCGCCGGCATCGACAGAATCTATATGGTGGCCTGCGGCTCAGCAAACCGCGCTATGCAGGGCATCCAATACTGGGTCGACCATTACGCCCGTAAGCTCGAGGTGCGAACCTTCTTTCCCGCCGAGTTCATGGCCATCAACCCACCCAAACTCGATGAACGGACGCTAGTGATCCTGGCGTCGAAATCGGGACGGACCCCAGAGACCGTCCAGGCGGCCGAATTCGTGAAGGGCCTCCCCTGCCGCACAGTCGTGCTCACGCAGGTGGAGAAGTCTCCCCTGGGTCACCTCGGAGACGAAGCTTTCTATGTCGGTAAGACCTCCGAGTCGTTCACCGCGATCTTCATGCTGATGCAGACGCTCGTGGGCGGCGTCCTGAAAGTAACCGATGATTGGCCGTTGCTTGACAAGCTGCTGCAATCGCTGCCGGCGCTGCCCCGGGTCATCGTCGCGGCGGCGCGGCAGAACGAGACGCGAGCGGCCGAGGACTCGCGGCTCTACAAGGATGACGACAAGCTGTACTTCGTCGCCGCCGGTCCGGTTTCAACGTCCGCCTATGTTTTCGGCGTCTGCATCCTGATGGAGATGCTGTGGATCCACGCCTATCCCATCGACGCCGCCGAATTCTTCCACGGGCCGTTCGAGATCGTCACTCCAGAGACCCCTGTCGTGCTCCTACTGGGCGAAGATCCCAGCCGGCCCCTGATGGAGCGGGTGAAGCGTTTCGCAATGAAGACAACCGAACGCCTGATGATCTACGACTCCAAGGATTACGCCATGGAGGGCATCGATCCCGAGATTCGGCCGATCGTCGCCCCCTACGTGATCCAGGCGGCCCTCAAGCGGATGTCGGTTCGGCTTTCAATCTGGCGCAACCAGCCGCTCAGCACCCGCCGCTATATGTGGAAGAGCGAGTACTGAGGTTTTCGTGCGCATTCTCGGACTCGGAGACAACACGGTCGATACCTATGTCGATCGCGCCCTGCAGTACCCAGGCGGCAATGCCGTCAACGTCGCTGTCATGACGCACCGGCTCGGCGCCGACAGCCACTATCTGGGATGTTTGGGTAACGACGCCGGCGGCGACCTTATCCTCGCGGCGCTCGCCGCTGAGGGCGTCGGTACGGAACGATGCCGGCGGCGCCAAGCCGACAACGCCAGAGCCTATATCGGCCACCGTGACGGGGATCGATACTTCATTCGCAGCACGCCCGGGGTTCGGGCGCAATACGATTTTGGACCCGACGACTTCGCCTACATGGCCGGGTTCGATCTCATCCACACGAGCATCTATAGCGAGCTCGACGCCCATCTCACTTCAATCCGTCCCAAGCGCCTTCTCTCGTTCGACTTCTCCAACCGCTGGACGCCCGAATACCTGGACCGCGTTCTTCCGCATTGTCAGGTGGCGTTTCTTTCGGGCGCTGAGCTGAGCGACGACGACGCCCGCGTCCTCATTCGTCGATGCGCCGCTGCCGGGCCGCATACCGTCGTGGTGACCCGAGGCCCCAAACCAGCTTTAGCCTTCCAGGCCGGCATCGAGGCCGCCCAGCCGCCGCTGCCGACGGAGGTCGTCGACACACTCGGGGCCGGCGATGCGTTCATCTCGGCCTTCCTCTTAGCTGTGCTGTACAACAAGCCGATCGGCGCCGCGCTCTTGGATGGTGCCGCAAATGCAGCGGTCGCGTGCCGCGAGCCTGGCGGATTCGGCCACGCCGCGCCTTGGACCGACCCTGATCGCTGATCGCTGGTGTATGGCTAATAACAGCCCCGCGCCAGGCAGGCGTATAGCCGGGCGAGCTTACCCTCCTCCTGCAGCTGTTCCACGGCCTCGAGCAGGGCCTCCAACTGCGACGGCTCGAGGCGCGCTCGGCCAACGGTGCGCAGCTTTCCGGTCAGTTCGGCCCATGACATCGGGTTTGTCGCCTCTCCCTTGGGAGCACTCACGTCGCGAACGTATTGCTGGGCGCCGGTGCTGACGACAAGACGGCCAGGCACGGCTGCCGGGAAAGCAGCGTCGAGATCCGGATCGACAATAAGGGTTACCCGCTCGGCGAGCGCATGAACCTCGGCGTTGCCGAGCAGGTCCTCGGTCATGGGTTGAAGCGCGGCGATTCCGCCGACGGCCGATGCGGCGACGCAGAACGGCACGCTGTATTGCGCGGCCTGGATAGTCTGCGGGTGAGGCTGGTTGTTGAGGGTGAGCGTGCGCGCGAAAGTGTGAACTTCGATCTTGTCGATGGCGCGCCAGTCCAGCTTCTCGTCGACGAGCTCGAGCATCGCGTCGATCGGCGCATGGGCCCATCGGCAGCAGCTATAGGGTTTGAAGTACGCCGTCTCGACCAGCAATCGCCCGTCTGCCCCACCCCGCCTCAACCGGTCGGCGTCGAAATAGGCGGGGTTGTCGAGGATATCTGTGGGCCCTTTGAAGCCCGCTTCTGCCAGGCGCGCGGCAGCGACGCCGTTCACTGCGCCGAACGGGATGGCTTCCTTGGTGTGGTTGCCGACCTGGGTATATTCCGCCACCAGCATGTGCGGCGCGACAGCGCCGGCAATCGCAATCGCTTCCGCGATCTCGTCGCTCGGTCGGCCCTTTAGCCAGCCGATCGCGGCTGCGACCCCCTGCCCGCACCAGCGGGCCGTAATAAGCGTGTCCACTGCCCGCAGGTCGCGCGCCGCCGCGATGCGGATGCCGATTTCGTAGCCGATGGCGACCGCCACCAAGGCCTGCTCGTCACTCGCACCCATCGCGTGAGCTGCCCCCAGCACGGCCGGAACGATTGCGGCGCCCGGGTGGCCCGCGGCCGCCCGGTGACCGTCGTCAAGATCGAGGATCGACGCTGCGGTCGCATTCGCAAACACGGCTCCCGGCAGAGACGCCTTCGCTCCCGCGAACCAGATCGGCACGTCGCCGTCGCCCCACACGTCGGCCGCCGCGGCCGCCGCGGCGCGGGATCCTCCGACAGACATTCCCGCCACCGCTGCTGCAATGGCGTCGGTGATCACACGCGAGACTGCGCGCCGCGCCGGGAGGTCGATTTCCCGCACAGCAACGGCCCAGGATGCGAGTTCATGGACGAGCATATCGGCGGAGCCCCTTGTCTAGCTGGTCGTCAGGTTGGTCTGCTTGACAGTGATATGACACGCATGCATTGGTATAGCAATTGGTGTATGCCAAAGCGATGCCAGCTAGAACCTTGTGCCACCAAATCGGGTGCAATTGGACTGCGGCATTCGCATCGACCCGAGCAGGGAACGGGAAGGGGAGCCTGCGCCGAATGAGCATTCAACAAGGAGGATACACATGACTGCCATGACTAGACGCACTGCTGGGCTGCTGCTCGGCGGCACCGCCCTGGCTTTCTTGGCCGGTGGTGCAGCGCTCGCTCAGTCCAATCCGGTGAACATCACCATCGCCGCCTACGGCGGCATCTTCCAGGAAGAGTATATCAAGGCGGTGATCCAGCCGTTCGAGGCCGCCAACCCGGACATCAAGGTGCAGTACTACCAGATGAACAACTCGGCGCAGACGCTGGGGACGATCCGCGGAATGCAGGCAGCTCCGCAGGTGGGCATCGCCATCATGGACGTGACGGTCGCCAAGGCCGGCACTGACGAAGGCCTGTTCGAGCCGTTGACCGAAGAGAACCTTCCGGTTCTCAAGGACCTCTATCCTCAGGCCCGCTTCGAAGGCGTCGCCGGCCCGGCCGTGACTTTCGACAGCGCCGCACTGATGTACTCGCCGGAGCGCATCCCCGAAGCGCCGACGAGCTGGAACGTGCTGCTCGATCCCAAATACGACCAGCGCATCGCGACGACGGGTATCCCGAGCCTCGAGACGATCAGCCTGTTGTTGATCTTCAATCATATGAACGGGGATAAACCGTACACGGAGTCTCTCGAAGCTGGTTGGGAAGCCATGCAGAAGATGGCGCCGCTGGTGCTGACCTGGGATCCGCGGCCGGATCCGGCAACCTTCATCACCAACGGCACAGTTGACCTCGGTGTCGGTTGGAATGCCCGCAGTCAGGTCTATTCCGACCGCTCCAGCGGCAAGCTCGCCGTGGCCTCGCTCGACGAGGGAACGGCCCTGCAGATCAACACGATCACGCTGGTCAAGGGTGCTCCAAACCAGGAAGCCTCGCTGAAGTTCATCGAGTACGCGCTGAGCCCAGAGGCCCAGAAGGCGTTCACTGAAGCGATGTTCTACGCGCCCGTGAATCCGAATGCGCAGATCAGCCCGGAGGCCATGGCCCGGACCGTCGCGGCTCCCGAGCGCATGGCCAAGGTGATCCCGGTCGACTGGATGGAGGTCGCCAAGCTGCGGCCGGGCATCATCGAAGACTGGCGCAAGCGAATTCTGGGCCAGTAGGACTCTATCGATGGATGCTCTTCCCGCAGACAGCGCAAAACCCGATCTCGTCGTTGGCAACCTCGTCAAGCGCTATGGTTCCGTCACGGCTGTCGAGAATATGAATCTTTCGCTCGAGAAGGGTCGGATGCTCGGGCTGCTCGGGCCGTCGGGCTGCGGGAAGAGCACCACACTCAGGATGATCGGCGGGCTCGAAAGCGTGACCGCCGGCTCCATCTCGGTGGGTGGCCGCGACATCACCAATCAGCCGGTCTGGAGTCGCCAGATGGGGATCGTCTTCCAGAACTATGCGCTGTTTCCCCATCTGACGGTCAACCGCAACGTCGCGTTTGGCCTCGAGATGCGCAAAGTGCCGCGTGCCGAACTGGCCGAGCGCGTGCAGAAAGCACTGGATCTCGTCCGGCTTGGTCACCTCGGCGATCGACGGCCGAGCCAACTGTCGGGCGGTCAACAGCAACGCGTTGCGCTGGCGCGAGCTCTCGCGGTCGAGCCGAAGATGCTGCTACTCGATGAGCCGCTTTCCAATCTTGACGCCAAATTGCGCGACCAGATGCGCAGCGAGATCAGGGAAATCCAGCAGAGGCTCCGAATCACCACGATCTTCGTCACCCATGACCAGGCCGAGGCGCTGGCCATGTGCGATGTCATCGGCGTGATGAATGGCGGACGCCTCGAGCAATTCGGAACTCCTTCGGAGATTTACGAGCGCCCAAGCACACCTTTCGTCGCGGAGTTTGTCGGCCGCATCAACCGCCTGCCCGCCGTGAACATCTCAGCGGGTGTTGCCCAGGTCGGAAACTACAAGATTCGGCACGCATCGGGCGATATCACCGCAAAGAACCTCGACATCATGGTGAGGCCTCATCGCGTCCGGGCTCTTGCCCTCGGCGACGCGGCTCCGGACATGAATCAGGTCGAGGCCGAGATATTGCGCTCCACCTATGTCGGCGATCTCGTGCAATACGAGGCCAAGGTCGATGACTGGATCATGAAATTCGAGGCGGCCACTGAGGACGGAGGAACCCTGCTCCCGGCAGGCCGCCGCGTCGTCTTGACCTGGCGGCCGAGCGACACCTTCGCCTTTGCCGGTCCGGAGAAGCCGTGATGGCCCGGGCCGGTGAAGCAACAGCACCGACGGCATCAAGGAGCCTGATCTGGCTCCTGGTGCTGCCCATGGCAGCAATCCATGCCGTTGCCTTCCTCTGGCCCATCGTCAATCTCCTGCTGCTCTCCTTCCGGCCGACGGGCGCAGGAGGCGTCATCCTCCCGGGCTGGAGCTTGCAGAGTTGGTGGGACGTCCTGTCGGACCGCTTTTACCTCCAGATGCTGTTCCGCTCGATCTGGCTCTCCCTGCTGATCACCGCGATAACGCTCGTCGCATCGTACCCGATCGCCCTCTTCCTGCACCGCATGCCACCCCGCTGGCGGCCAGTTCTTCTCGTTGTCTGTATTTCGCCGCTGCTGCTCTCGGCCGTGGTTCGGACGTATGGATGGCTCGTCATTCTCGGCGACGGCGGCTTCGTCGCCTCGATCATGCGCAGTATCGGCCTCACGCCGCCTAGAATGCTGTTCAATCCCACCGGGGTTGTGATCGGGCTCGTCGAAATCCTGATGCCCTACATGATCCTGTCGCTCTACGCCGGGTTCGGCCGCTTGTCAGCGTCACTCGAGGAGGCAGCCAAGAGCCTCGGCGCGCGGCCGCTGACGGTCCTGTGGCGCATCGTCATCCCCTTGACTCTGCCGGGCGTATTTCTTGGCTGCCTGCTCACCTTCGTGCTCGCCATCAGCAGCTTCATCACCCCGAAAATCCTCGGCGGAGGACGGGTCATTCTCCTCGCGACCGAAATCTACGATCAAGCGGTGATCACGTTGAACTGGTCCGTCGCTGGCGTCCTCTCGCTCATTGCGCTTCTCATCTTTGGCGGCTCGCTGGCGACCTACAGCCGCGTCAGCCGGACTCAGGAGTAGTAGTATGAGCTGGACCCTGCGCATCCTCGCCGGCATTCTCCTGCTCTTCCTGCTGGCGCCAGTCATCCTGGTCTTCCCGATTTCGTTCTCGGCCGACGATTTCATCAGCTGGCCGCCTTCGGGATGGAGCCTTCGCTGGTATGCCGCGCTCTCAAATCAGCAGCTGATGGCGACGGCGTTCCTCACCAGCCTGGGTCTCGCGGCGATCGTGACGGTCATCTCCCTCGCGGTGGCCATCCCGGCAGCGCTCGCGATCAACCGCGGACGCTTCTGGGGACGCTCCGCGCTACTGACTTTCCTGACCGCACCGCTGCTGTTGCCGAGCATCGTTCTCGCTCTCGCCATCCTTATCGTCTTCGTGGGCAATGGCTTGGTCGGAACGTGGCATGGCCTCGCGCTCGGTCATCTTGTGCTGACGACGCCTTATGTCCTGCGCGTCATCTTGACCGCCCTCGAAACACTGCCCAGGGGTATCGAGGATGCCGCCGCGAGCCTCGGCGCTCGACCCCTCACGGTGTTCTTCCGCATCACGCTTCCGTTGATGGTGCCAGGCATTGTTGCGGCATCGGCACTAGCGTTCCTCGTGTCGTTCGATGAGGTTGTCGTCTCGCTGTTCATGGTGGGGCCGAACCTCATCACGCTGCCGGTGGCCCTCTTCCGCTATGTCGAGGGAAGCACCGACCCTCTAGTTGCCGCCGTGTCTGCTCTGCTGATCCTCGGTACGCTCGCGATGGTTCTCGTTATCGAACGGGCGATCGGACTCCGCACTGCGGTGGGCAAGTCGTCATGACGAACCGACGCAGTCGTCTCACATCGACTCTCCCATCCTTTCCGCAGCGGGTTGCGGATCGGACGCCGGTGGGCGCTTAAGCTCCTCCCGGGCTGCCC
This sequence comes from Devosia sp., assembly GCF_041917035.1. Taxonomy (GTDB): domain Bacteria; phylum Pseudomonadota; class Alphaproteobacteria; order Rhizobiales; family Devosiaceae; genus Devosia_A. The sequence goes on along the minus strand of NZ_JAYRYM010000001.1, from coordinate 106,866 downwards.
GCCGGCACCCACTCCAGACCCGCGATCTCCTCCTGCGCTGCGGACAGGGATCACGGTCGAGCTGTTCAGCCCGTTGCTCCGCTCTGCCTTGCGTCGATGATGCTCTTGAGCCGACTTGCCACTTGCGTGGGCTGGTTGGCCTCGAAGAACGCCCGCGGCACCGACAGTGTCAGTGCCAGGTCGGACTCGTATTGGCCCCTCTCTCTGATCGGCACGGCCAGTCCCGCGCATTCCGGAATCAGCAGTCCGCTATCGAAGGAGAATCCGCGGACGACTGCCTGCTCGACGTGCTTGGCGACCATCTCGGCATCGAAGTTCCACTTCGGGTACTTCTCCGAATTGCGCTGCACGATCTCTGCCCAATCTGGATGATCGAGGGACGACAAGATCGCCACGGAGCCGGCGCCAATACCCATGGGCAAGCGACCGCCGATCTGCGTAACCAGCGCCTGGACCGGCGAGGTCCCCACCAACTTGTCGACGATGACGACCTCCATCCCCGCGCGACGCACCAAGGCGACGCTCTGTCCGAACGTCTCGACGACCTCGTCGAGGACGGAATGCCATCGGGCCACTTCCACCTGTACGGCGCTCTCGCTGCGGGCGAGCGAAAAGATCGTGGGTCCCAAGCGGTAGCGGCCACGGGAGACCTGCTCGGCGAAGCCGAACTCGATCAGCGAATTCAGGCATCTCAACACCGCAGGTTTCGCGTCCTCGAGTTCCTCTGCCAGCTCTTTCAGCGGAGCCCCCGCTGCGCCAGATTTTCCTAGCAGCAACAGCATTGCAGCAGCGCGGGAGGCGTTCGAGGAACTCGCCATTAATATTCCTATATTCGTAATTTCATTCGTTTACGAAACTATAATAAGAATATCGCGTTGACGCTAGACCATTGTGGCGCGATGTTTCTGCCGGCGCGCTGCGGGATGTCGGGGCACGCCGAGAGACAAAATTTCAGACATTCGGACTCGCTGGCACCCGAGCCTCTTTCGGCTGCGCGCCGTTAGTCTTTCCAAGGAGTGGGCTGGTCAATGACCGTACAGATCGGAATCGACACCGGGGGCACGCACACCGACGTCATCCTCGTGGGCAAGGACCGCAGGGTGTTTCATACCCTGAAGGTGCCGACGACCCCTGAGAACCTCACGAACGGCATCATTGATGGTGTCGAACGGGCGTTGCAGGCGACTGGGCTGACTTCGGGGGACGTCAGCCACTTCGTCTATGGCACGACCTATGTGACCAACATCATCGTCGAGCAGAAGGTTGTCGATGTCGGACTGATCACCACGGAAGGCTTTCGGGACACGCTCGCGATTGGCCGTGCCACGCGAAAGGAAAATATATACGACATCAACTGGCGGCCGCTGGACCCGGTCGTCCCGCGCCGCCATCGTCTGTCGGTCAAAGAGCGGATGCTCGCGTCAGGCGAAGTCGAGATCCCACTCGACGAAACAAGCGCAAGAGACGCGCTGACGAAGTTGCACAGGGATGGGATACGGTCGGTCGCCGTCTGCCTGCTACATGCCTACGTCAATCCCGCCCACGAGCGACAGATCAAGGCAATCGCCGAAAGCGAATTTCCGGATCTGAGCATCTCGCTCTCTTCCGACATCGTCCGGGAGTTCCGCGAGTATGAAAGGTCGAGCACGACCGCCATCAATGCGTACGTGCTTCGGTCGATGCGAGATCACCTGGACGACCTCGCCGGCGCGTTGAAGAGTCGGGGCGTCCCGAGCACCCCGTACATCATGCGCGGCAATGGCGGCATCATGAGCTTCAACAAGGGCAAGCAGATTCCCGTCGCCATCACGCACTCCGGTCCCGTGGCAGGCATCGTCGGCGCGACCTTGCTCGCAAAAGCGGCTGGCTTTCCCAACATCATCACCTTCGACATGGGCGGAACGAGTTCGGACATTGCCCTGGTTGCGAACAGCACGGCCATTGTAACCACCCGCGGCAAGCTCGCCGGGTATCCCGTGCTGCTGCCGATCATGGACTTGGTCACCATCGGTGCGGGCGGCGGCTCGATTGCCCGCGTCGACAGCGGTGGTCGACTACTGGTTGGCCCCCAAAGCGCAGGCTCCGTGCCCGGGCCGCTTTGCTACGACCAAGGCGGACAGAACGCGACCATCACGGACGCCAATCTCCATTGCGGCCGGCTGAATGCCGAATACTTCCTCGCCGGCGCGCGCAGGATCGAAACTCGGCTCTCAACGCAGGGCCTGACGGACAAGATCGCGGCGCCGCTGCATATGAGCACCGACGACGCTGCTCTCGGCATCATCGACATCGCTGAATCCCACATGACGAATGCGATCAAGCTCGTTTCCGTTGAGCGCGGAGTCGACCCCCGAGACTTCACCCTCGTTGGCTTCGGAGGCGCCGGCCCGCTGCACGCGGTCGCCCTCGCCGAGTCCCTGGGGATGCGCTCCGTGCTCATTCCGCCCGCTCCCGGAAACGTCTCGGCGAGCGGCCTGCTTTCGGCAGAGATCCGGCAGGACGGCGTTAGAACCATCGTGAAAGCGGCAAGCTCGATCAAGCCTGAAGAGGCCCGCGTCGTCGTCGACGAGTTGCTGGCCGAGGTCGGAACCAACCTGGCTGCCGAAGGGGTGGCTAAGGCCGAACAGCAGGCCGTTCTGTCGGCAGACGTTCGCTATGCAGGACAATCCCACGACATCAACATCCCGGTGACGGCGGGCGACTTCGAGGGCAACGGGTTCGAACGCCTGGCCCAGATCTTCGCCGAACAGCATCGGCAGCTGTTCGGCTACAACATTCCGGACAAGCCGATCGAGATCGTGAACTTCAGGGTCTCCTGCTTCGGTCCGCTGCCCGGCATTCCGTGGCCGCAACGGCAGGGACAAGCGGCGCCGCCGAAGCCGATCGGATACCGGCAGGTCGCGCATCGCTCACAGGCCGGGCGCGCGGCGTGGCCGATCTTTCGTTTCGACAGCCTGGATATCGGGTCAAGCCTCGCCGGGCCGGCTATCGTCGAGTACCCGGGTTCCACGCTCGTGGTCCCTCCCGGGTGGACCGCCAAATACGATGATTACAAGAACGCTGTGGTGACGAGATGAATACGACCGTTCTAGAGAACAAGCCTGTCGTGCAAGCCAAGAGGACGGTCGATCCGATCACCCTCGAAATCGTCCGCTCAAGCCTGGTCATGACAGCCGAGCAGATCAACGCGCGCATCATCCGCTCGGCGATGAATGTCGTCGTCAAGGAGATGCAGGATTGCTCGGCCGCCGTGTTCGACGGCGATGGCCGCTTGCTCTCCGAGTCCGCCAGCGTGCCTATCCATCTGGGCGCCATCGGATGCTGCCTCCGCACGATCATCGACCACTACATTCCGCTGTCCGAGTGGCTTGATGGAGACGTCATTCTGACGAACGACCCCTATGCCGGCGGGAACTCGCTGTCGTCCCATCACACAAACGATGTCATTGCCTATGCGCCGGTGTTCTGGGAGGGCGAGCTCGTTGCGATCACGGCTCTCACGGTTCACCACGTCGACATGGGATCGATGTGGATGGCGTGCCGCGGGTGGGGCGTTGAGATCGAGCAGGAAGGCGTGCGCTTCCCGCCCCTGAAACTTGTCCGGCAGGGCGTACTCGACGAGCAGCTCGTCTCCGTCATGGTGAACAACAGCCGACTCCGGCACAGCCTGGACAACGATCTTCGCGCACAGATCTTCAGCGTCACGCTGGGCAAGCCGGATATCGAACGCATGTTCGAACGCTACGGCGCCGAAACGATGAAGGCCTGCTTCGATGAACTGATCGACTATTCGGAGCGCCGCACGCGCGAAGAGATCAGCCAGTTCAAGGACGGCGTCTACATCCACGAGGAGCTCCTCCTCGAGGATGGCGCCATGGGTGGGCCCTACAAGTTGGCGATCAAGATCACCGTCTCGGGCGACGAGATGGAGTTCGACTTCGCCGGCACCGACCCGCAGATAAGAGGACCCATCAACGCCCCCCTCTCGGCCACCTACGCCGCCGTCTATTATGTGATGCGCTGCGTTACCGACCCGACAATCCCGAACACCGAGGGGTCGAGACTGCCATTCCGCATCGTTGCTCCCCCGGGATCGCTCGCCAATGCCCAATGGCCCGCAGCCGTGCAGCAGCGCATGGTCGTCTGTCACTCGCTGGTTGATCTCATCATGGGCGCTCTTCAGGGCTGCGCGCCTGATCGGGTTATGGGAGATTCAGTGGGCTGCTCCTACAACGAGATCATCGCGACCGATCTCATGAAAGGCACCCGCGTCCATTTCGGCGAAGTCTCTCCAGGCGGGCTCGGCGGAACAGCCGAGAAGGACGGCGCGAGCGCGCTCTCGTGCCACCTGACCAACTGCCCGATCCCACCCGTTGAGGTGACGGAGATCGAGAGCCCCGTGCTCTATCTTCAGCGCGAATTCGTCGCCGACAGCGCGGGGGCCGGTATGCATCGCGGGGGAGCAGGAATTGTCCTGTCGTACCAGGTGCGAACCGATTATCCGCAGCTCTCCTACACGTCGCAGAAGAGCAAGGTGCCGCCGCAAGGTGTGGCCGGCGGCCGTCCCGGCAAGAGCGGTGCCTGGTTTGTCAATCCCGGCACCCCCAAAGAGATCAAGCTCGAGCACGCCATGGGCGATCTCATCCCCATCAGCAAGGGCGACATCGTCACACAATACACGAACGGTGGCGGCGGCTTTGGCGATCCCAAGGACCGCTCACTCGATGAGATTGTCCACGACGTGAAAGAGGGCTTTGTGACCGTTGCGGGAGCCGAACGCGACTACGGCGTCAAGATCGAACCCTCGATGATCGCATAAGACCCCGCTGCCGGACTTCAAGCGGCCGCGGTGCTGAAAGAGCCTCCGCGCAGAGAGGACGAGAAAAGCAGGCGATGACACGCATCGTTCCAGATTCCGTTCCCTCTCATTCGGCCCTTCCCGACAAGGTCGACGTTGTCGTCATAGGTGGCGGCATCATTGGCGTGTCGACGGCACTCACGCTCGCAGAGCGCGGCATCCCCGTGGCCCTCTTGGAGAAAGGCCTGATCGGCGCAGAGCAATCGGGCCGCAATTGGGGATGGGTCCGGCAGATGGGTCGCGACCCAGCCGAACTGCCGCTCGCCATGGTGAGCCTCGCCCGCTGGAAGGAAATGAACGAGCGTACCGGGGAGGAGACCGGGTTTCGACAGAGCGGCATCGCGTACCTCTGCCGCAATGCTCGCCAGGAAGCGGAATATGAGGCGTGGCTCATCCACGCCCGCGGATACGGGCTCGACACGAGGCTGCTGCGCGCGGAGGAGTTTGGGCAATACCTTCCGGGAATGAGCGATGGGTTTGGAGCGGCGCTCTACACGCCGTCTGACGGTCGGGCGGAGCCTTTCAAGGCCGCTCCCGCGATTGCTCGAGCTGCGATCAGGCACGGCGCACATGTCCTCACCGGTTGCGCGGTGCGCTCGGTCGAGCGCTCGGCTGGATGCGTCAGCGGCGTCGTCACGGAGAAGGGGCGTATCGCCTGTTCGTCGGTGGTGCTGGCCGGAGGCGCGTGGTCCAGGTTATTCGCCGGGAACATGGGACTCGATTTTCCGCAGCTGAAAATCCTCGGCTCCGTTGCGCGGACGACATCGGTCACCGCCGCTCCTAACATGCCGGTTGGCGCCGACAACTTTGCCTTCCGCCGAAGACTTGATGGCGGCTTCTCGATCGCGATGCGCAACGCCAACATCGCGCCGATCGTGCCCGACAGCTTCCGGCTCTTCTCCGACTTTGCTCCGACGCTCGTGAAAAGTTGGAGCGAGCTGAGGCTCCGGATCGGACGCCGCTTCGTCGAAGAATGGAAGACGCCGAGATCATGGTTGCCTGACGAGGTTTCCCCATTCGAAAAGGTCCGGATCCTCGATCCCGCTCCCGTCGAATCCTTCAATCGCGAAGGTCTTTCGCATCTCATCAAGGCGTTTCCAGCGTTTGCAGACGCCAAGATCGCCCAGACCTGGGCAGGACTAATTGATGTGACGCCGGACGCGGTGCCCGTGATCGGACCCGTAACGTCCATCGCCGGCTTCTTCATCGCGAGCGGTTTTTCAGGTCACGGCTTCGGGATCGGGCCAGGGGCCGGACAACTTGCGGCAGAGCTGGTTACGGGTGTGACCACCTGCGTCGATCCGTCCCCATTCAAATTCGACCGCTTCAGGAGAACCAGCCTCCGAGCGGGCTAGTCAAATGCACCTATATCCCCGCGGAGGTATAGGCGTCCGTCTCAAGAAAACGACAATGAAGCGCCATTGCGCGCGATCGCGTCAGACCACCAGAGCGGAATTGGCGTGGTCGGAGCAGCGCTGGAAAATCCGCTCGGGAGGGCAACCAAGGGAGACCCTGCGCATGGGATCTCGAGATTTGACGAGTGCCGATCTAGACCTGTTCGGTCTATTGACCGAAATCAGCGAGCTGACTGACGCGTCGGAGGTTCCGACGCTGTTAGCCAAGCTGCTCGACATCTACGGCCTGAAGTCGGTCGCTTATCTGGGCGCCGGCATTAGTGGCCGACCTCAAGACGGCCCTTATCTCGCCGTCACCTACTCACCTGAGTGGGTCCAGCACTACAAGACCGCGCGCTTCGTCGACATCGACCCGGCCATCCAGGTCGGCCTGCGCCGGATGCTGCCAATCGACTGGCGAGAGTTCGACAGGAAGAACAAGAAAGTGCGGCAACTATTCGGTGAGGCGTCCGAGTTTGGCCTCGGCCGTCGCGGCATTTCCCTGCCTATCCACGGTCGCCATGGTGAGCGGTCGCTGCTGTCAATCACCAGTGATGCCGGCGAGCGGGACTGGCGTCGGCTCCGCCTCGAATACATGCGGGACTTTCAGATAGTCGCTCTACACATCCATGAAGCGATCTTGCGGCTCGCCGGCGGCCAACCGGTCAAGCGTGCGAGCCTGTCACCGCGTGAACGCGAGTGCCTCTTGTGGATCGCGGAAGGCAAGACCTTCTGGGAGACCGCAATGATCCTTAGCCTTTCCGAGCGCACGGTACGCTTCTATCTCGAGAGTGCCCGACACAAGCTCGGCGCGGCAAATACGACGCACGCTGTCATCAAAGCCGGCAAGGCCAACCTGCTCTCAAACTTGCCCTAAAGCCCGGCACAAACGCCGGGTTCACGCGCCGCCGGACGAGCCATATTTTTCGAGGTCTGCGAGAACTCAGAGAACGACGATGCGTGAGCGCGTTACCGTGCGAATGACCGACGATATGATCGCCCGTCTCGACGCGTGGATTGCATCTCAATCGGGGTACGTCAGCCGGCAGGAGGCTGTGCGACGCTGTGTCGAGCTCGCTCTCGAAAAGCCGGGCATGCTGGGTGAAGGCGGTCCGCAGTCCGCAGCGAAGCGCATCCAAGTCAGAAACTCGGAGTAAGCCGGCAGGTTACTCCGATCGTCCATTTGCCGCCAATCTGGCAGATTCGCCGGATTTCGGCTTCCCGAGCCGAGGTCTAGTTGCTTCAGCGTTTTCAACAAACGCATGGAGCATCACCATGATCACTGTAATCGAAGGCGTGGATCGCGATCGCCATCCGGCTCTGATTGAAGCGATGTTTCGGATGCGCGCTGCGGTCTTCGCCGAGCGCCTCGAGTGGGACGTTTCCGTCACCAACGGCCTGGAGATCGACCGCTTCGACGCCGAAGATCCGCTGTACCTCATTTCTGTCGACGAGCGGACCGCCGCGCTGCAGGGTGCGGTTCGCCTCCTGCCCACGACCGGGCCCAATATGCTCCGGGACGTCTTCCCGGCTCTCGTGCCGGGCGGTGCGCCGGAAAGTCCGCTCATCTGGGAGAGCTCGCGCTTCGCGATAAACCCGGAGGCCTTCGAGACGGCTGATCGCGGCCGGGCCAACCACGCCGTCAACCGTATAACCGTGGAATTGCTCTGCGGCATCGTCGAGGTCTGCCACCGCGCCGGCATCGAGCACGTCGTTTCGGTGTTCGACGCGCGCATGGCGCGGATTTTCAGGTCGATCGATTGCGCTTTCGAGATCATCGGCACGCCGACCCGCATCGGCAAGACGATGACCTATGCCGGCGTCTTCGACATGTCCGATGAGATGCGCGAGCGGCTCGGGCGAGCCGGCCAGCTCCATCATCCGGTCTTGGCGGCTGGCACGTCCCTGCGCCCGGTCGACGCCCCTCCCGTCTAAGCTTCTCACGGGATTTCTCACATGGTTATCTGGCCTGCGCGGTAACCGTGTCCTATAAGTGCCTCGAGGCGGTACGCGCCGCCTCGGGGCGTAGAAACCCCTTTTCCGCGGTTGGTGTTGGCCGTGTTCAGCACCGAAGATCCTCTGGCCATTGGCCGGGGGCCTGGGACGCATGTCCAGGTGCCTCGGTGCTAAAGGTCTCAGGGCCGTCGGAAAACGGTTTCTACCCCCCGGCTTGGGGTCATAGGTCTTTCTATCGTTTGCGGGGGCGCACCGCGAACCAAGCCGTGGGTATTCGATGCGAAAGTCAGGCGCCGCTTCCGGGCCAAACCAGATTCCCACCTCGAGCGTGATCCAGACTCTCCTGGAAGAACTAACATGCGACGAACTCGAACGCGTCGCTGTGACAGTGATCCGTCAGCATCAATGCCGGGTGCAAAAGGCCCAGGACCTGTTCGAGGAGATCGCGCGCCTGGAAACCGCGGGTGACAAACCCGAAGACCTCGACCGCCTGCAGCATGATTATCGCATTGCCATGCTCAACGTGCATGCGCAGCACCAGCTGGTGAGCCTGGTTATCAATCGACTAGGTCATGTGCCGGAAGTCGACGGGCAGCGCCCTGTCCTGAACTAGACCGCCCTCGCCAGTCTGCTAGATCAAGCCCATGCGCGCAGCCATCGTGCCCGCCTGCCGGTTGTTGGCTGCGCCCACCTTGCGCGTCGCGACGTCGATGTAGGAGCGCACCGTCCGCTCCGACAGGTTGAGCATCACGGCGATATCCGGCATCGACACGCCCTCGGCGAACCAGCGCAGGCACTCGGCCTCGCGCGGAGACAACTTGATTTCCGACGCGAGCGAGGTGTCGCTTCGGGCGCTCGAAAGTCGCGAATGGACGAACGCAACCGCGACGGCCGCGGTGACCGGATCGATTCCTCCTTCGACATAGACCCGCGGCGCAGCGCCTGCCAGTGTGAACACCATTCGGTCGCGGAACCCCACTGGCACCGACACCGATAGGCCCGAGCAAATGCCAAAACGGGCAGCATCCGAATAGAACTGGTCGATCGCGCGGCGGCCGAGCCGCCGTCCCTCCTCACCCGACCAGGTGAAGAGCGATGGGCCGTGCTTGGCGTTGGTGATTACCGGATCGACCCGTAGGTAGTTCTTCTCGACATAGAGCGCCTGCCACTCGCGCGGATAGTTGGAGACGACGAAGGTCTCCGGACCTTTCAGGTAGAGGTAGGCGAAATAGGTGAACCCTGCTTCCTCCGCGAAATCGCGCAGGGCACGGCGGGCCCCGCGCTCGTCGAGCGGCAGGGACAGCGTGTCGATCAGGTGGAGGAAAAGCTCGTTCAATATAATTCGATTCCAGAAAACGATGGCCGAGGGCGGAAAGGGTCTGCAACACGGGTCCGTGCCGGCGACCGACATCGCGATCATTGAAAAGCCCCCGGAAACACCATGTCCTGGTCGACCAGGACGTTGAACTGATAGCCCGGCCGGATCTCCAGGGTCGGCTGGACATCGAGGTTCTTCGAGACCGTTTGTTGCGAGATCTCGCCGAAAGTCTCGGCGAAAGATTCACGCGCGGAATTCTCGGCATTGTTGCCGGTATTGTTGCTGTCTTGCGGCAACATCATCTCGGTGCCGGCGCCGATCAGCGCCACCAGGATCGCCGAGCCGAAGGTCTCGAACAGATGGTTGTCGACCTTATCGGAGAAGCCGCCATAGCCCGCGGCGTCCGTGCCGGCCATGCCGCCGATCTGCAACGTCGACCCGTTGGCGAAGATGATGTCGGTCCAGATCACCAGCACGCGGTTCTGGCCGAAGGCGACCTTGGAATCGTAGCGGCCGAAGAGCTTGCTGCCTTGCGGGATCAGCAGATGCCGGCCGGTGGCGCTGTCATAGACGTTCTGCGACACCTGCGCGGTGATGCGGCCGGGAAGGTCGGAATTGATGCCGGTCACCAGCGTCGCCGGGATCACCGAGCCCCGCTTGAGCTCATAGGGCGACATCTGCGGCACAACCGACTTGGGCAGATAGCCGAGGTCGGCAATATCCTGATTGAAGAAGTCCTCCTTCGCCGCTTGGCCATTCGGATCGGTGTTCTCCGCGCCGGCCTGCATGGCGGCCGCGTAGAGATCGAGCGCGCTCAGCGGCCGGTTCACGGCCGGCGTTGCGCCGGCGGGAAGATTCGCGTTCGAAGCGGCAGCCGTCTCGCCGACATTGCCGACGTCTACGGCGATCGGCGAGTCCAGCGCCGCAGCGTCCGCTTGCAGGCTTGCCATGCGCTGGCGCTGCAGTTCGCGCAGCCATTGTTCCTGCTGTTCCCGCTCGAGGCGCGCCCGCCAGATTTCTTCCGGTTCGAGGGTAGGCCGTTCCGGCGTGACGACATCGTCGGCTTTCGCCGGCCCGAAGGGATTTGTCGTTGTCACCAGCGTTTCGGTTGGCGTGGGCTGCAGGACCACCGGCGCTGGCTCTCCGATGATGCCATCCGGGATCCCGCGCTTGAGCTGGTCGGCATCCGTGGTGGCCGGCCGAACTGTGCTTGGCGCGGTCGGCTCACCGCCGAACTGCAATCCGCGTGACGTCAGGCCGTAGATGATGACCGCGAAGAATGCGACGACGAGCACGATCGCGACAATGATCGGCACGCGGTTGAGGCGGCGGATGCGCGGCCCCTTCTCGTCGACGCCACCGAGCCTGAGCGACTCAGTCATGAGGTCGGCCCGCCGCGCTGCATCACCGAGACCGGGCTCACCGGTTCGGCGCCCGTCGCGCCCAGCTTGTACATGCGTGTGATGTCGACGCTCCTGGTCGAAAGCCGAACCAGCACGCTCCCCTCGAAGGCGTCGACTACATAGGCAAGCGGCACCGTCTCGGTGCCCTTGGTCTGCTGATCGGTGACTATCGCATAGCCCCAGCCTTTCAACGACGCCTCGAGTGCCTGGCCGAAGACGGAGCCGTCTGGAGCGAGCACGATCGTGGTGTTGCCCGGCCCGACCTGTTCGGCAAAGCGCCCCACCATGTCGCCGGCGATCGATGTCGCTGCCTCCGGCGTCAGTTCGGTGGTCACCGTGCTGGCGACAAGACCGGTGCCGCCGAGCGTCTGGCAAGCCGCCAGGCTAACGGCGAGAAGCAGCGCAGCGAGAACACGGCCGGCAAGAGAGACTTGCGTCATCGCCCTACCCTCCCCGCCTGATGGTGATCTTCTGCTGGCGGCTGCCGACCCCCGAAACCAGGATCGCTTGGTCAATGTAGTAGTCAACCACCATCATGGTACCGTTCATGCGGTAGTTGACGATGCGGTTCTGGCCGCCGGAGACGACAAACAGCACCGGCGCGTCCTGACCAGACACGGCCGATGGGAACTGGATGTAAGTCTTCATCCCGTCGCTGTAGATGCGGGTCGGTTTCCAGCGGGCCGAACCCGACACACTGAAGGCGAAATTGAGCTGGTCGGCCGGCACGCCGGCGCCAGGTACGATGCTCGCTTCCATGCGGGTGTTGATCTCGGCGAAGCGCGCGTCGATGTCCTCGGGATAGTCGAAGCCGGTGCGGGCCATGTACTGGCTGTGATGCGACTTGAGCTGGATGTGGTAGGTCCGCCGCGACGTGGTCACCACCATCGAGGTCACAAGCCCGGCTTCGGCCGGCTTGACGATGAGGTGCACCGCCTGCGCGCCGGGCGCCCCCGACGTCGCCGGCTCCACCTTCCAGCGCACCGTGTCGCCCACCAGCACGTCGCGCACGATCTCGCCGGGCTGCAGCTCGATATCGCAGACCTGTAGCGGTGCACAAACGACCGAGGGCTGAATCTCGCCATAGAGGAAGATGACCTGGCCGTCCGGACCCCGTGTCACCACGCCCTGCCCGTTCTGCCATTGGTCCGACAGCGCCGTGCCGCGCACTTCATTGCCACTGAGGTCCTGCGCGACCGCAGGCGCGGCAGCGGCAATAGCCAGCAATCCAGCGCAAAGCACACCGCGCCGGAATCGAGATGACGTCATCAGAAAATACCTCCGGGCGCTCATAGCTGCGCCGTCCAGTCGAAGTCGGTCAGATAGAGGCCGATCGGATTGAGCCGGATCACCGCCTCGTCCTGCGGCGGGGTCAGCGTCACGGTGGCGACGCCGCGGAAGCGGCGCACGGCGAGTTCCTTGCCCTGCCGGTCGCGCTCATACTCGGTCCAGTCGACCTGATAGCTCTGGTTCGACAGCGGTACGATGTTGGTCACCTCGATGGCGACCGTCAGCGTCCTGGCGCGATCGAACGGAGAATTGCCGCGGAACCAGGCGTTGACCTTCTGCGTCGACGGATCGCCGCTGCGCAGAAGCGCGTAGGCCCTGTCGATGTATTGCTTCTGGACGACCGCATCGGGCGTCACGGAGCGGAAGTTGGCGACGAAGCTGCCGAGCGTCGCGCGCACGACGCGCGGGTCGGCATATTCGATCTGCTGCGGGAACCCGATGCTGGCGGCCGTCCCCAGCTTATCGACCTCGACGATGTAGGGGACGAGCTTGACCTGCGTGCTCTGATAGAGCGCGTAGGAGAAACCAATCCCAGCCATCAGCATGCCAGTGACGCCGACGATGCGCCACGAGGCCGCAGCCTTCACATAAGAGCCGTAGCGCTCGTTCCATTCCTGGCGCGCAGCGAGATAGGGGTTCTCAGGTGGTTTTGCAGCGGCCATCGTCACGCCTTGTCGTCAGAGGAAGGACGTGGCCCTGGCCGGCCGAGGCTCTGGTCGAGCTTGGCGTTGGCGAGCCCCAGCGTCGAGGCGCCCCAGGTTCCCGGCACGCCAATCGATTTGTCGCGCGCTGCCGAGGCCACCGCGCCGCTCGCCGCCCCGACGCCACTTGTCATGCCCTTGAGCGCTGCCGCGCCAAAGCCGCTGCCGGCAGCGCGCGCGTCCGAATAGGCGGCCGCCCCTGCCCGAGCGCCGCCCCAGGCAAGGGCGGCCCCGCCAGCGGCGAAGCTCGCGGCTTGCCCGCCATGGCGGATGGCTTCCATGCCGCCGGTAACCGAGACGCCCTGGACCACACCCTGGACGATGTTGGGCACATACGTGGCGATGACGAAGACGACGACCGAGATGCCGCCGATCGCCAGCGTTGAGAGGAATTCGTCATTGCCCGCGGACGAGTTGTTGGCCAGGTTGATCAGCACCTCGGAGCCGATGCGCGCGATCATCACCAGCGCCATCAGCTTCATGCCGACGGAGAAGGCGTAGACCAGGTAACGGACGGCAAAGTCCTTGGTGAAGCTCGAACCGCCAAGGCCGAGCATGATCATGCCGGCGAGGAGGCCGACATACATCTCGGCCATCACGGCAACGAAGATCGCGGCGACGAGGCTGAAAGAGATGACGACGATCACCATGGCGAAGACAGCCGCGATCGCCAGAGCATTGTCCTCGAACAGGCCAAACCGCGCTTTCTCCGACATTTCGCTCGCGACTTGCAGGCCGGCATTGAAGACGTTGGCGGGAGAGGCCGAGCCGCCACCGGCGCCGATCTGGAACAGGCTGTCGACGACAGCGCGCGCGAAGCCCGGTCCCTGCTCCAAGATGAACACAAACAGACCGATGAAGAGGATGCGCCGTACGAGCTCGGCGAACCAGGTGTCGAGCGAGGCGGACGAGATCGCGAGCCACACCGCGGCGATCGCGAGCTCGATGCCGGCGAGAATCCAGAACAATGAGCGCGCCGCCTGCATCACCGTCGATTCCCAGCCCTGGGAGGCCGTGGCGATCTCGTTCTCGAGATCGGTCAGCAGCGAACCGTCCTGCGCGACGGCCGGATGGACCTGGAGCGCTATGGCGAGAGCGACGAAGACGAGCAGCCTAGTTGCCGGCGGCGTCATTGCTCTGCCCTCCGCTGCTGTCCCAGCGGGGGCGCATCTCCTGGCCGCCCGTCGTGTCGTATTGCCGCGGCGCCTCGACCGCGCCGGCCGGCGACGGTGATCCCGGCTGCTGAGTCTGGAACCAGATCGTGATTCCAATGACGAAGATGGCTACGAGGCTCGCCACGATGACGACGATCTTCATCACCAGCGTGGCTCCATTTCCTGTCCGCCGGACGTTGACGGCGGCGTCGCATTGAAGAACTCCTCGCGGCGTGTCTGCGCGAGATCCTTCTCGGCCTGCTCGGACTGATACCACGTCGCCGTCATGGCGATCTGCTGCGCCACAAGGCCGCGCAGCTTCTGCGCCTGTTCGACCTGCTGGGCGGCGATCTCGTGGCCCACCTGCAACGCCTGCATCTGGCCAACGGCGGTTTCCGACGCGGTTCGGAGCTGGGCCATCGTCCCCTCCTCCGTGCTGAACTGGTCGGAGGTCAACCCGGCAGCCCGCAGCGTGGCGGCGATCGTATCGCGATTGGTGTCCGACCAGGACTGGTAGCTGTCCGAAAAGCTCTCGCCATTCTCGAGCCCGGTCTTGAAATCGGCGTAGCTCTGGATGCGCTGCTTCAGCACGTCATCGATGTTGCCCATCGAAAACGCGATCCCCTGCCCCTGCGACACGAGCTGCTGCAGGCGCTGCAGGTCTGCCTCCGCCTGGCCCCAGACGTGGTCGGGAAGCTGCAATGTGTTTTGCAGCATGTTCTCGTAGATCTTGAGCTGGTTCTGAATCTGCTCGGCCAGTTGCGTGATCTGGGTCACCTGGTGGCTGATCTGCTCGGCCGACTGGCCTGTCAGGTTGATCAGCTCGGCGTTGTTGAGCAGCTGCGTCCACTCTGTGGCCACGCCAGGAACGGCGCTCGCCCGGGCAGGTCCCGCACTTGCCAGGCTCATCGCGAGCAACGATGCGGCAAAGAGCCTAGCGCTCGAGGAGTATCTGCGCATCTGCAATTCCCCTTTCAGTGAGCCAGGCGACGGGCCAGTGCGCGCCATGGGCCTCGGCCAGTTCCTGAATGCGTTTGATGTTGTCCTTGCTGGCGGCGCCGACGAAGCCGAGCGTGACGCGTCCGAGCGCCATGTCGAACAGGCGCCGACCTTCAGGCGATGCGACGTAGTATTCCCGCTTCGGCGTCGCCGTGGCGACGATCTCGATCTGCCGCTCGTTGAAGCCGATCCGCTCGTAGAACTCACGCGTGCCGGGCTCGCGTGCCGCTCCGTTGGGCAGGCAGATCTTGGTCGGGCAGCTTTCCTTGAGGACATCGATGATGCCGGAGCGCTCCGCGTCCGAGATCGACTGGGTGGCCAGCACTACGGCGCAGTTGGCCTTGCGCAGCACCTTAAGCCATTCCCTGATCTTGTCGCGGAAGGTGGGATGCCCAAGCATCAGCCAGGCCTCGTCCAGAACGATCAGGCTCGGCGCGCCGGTCAGGCGCTTTTCGATGCGGCGGAAGAGATAGAGCAGGACTGGAACGAGATTCCGCTCGCCCAGGTTCATCAATTCCTCGACCTCGAAGGTCTGGAACGAACCGAGCGTGAGCCCATCCTGTTCGGCATCAAGGAGTTGCCCCATCGGGCCGTCGACGGTGTAGTGCAGCAGCGCGTCCTTGATCTCGCGCAGCTGCACACCGCTGACGAAGTCCGAGAGCGAGCGGCCGCGGGCCGACGCCATCAACCCGACCTGGCGCGCGATGGCATTGCGGTGATCTGGTGTGACCTTGACGCCCTGCATCGCGACCAGCGTCTCGATCCATTCGACCGCCCACGCTCGATCGCCGTCGGTCCCGAGCTCGGCCAGCGGGCAGAAGGCGAGCGCGGTCGCCCCCTCCCCTGCCCCGACCTCGTAGTGATCGCCGCCGGCGGCCAGCGTCAGCGGCAGCAAGGAGCGGCCCTTGTCGAAGGCGAAGACCTGCGCGTTCTCGTAACGGCGAAACTGCGCCGCGATCAGCGCCAGCAGGGTCGACTTGCCCGAGCCCGTCGGACCGAAGATCAGGGTATGGCCGACGTCGTCTACATGGAGGTTCAGCCGGAACGGGGTAGAGCCGCTGGCGACCTGCATCAGTGGCGGCGAGTTGGGCGGATAGAACGGGCATGGCGCGGTCGCGCTGCCCGACCATACCGAATTGACCGGGATGAGATCGGCGAGGTTGCGCGTGTTAACCAGCGGCTCGCGCACATTGGCGTAGCTGTTGCCCGGCAGGCTGCCGAGATAGGCCTCCGTTGCGTTGAGCGTCTCGATGCGCGCGCCGAAGCCTTCGGCCTGGACGAGCCGCCGCACCGCCTCAGCGTGCTCGCGCAGCCTCTTCTCGTCGGTGTCGAACATGACGATCACCGGCGTGTAGTAGCCATAGGCGACGAGCTGCGAGGACGCCTCGGCGATTGCATCCTCGGCCTCGGCCACCATCAGCATTGCGTCCTGGTCGACCGAGCGGCTTTGCGTCTGGAAAAGCTGGTCGAAGAAGGGCCGCACCTTCTGCTGCCACTTCTTGCGCGTGCGTTCGAGCTTCTGGCGCGCCTCCTGGTCGTCAAGGAAGATGAAGCGGCTGGACCACCGATAGGTCAGCGGCATCAGGTCGAGGCTGTTGAGGATGCCCGGCCAGCTTTCGGCCGGGAAACCGTCGATCGCCACCACGGCAAGGTAGCGGCCGTCGACCACCGGCGAGAGCCCATGGTGGAACTCGGCCGTCGCCAGCCAGTCGAGATACATCGGAATCTCCGGCAGGCGCACCGGATGGTTCTCGCCGCCTATGCAGAAGCGGATGAACTGGAAGAGCTCGTCATAGCTGGCCTCGCGCCCTGTCTCCGGCTCGAGGACCGTGCGCGTCACCATGCGCCGGATGGACAGCACGTTGCCGAGATACTGTTCGACCTCCCGCACCGAACTGCGGAAGCTGTCAAGCACAAGGTCGGCATAGGTCGCCGACCGGCTTTCGTCGTCTGAATAGACGTAGCGTGTCATTGCCGAGCGGCGCCGCTCCGGCGGCCGGTAGGTAAGGATGAGCGCGTGCTGGCTTTCATAGTGCCCTCGCTCGGCCTCGAAATGCCGGCGGCGCTCCTCATCGATCGCGCGGGTCACTGCGTCAGCGAAGAACGAGGCCGTGGCCGGGGGGTAGGCCGTGGTCGGCACGCGGACCGCCTCGACCTGGATCATCCAGCCCGAACCAAGCTTGGACAGGACCGCGTTGATCTGCCGCGAGACCTCGTTGCGCTCCTGATTGGTCGAGCTTTCCGAATCCGGGCCGGCAAAGTACCAGCCCGCCATCAGCGAGCCGTCCTTGAGCAGGATGACGCCATCGTCGACGAGGCCCGCATAGGGTACAAGGTCGGCAAAGGACGGTCCGGGATTGCGGAAGCGGCGCAGCGCAACCATGGGATCAGTACCTCCGCCACGGCGTGGAAGTCGGGCGGTAGCTCGGCCGGTAGCCGATGTGGCGCACATAGACTTGGCGCATCATCGGATCGGCCTTGGCCATGACCCGCAGCGCGCCGATCACGATGATCCAGACCGCGGCCCCGAACAGCGCGGAGAACCACGTCAGGACGACGAAGATCAGGATGACCGTAGCGAGCCCCGTCAGGAGCACGAGCTCGCGGTCGGCGCCCATCAGGTGGCTCGGGCGCGACAGCGCCCGATGAATCCGCGAGCGGGCGAGCGGAACGCTGGCTTCAGCCATTGTCCGGCTCCCCTGCCCTCGCCTGCGGCGCCTCGTCGGCGGGAGTACCGATCGAGGCGCCGCTCGCGCCGAACAGGCCGACGATCTGCGTGGCGCCGAGGAGGATTCCGGCAACCAGCACCACGTACATGAGCCTGCGGGCGAAATCGTTGAGCTCGCCGCCGAAGATCAACATGCCGCCGGCGATCGCCACGGCCGCCAGGGCGATGAAGCCGGCCACCGGGCCGGTGATCGATTCCTGAATCTGTTGCAGCGGCTGCTCCCAAGGCAGACCACCACCGCCCGAGCTGGCCAGCGCCGGCGTCGCGAGCGCGAGGCAGAGCACGACGAGCGTCACGCCAGTGGTTGCGATTCTGCGGAGATCATGCGGCATGGCTGTCCTCATCGAGCTGGGGGCAATGGATGGTCTGGTAGTGCGAGCCGTTGAATCCGCTGATGCGCATCACGTCGCGCACGCGCCGGCTCATGCCGGCCCGCTCAATCGAAACGACGAGGTCGACCGCCTCGCCGATCACCGCGTGCATTGGCTGTTGGCTGACCTCGGCCGTCAGCTGCTCGAGGCGCCGCAGGGCCGAGAGCGCGCTGTTGGAATGGACGGTCGTGACGCCGCCCGGATGTCCCGTGTTCCATGCCTTGAGCAATGTCAGCGCCGCACCATCGCGGACCTCGCCGACGATGATGCGATCGGGCCTGAGGCGCATCGTGCTCTTGAGCAGCCGCGCCATGTCGACGGCATTGGAGGTGTGGAGCGCAACAGCATTCTCGGCCGCGCAGCGGATCTCGGCGGTGTCCTCGAGGATCACCATTCTGTCCTGCGGCGACGTCGAAACGATCTCTGCGATCACGGCGTTGGCGAGCGTGGTCTTGCCCGAGCCGGTGCCGCCGCAGATCACGATGTTCAAGCGAGCTGTGATGGCGTCGCGGATCGCCTTGGCCTGGAGAGCGGTCATGATCCCTTCCCCGACATAGTCGTCGAGCGGGATGAGCCGCGACGCTCGCCGGCGGATGGTGAAGCTCGGCGCCGACACGATCGGCGGCAGCAAGCCTTCGAACCGGTGACCACCAATCGGCAACTCGCCCGAGATGATAGGTTGCTCCGCATCGGCCTCGGTTTGCAGCGCATGCGCGACGCTGCCGATGATGATCTCGGCCGCTCCGGGATCGAGCGCGGCCAACATCTCCATCCCCTGCCCGAGCCGCTCGACGAACAGCCGGCCGTCCGGATTAACCATGATCTCGACGACACTGCTGTCGTCGAGGGCACGGCAGATCGCATCGCCTAGCGCATCGCGGAGCTTGCGGATCAAGCGGTGATGGGACGCGTTGATGCGCGCGGGAACGCTGCCCGTACGCGGGTGCTCCGCTCCATCCTCTGCCGCCAATTGCCCCGCCATCGCCTGATCCGCGCGTCCGTGTGTCGTTGGGTCGCGATAAGAACCAAGGATGCTCAGCGGGTCACCCCGGCGTTTCTGACGGGGTGACGAAGAATGGTGAGTCGGGTCTGTTGCGCTTGAAGTAGCGTGCCAGCGTTCGAGATGGACGCGGGTCGCTTTCGGGTTGTCATCTGACAATATCCCGAAAAAACTAGTTGGAACAAACGGCTACAGGAATCGGATAGCGCGCGTTAGGGAAGCGTTAACCCAAAATTCCTTGACCGATAGATGGGAGTCGGATCAATTTGCGGAAATTTGGCAGAATGGCTCTCTTTTGCGACTTTCACGATGAACACCAACGCAGCCGCGAATTTGCGACCAAGTGGGCCCCAGGCGTTTGATCAAACGATCTGGGAAGACTCGCAGGCCCTGGGCTCACAGCTCCAGGTTTTGCGAGAGCGCCTATTCCCGCCGGAGGCCAAGAAGGAGCTCCGAACGTTCTCGACCGCCGAAGCCGCCAAACTGCTTGGCCTGACCGAAAGCTATATCAGAAGTCTGGCGACCGACGAAGATGGCCCCATTCCTGAAAAAAGTGCCCCGGGTCGCCGCCGATACACGCTCGATCAGATCCACGCCCTCCGCCACCACCTGACCAAGGGCAAGACGTCCTATGTGCCCTGGCGCAAGGGCGATGAGCATCTTCAGGTGATAGCCGTCACCAACTTTAAGGGCGGCTCCGGCAAGACCACGACCGCTACCCATCTGGCGCAATACCTTGCGCTCCGCGGGTTTCGCGTGCTGGCTGTCGATCTCGATCCTCAGGCGTCCATGTCGGCCCTGTTCGGCTATCAGCCGGAATTCGACGTCGACGAGAACCAGACGCTCTATGGCGCGATCCGCTACGACAGCAATCGGCGCCCTCTCGCTGAAATCGTCCGCAAGACCTACTTCGCCGGTCTCGATCTCGTTCCGGGGAATCTCGAACTGCACGAGTTCGAGCACGACACGCCGCGTGTCCTTGCGAGCGGCGAGAACGACGGCGACGGCTTGTTCTTCATGCGGGTCGCCAGCGCCCTGCACAGCGTCGCCGACAGTTACGACGTCGTCGTGATCGATTGCCCGCCCCAGCTTGGCTTTCTCACGATGTCGGCGCTGTGCGCAGCTACCGCGGTCCTGATCACGGTCCATCCGCAGATGCTGGACGTGGCCTCGATGAACCAGTTCCTGGCCATGACTTCGCAACTCCTCTCGGTCGTTCGCGATAATGGCGGCAACCTCGACTACGACTGGATGCGCTATCTGGTGACGCGCCACGAACCGAACGACGGGCCACAGAACCAGATCGTCGCCTTTTTGCGCAGCCTCTTCGGTGAGCGTGTATTGACGCCGATGATGGTCAAGTCGACAGCCATTTCCGACGCTGGCCTGTCTAAGCAGACCGTTTATGAGGCGCCGCGCGAGTCCATGCACCGCCAGACCTACGACCGCGCCATCGAATCCATGGATGCGGTCAACGGCGACATCGAGAAACTGGTTCTGCAGGCTTGGGGGAGGGCGCCCAAGTGAAAAAGCCAGATGGACGGGGCAGGGACATTCTTCAGGGATTGGTCGCCGCCGGCAAGCCGAACCCGTCCGGCGAGGCATCGGTGCCACCCGCGCGACCCTCGGGCGCGGTCAGGGCCATGAGTCTCGGGCTTGATCGCCTCACCGCCGAAGCGGCACAGGCCAAGGCGCTGAGGGAGGAACTCGCCACCCGAGAGACGACGCAAGAGATCGATGCGGCTCTGTTCAGCCCGTCGATCGTGTCGGACCGCATTCCCTCGACCACCGACGCCCGGTTTCAGGAACTCAAGGCCGCGATCGCCGAGAATGGCCAGCAGATCCCGATCATTGCACGGCCGGACCCGTCGGAAGACGGCCATTACCAGATCGCGGCCGGACATCGCCGGTGGCGCGTCGCCCAGGAACTTGGCCGCCCAGTCAAGGCGATCATCCGGGCGCTTTCCGACAAGGAAATGGTGATCCTGCAAGGCCAGGAGAACGGGCCGCGTGAGGACCTGTCGTTTATCGAGCGCGCCCGTTTCGCCATGCAAATGGAGTCCCGCGGCTTTGACCGCGATACGCTTTCCGCAGCGCTCAACGTCGACAAGCCAGAGGTCTCGCGCCTGCTTACGGTGTCGCAGGTCTTGGGCGACGAGCTCATCGTGGCGATCGGGCCGGCGCCAAAGGTTGGCCGGCCGAGGTGGCTCCAACTCGCCAAGGCGCTCGAGCATCCAGGTGCCCGAGACAAGCTCAGCGACGTGGTGTCTGACGACGCGTTTAAGACGGCTGATAGTGATCGGCGGTTTGCGATCGTCCTCGATGCTGCCGGTACGCCGAAGCGGCCGACGAAGCGCCGGCCGCCATCATCGGACCGCGTAGCTTGGATCGAAAAGAAGGGCGGCAAGGTCAGGCTCGTGTCGGACAACAGCAGCTTCGCCAGTTTCCTTCAGCGCCGCTTGCCGGAGCTCCTCAAAGAGTTCGGTGAGAGCCACGAAGGCAAATCCACCACCTCACCGAAAGGAGCAACGCACTGAAAAACAATCGCTTTCGGCTGGATTGTCACCTGACAATTTCCAACCCGGAAAGCGGAAAATAGCAACCCGGGCAAAGAAAAAGGCCCCCGAAACGACATTCCGGAAGCCCTTCTCAGTTGTGGTGACGAGAGAATCGCACTTCCCGGAATCCCAGTCAAGGCCCTTGGGCCATGAGCGTCGATTCGGCGAGCGGATTTCTATTGCCTAGCAATAGGTGATGAAAGATGCAGACGCATATCTCAACGACGCCCTTTGGGCGGCGGTCGATGACGCTTGGCATGATCGCAAGCCAGGTCACGGCAAAATCGGCACCGCAGGGCGCCACTGTCGACAAGTGGAAGGTGTTTTACACCATCCGTGACGCCAAGGAGCTGCTCGGCGCGACAGACCGCTCGCTGACGCTCCTGAATGCCCTATTGACCTTCCACCTCGAGCCTCAGCTCTCGGCCGATGGCGAGCTCATCGTCTGGCCGTCCAACGAGGCGCTGGCAGCACGCGCCAATGGCATGCCGCCAACAACGCTCCGCCGGCATCTAGCCGTGCTCGTCGACTGCGGCCTGATCATTCGCCGAGACAGCCCCAACGGCAAGCGCTTCGCGCGCAAGGGCAGGGGAGGGGAGATCGAGCAGGCCTATGGCTTCGATCTGTCGCCGATCGTCGCCCGGGCTCAGGAGTTCGAGGACCTGGCTGAGGCTATCAGAGCCGAGAAGAACGCGTTCCGGGTCGCCAAGGAGCGCCTGACGCTGCTGCGGCGGGATATCGTGAAGCTGATCGACGCCGGTATCGAGGAGAACGTGCCGGGCAACTGGGCAGGCGTGCTGCGGACCTACCAGGCGATCGTCGGCCGACTGCCGCGGTCGGCACCTCGCCAGCTTGTCGAGGACATCTGCGTCGACCTGCACGGCCTCTACACCGAGATCCGTGAGGTACTGGAAACATTCGCAGAATCCAAGAATCTGGACGCCAATGAGTCCCATAGTGGTCGCCACATACAGAATTCAAACCCAAACCCCAGATCTGAATCTGAAAGCGGCTTACGAAAAGAAGATGAAGCGGGCGGCACCGCCGCGGAACCCGACAACCTGCGGAGCCTGCCGCGACGGGAGCTGCCCTTGGGGATCGTGCTGGACGCATGCCCGAGCCTGCAGGACCTGGCGCAGGGCGGAATCATCCGAAACTGGCGCGATTTTCTGGCGGCGGCCGAACTGGCCCGGCCGTTCCTCGGAATCAGCCCAAGCGCCTGGCGCGAAGCGCGGGAGGTCATGGGCGATCAGCACGCCGCGATCACGCTGGCGGCGATCCTGCAGCGGACCGACCAGATCAGCAACGCCGGCGGCTATCTGCGCAGCCTGACCGACCGCGCCCGAGACGGGAAATTCTCGACCTGGCCGATGATCATGGCCCTGGTCCGGGCAAAACTCGAGGCATCCAAGCCGGCGAACGCAACGGTTGGCAAACCGCAGCCCGGCGATGCCGACGAAAGCTCGGACCTTCGCGTGTCGCCGGCGCTGCTGAAGACCCTGCAGAAGCCGAAAACGCCATGACGGCCGGATTATTCGGCCGCCGCGGTTATCCCGGGCTCGACGTCGATCAATCCGATGCGACGGGCACGGTCGATGAGGTTCTTGACCGAGGACGGCGACCACTTCGAGCCGCCGCGGGGCGTCCGTTCGTGCAAACGCTCGAGCTGGCCAGCGATCTCGCGCAGGGTGAGCTCCGGATTGGACGCGTGAATCCCGGCGACCAGCGTCATCAGCCGGTCTTCCGGCAGGCGGGGAGGGGACTTCTTTAGCAGGGCAGGATCGGCGAGGTGCTCGGCGACTAGCCACTTGACCGCCCGGCGGAGGCGTTCCGGTGTCCAGTTGAGACCCCGCTGCTTGAGGACGCGGGCGATGTCGTCCCAGGTATGGTCAGGGCGCATGCGCCGAACCGTCGGCAGCCATTGGTTGACCGTCGCTTGAATCCGGGCGCCGAAAGCCGCCTTTTGCGCGGCAGTCACCTTCGCCAGGGCCTCCGGCTGGCGTTCGCGGATGCCGGGGTTGCCCGGCAGCTTGCCCTTTGATTTCGCTGCCCTGATGCCGGCCTTGGTGCGCTCGGAGATCAGCGCGCGCTCGAGCTGGGCCACGGCGCCGAGGACCTGCAGCGAGAACATCCCCTGCGGCGTCGTGGTATCGATTGGATCCCGCAGCGACCGGAAATGCGCGCCCTTCGTCGTCAGGTCCTCGATCACCTCCAGCAGGTGGCTGACCGAGCGTGCCAAGCGGTCGAGCCGCACCACGACGAGCGTGTCGCCGGCGCCGATCTCCCGGACCAGCCTCGCGAGGGCAGGGCGGGCACGGGAGGCGCCGGAGCCGTGCTCCTCGACGATTGTCTCGCAGCCGGCCGCGCGCAGCTCCATTTCCTGCGCTGCGGTAGCCTGCTCGTCCGTTGAGACGCGCGCGTAGCCGATTTGCCGGCCCTGTGGTCGACGGGAGCTTCTATTTTGCGTGTCAGCGGCCATCCGGAGCGCCTGAGAGTGCGTTTTGGAGCGGGTTTCCAAATGCAGAGGATAAGGATAACCGATCGTTTGTAAACGTCTCTTGAGCGGCCTTTTCGCCTATAGGTACCCGACAAACCCCGGGAAACGGGCATTCTCGTCGACTTGAGCACCGATCGGCGCCCTGCTGTTCAGACCCGAAGGCCTGGCGCGTCTGTATAGTACGCGCGCCGGAGAATCCGTCGCTATGACGGAAGCGAAACCCGTGATAGCTTCCGTATAGAGAATAATGGCGTGCGGCACCAATGGGTTACACTATCGAAAGCCTGCCTCTGCAGACCTTGCTTCCTGCCATCGGGAGAGCGGAAGACCAACTGGCCCGGCTGGATGAGCAGGTGCGCCGCAGTCCGGTCGGAGAAGGCTTTGTCGAGCGCCGCCACTTCTTCGACGCGGCCGCCAGCATGTGGGTGGGCGGCGAGCTTGTCCACGTCGAGGACCTCGTTCTCCACGATGAGCGCATGGACGTTCGGGCGCCGACGCATGAGCTGACGATCGCCCACCGAATCCTGCGGGCTCGACGCCGCATCGCCGGCGCCAAGCCCGGCTGGGCCGTCAGCGATGCCGGGATCGGCGCGCTCACAGGATACGAGGAACAGGAGCACGAGGCCGCGGAAGGGGAGGGGAGTGCATTCGTCGATACGGCGGCCGACCTCCATCTGTTGGAGGGCGACGATCCGCTCGCTCAGGAGCTCGCCAATGTCGATGCGCTCCTCGAGCAGTCCCAACGCCTGATCGATCGAGTTTCTGATCGCAAAGCGGGTGGCCGCTCGGCGCTTGTCGTCGGCGACTTGGTTGTTCGCGATACCGACTGGGACGAGGTGGATCGCCTGACGCAATGGAAGCGTGTTCTAGCCGACGTGGCGGACCTGCCTCCGACGGTTGCTGCGGCGCTGATCTGGGAAGCCTGGGAATCCCTCGAACCGATGCAGCGCCAGCACTGGCTCGGTGGCCAGTTCGTGAGCGCCTATCTTCGGGCGCGAGGCAAGGTGGCCTCGCACCTGTTCGGCTTCAATGTCGGGCTGAAGGCCGTGCAAAGAGAGCGCCGGCGATCCCCAAACCGCCTGACCCGTATCCTCGCCTTCCTAGATGCCATGTCGGCGTCGGCCGAGAGCGGCATGAAGGAAATTGCCCGCCTGGCTCAGGCGCGCGAGCAGATGTCCCGCCGCCTGAACGGCCGCCGCTCGTCGAGCGGCCTGCCGACCACGATCGACCTCGTATTGTCGCGGCCGATCGTGTCGGCGCCGATGATTGCGAAGGCGGCGAGGGTGACGCAGCGCGGCGCCCTCAATCTCATCGGAGAACTCGGCGTTCGTGAGGTGACCGGGAGAGGCCGCTATCGCGCATGGGGCATACTCTAGTCGCTCGCCGCGCCATCCTGCCGACCCCACTAGGCTGCCGCCAACCTCCGCGCCGTCATGTCGCGCAGGTCGGCGATCGAAAGCAGCGTTCTTCGGGACCAGGTGTCGAACGCCGCTCTATCGCGGACGCCATTTTCGAAACCTCGATTGTCCTCGGCCAGCCGTGTCAACTCGCGAACGAAATGTGCCAGTTCGGTGTCGTCATCGACGCTGATCTGCATGTAGGAGGCCAAAACCTCGAGACCCTCGACGGCGACGGGGACGCCGTCGGGATTGTAGTTGTTGGCTACATCTTCGAGTTCGGTGAGGCATCGCCTCCAGCCCTCGACCGCAAGTCTTTCCTTTTCGCTGCGCGGCCCTCGTTGAACGAGCGCATTTGCAAGCGCGTGAAGCCGCTCCGGTGCCTGGTCGAGCCAGCGGTCAACGATTGGCATTGCGACTTGGGTCGGACTGCGCGAATGCGTTCTGGCGTCGGCGGCGATCGTCGTGATCCGCCCGGGCGCAAAGTTGAGGTGTCGGCACACCTCAAGTTGCAGCGATCGCAGCTCTGCGACGTTGATTGGCCACCACCGCGCAAATTCCTGCGCGCGGTAGAAGGCGATCACTTCCACCGCATGGCGTCCGTTGCCGAGACTCCTTCGCTTGAACTCGACAAGGCTGAAGGAGGCAAACTCCTCGTTGCTGCCATCCGCGGTAAAATCACGAAACGGGTCGACCAGAACGGCGAGGGCGCGCGTGCTTGCCTTCTGCTCGAGCAGCTTCTTGATGCGATCGATCTGGTCGATCTTTCCTCCGAAACGTCGCAGGCGGCTGCCATGAACGAAGGGCATACGCTGCTCCAGCTTCGAGCGGCCCAATTGCCACCAACCGACAAGCTCGCGCAGCCACTCCTGACGGGCGCCGGGTTCCAGAGGCTCCGCCATTGGATAGCTGGCCGGCAGCGGCAGCTCGTCGGTGTCCGTCGCCTGCAAATCGAGGTGAACGACGAGGGTATTGCCTTCCGCTTCCGCGCCGCCCACGGCCACGACCCGTTCATACACCTCATCGATGTCGCTCCCCTGAATCGTCGTCGGGCCGTTCGGAAGGCTCTGAGACGCCCAAAGGCGTCTCGTCGTAGCTGGAGCGAGGGCGGTATCCACGCCGCCTCGTTGCAGCGGGATCGGCTCAACGCGGATCGAGGGGGTATAGGGCAGCCCTCCAAACGTCAGCAGACGCACTGCATCGGTCTCGCGGCCGGCTTCGAAGGTGGCACCGGAGACGACCAAGAGGCGCCGGGCCGTGTCACCGCCGTGATCGTAGACATGGTCAAACTGGGCGGCGTGTTCATGCTTGTGGCCGTGAATGACAACGTCGAACTCGCGATCGCGCAGAAATGCCCGCACCTGCTCGAGATTGGAGATGTCGGAAAATGCCTTGATCTCTTCCCGAAGGCTTGGTGCGCGCAGATGATGATGTAGCACCGCGACGCGCAGTTGCCGCCCGTGCTCCGGGCGAGGCGTTCGATCTACCAGCCGTCTCACCTGCTCCAATTGATGTTCCGAAATCCGGGCCATGTCGTAACGGGCGAGGGCGTCGAGCTGCTGTTGTAGCTTGCCCTCTTTGTCCGTGTCGGACCCCGACGCGAGCTGCGGCAACTGCGCCCACACGCTCGCGAGCGGCTCTGGCAGTACCGCAGCCGCGTGGCACCAGTTGCTCGAGTTTATCGGAAAAATCGCCCAGTCCTTGCCGGCGCCGACAAGCGAATGCGGCGCCGTGGAGCCAGCATCATCGACACCATCGAGCCAGGGCACGACACATCCGCGAATGCGCCACGTGGCGCAGAAGTCCCTGTAGCGCTCGGCGGTCCCCGGGTCATAGGCGCGGTCGACATCGTGATTGCCGGGCGTAGCCACGATGCGCTCGGCCGTGATGCCGAGCGGTCCGAAGAAGCTCAGCAGCAGATCGAGCAGGAGCTCGTGTCCGCCCTGTCGGCCGCGGTCCTGCGCGTCCCCCGAAAAAATCACACCGTCGAGGCTGCGCCCTTCGCGCGTCAAGCGCTCGGCCAGCCGCTCGAACACCTGGCGAAGGGCGGCCTCACGCGTCTGCGGCTGCAGGCCGGCGACGACCGTCTTGCGGTCATCGCGTTCCAACGTCGTCCCGGCATAAGCGATGTGCGCATCGGTGACGTGCAGGAACGTTGCTGAAGTCGAATTCATCTCGTCTCCCCTCACTCGCCGACCAAAACCGCTAACTCTTCTTGTGTACTATCGGTTTCGGCAGAATTCGCCATGCCATTCACTTGCGTCAATGGCTCCGGTGCGGCAAGATTCCTAGGAGGGGGTATCGCATGGCGGTCGACGGTCGCGCGCTCATAAGGAGCCAGGGCTCCCTCTTCGGCGATGGCGACCGACCCATCTGTCTCGACGAATACCAGGCCTTCACTACCCGGACCGATCGCAACGACAAGGCAGGCGCCGATGGCCTCGGCTTCGTGCTCCTCGGATTGTTCGGAGAAGTCGGAAGTCTCTTGAGCGCGCTCAAAAAGAAGCAGCGCGACAAGGACGCCTTCGCCGCCTATCACGACGAGGTCATCGAAGAGCTGGGCGACGCTCTGTGGTACTTTGCGAACGCCGCACTTCGCGCCGAGTTGCCGCTGAGCCAGATCGCGCGCAGCGTCCCCGCCAAGCTCGAAGACTGGGACTACAAGGGCCGCTCTGGCGCCTCGACGTTCGAGGATCTTCAGCAGTCAGACGCGCCCTTCGGCGGTGCACTAGCCGGAGAGGAGGTCGAGCATCGTTTGCTTGCCCTCGCCGGAAAGGTGGGGGTGCTCCTCGCCGATTGGAGCGAAGGGCAGATCAGGAAGAACCGCGACCGTCTCTCGGCGGATCTCGTCGAGATTTTCCGCGCACTGCTGATGGCGGCAGATGACGCTCAGGTGAGCCTCGAGCAGGCTGCCCGGAACAATGTGGTCAAGACGCTCGGTCGCTGGCCGGACGAGCGGCAATGGGGCCCCTTGTTCGATGAAGGGTTTCCGGACTACGAGCAATTGCCGCGCCGGATGCGCGTCGACTTCATCGAGCGGACCGTAAACGGCCGGACCTTCGTCGTTCAGCAGTGGAACGGGGTCAACCTGGGCAGCCCGCTGACCGACAATCGCCACGAACCAGACGACTATCGATACCACGACGTCTTCCACCTCGCCTTCGCCGGGATCCTTGGATGGTCGCCGACGATGCGGGCGCTGCTGCGCCTCAAACGCAAGAGCCGTCCCGAAATCGATGAGAATGAAGACGGGGCGCGCGCCAACATCATCGAAGAAGGCATCTCGACGTGGATCTTCAATCATGGTCTACGCCAGGCCGAGTTTCGGAACGCCACCACTCTCGACTATGGCCTGCTCAAGGCCGTGCATGAGCTGGTCCGCGGCTACGAGGTCGAGAGTCGTCCCCTTTGGCAATGGGAGCGCGCGATCCTTGAAGGATTCCGGGTGTTCCGCGAGCTCAAGAAGCATCGCAACGGTGCGGTCGTGATTGACCTCATCAAGCGCACAATAGAGTTCGAAGAGCTGCAATGAGTGACCACCCACAGAACGCCGAGGAGTTTGTCGAACTCGTCGCCGCCTTGAGGTTCGACGACGCCTTCAACCCCTATTCGGATCTGTGCTCGGACTTCGATCGCCCCGACGCCGCCCGCATTCGGCGGCATAACTTGATCATGGTTCTGGACGCCGCGATTGATCGGGGTGTCGACTCCATCTGGGTAGCCCGCGATCTGGGATATCGCGGCGGCCGGCGCACTGGTCTGGCGCTGACCGATGAAGTGCATCTGAGCGCACACGCCGACCTGCTGGGCACGCCTCCGCTAGCGCGGTCAACCAATGGTCCGGCCATGGCCGAGCGCACCGCCACCGTGATCTGGCAGATGCTGATCGCGATCAGGCAGCCGGTCTTTCTTTGGAACGTCTTTCCGCTCCATCCACATGAAGCGGGCGAGCCCATGTCCAACCGCTGCCACACGCGCCGCGAGCGACTGGCGTGCCGGCATATCATGGTCGGGCTCATCCACCTGCTGTCACCGTCCCGCGTCCTCGCCATTGGCCGCGACGCCCAACTCGCCCTCGAGGACCTGGGCGTGACAGCCGTAAAAGTCAGACACCCCAGTTACGGTGGCCAATCTGAGTTCATCGCTGGCGTCAGCACACACTATGGCCTGGACGCCTCGGACACGCAGGAACCCGCCCCACTCTTCGCCTGATCGCCCGAGGCATCAAGCGGGGGGCAAACCCGTCGCCGCTGCCTTCACGCTGCCGCTTTGACGAGGCCGGCCGCGCAGTCATCAACCAGCGCGATCACCTCGGCCTTGCCCCAGCCTTCCGTGTCGAGCCGGGCGGACGTCGAGTTGACGGTGAGGGTGCCGACGTCGAAGCCGCTTTCGCGCGCGATGAAGCCAAGCAGGCGTCCCAGGCCGAGCAGATTGCCGAGGGTTTTCTGCACGTAATAGTGGTTCCGATAGAGCGCGATCATGTGCAACGAGCCATTCCGTTCCGGCTTCAGCTCGATCATGCTCAGGCACTGCCGGTTTAACGCCTTGCGCATGTCTCTGACGGGATCGGAGATGATGATCTCGTAGCGGTTTTCATAGAAGCGGCCGGCACGCGCATCCTTGAGCATGCGGATGTTCTCGGCGAGCTGGTCGATGCGCCCGCCCTTGCGGTCTTCCCAATTGACCATACGCTCGAAATAGCGACCCCATTCGCCGGGGGTGCACATGCGGCGCTTATAGACCTCGAGATAACGCTCGCGCAACGCATCAACGCCATCACCCCGATCCAGCGCCGACGGGAAAATGGTATTGACAACCGTCGCCACGGAGTGGGCGCCGTGCGCCCGCAGGAAGCGGTCGACCGTCATGATCACCGCGTCTTCGTCGGGATCTGCCGCAAGCGGCTGCTCGATGTGCAGCATCACACCGCCGAGGGTAAGGTTGGGCTGGGCGCGGAGGCGAGCCGCTGCTTCAACCCACGCGCGCACGGGCGTCGATGCCGCCGGCATCGGATTGTAGAACATCGCCGTCTCCTTCACTGATGCTGAAGCCACCGAACAGACGGCGGCTCAAATATGGTTGTCTTAGCCAGGCGTGCCCATCGCCGCCCCAGGCCGGCCCCCACGAATTACGGATCAGAATGAGGTCTTCGCTCCCGAAACTGCCGTAGCCGACAGCAACGACAGCGTGCCCGCGTTGGCGATCGATCGGTTCGCCGTCGTCGGGGAGGATGATTTCGGTTCCTGTCCGCAGCCACGCCGCCGCTGCGGTGAAGGCGCCCGAAACGAAGAGGGCGAGGACGACCGGCCTGCCGCGATCCAGCAATTGCCGAACCTGAGCAAGGTCCGTGCCGCAGCCATCCGACCCGCACCGAAAGAGCACCGGCACCGCAGCCGGAGGCTGCCAGATCGCGGCGGACGGGGGCAGCCCGTTGTAGGGCCAGATCGGCTCGAAGGGCTGTCCGAGATCCTGCAACACGGTCCGGGTGTCCGGCATCGTGGTGCCTTCGCGCGGTCCGGTGCCGGCGCGCTGTGCGGCATGGTAGAACAACCACTCGACGCACAACGGATCGAGGTCACCGCGCGCCTGCTCGTGGACTGCCGAGGCAGCGAACGACAAGCATGTCGGACGGCGACCTTGATCGCGGACCGGCCCGAGAACGGACCGCAAATCTTGCAGGATATCCAGCGTCATGAGGCAGCCAGAAGCTCCTCGCGCTGCGGCTCGAACAGGCCCGCCTCGTCGCTTGTCGCGGTCTTGCAGTAGAGCGTCAGCAACTGTGGGTCGTCGTCAGGCGCCCAAGGCCTGACTTCGCGCAGCGTCAACTGTCCGCCGAGGGGGCGTTCGGCATGAGCCAGCACCCGGCGCACGGTGGGAGCGCCAATCTGGCCTTCCGGAACGGGTTCTCGTCGATCGCGCAGGATTGCAAAGCCGGCATCGCGAAGTTCGTCGAAGGTCCAGACATAACCGCTGCCGCTGTCTTCCTTCAGCCGGAGCAGAAAGAGGTCGTCGCGGCTGGCCTCGATGACGGCGCCTTCGTCACGCTCTGTCAGATGCCAAACGTCAACGCGTTGGGCATTCTTCAAGGCGTAGTCGCCCAGCAGCTGGCGTTTGAGGTCGCGCGGTTCCGCGTCGCGCAGTTGCTGGCCCAGGCTGCGGCCGATGACGTGCTCGCGCTCCAAGGCGAACACCGTGGCCCGGTAGCTGGTGCCGAAGCGCAGCGACGCCTGGTAGACGGTCTCCGGCTGTGCGAAGTGGTGGGGCTCCCAACCGCGCAATTCCATCTGCTCCTTGATGAGGTATGGCGGAAGCAGGAAGTAGGACGCGAACGCATCTGCTTCCCGTTCCTCCGGCGGCACGCGGGGGCCCCTGGCGCCGTCGCTGGCCCAGGGTGCGCGGCGCAGGATGCCTTCGTCGTCAGCGTGCGGATCGTGACCCAGAACCAGGTGCCCGAGCTCATGCGCCGCGGTGAAGCGCTGCATGCCAAGGGGCCGGCGGGTGCTGAGGATGATGCCCGCGACGCCTTCTTCGCGGATAAAGGCGCCGAGGAGCGGCTCGAGAGGCTGAAACATCAGCGTCGCACCGGAACGCGCGATGCATCCAAAGACATCTACGCGCTGCGCGCGAGACGCCCCTACGTCCAGACGCAGATCGCGTTGCAGGCGTTTAGCGCCGCGGATGCCGCGAAGGATGGATTCGCGCTCGCTACGACCGACCATCACCGGCGACTTTCGATCTAGAACGCAGGAACTCAGCAAAGCGCTGGAGCTCCTGGCGATCGTTGTCCGACAAGGCGCTCGCGGTGCGCGCGAGGAATGCCACATCGGCGGGGACGGCGGCCTCTGGTTCCTCGCCGGTGAACCAAGTCACTGGACGTTGATAGAGACGCGCAAGCTTCTTCAGTTCGATGGCGCTGACGCCGCGGCGACCGTTCTCGATCTCCGACACGGCAGTGCGCGGTAGCTCCATATGGTGTGCGACCTGCTCCTGCTTAAGCCCGACATATTCCCTCGCCTCGCGCAGTTTCGCGCCCAGGATTTGGCTCTCATCCTCGGCAACGGCGAAGCCGATCCGTTCAGCGGTCATGACACTTGCTCTCCTTCCGGCTGCTTTTGCGCTTGCTGCTTGTCCAGCAACTCCACGACGCGCTGGGTGAAGACAGCGACGCACGTATTCTCGTCATCGAAACCACCGGGCGGCATGGCCGCCTCGGGGAGCTTGACGTTGAACTCTTCTTCAATCCTGAGCGCGATCGACACCATGACCAACGAATCGACCTGCGGCTCCCAGCCCGCCTTGGTGGTGGGTCGGTCGGCTTGGGCGCTCCGGATCTCGTCGCGGATAATCGCTTCAATTGCGGCGGTCGAAACTGTCATCGAGGACCTCATGTCTCGAAATCCGACACATATATAGGCCATGTCGGAAATTCCGACAACAGGCAAGATGCTCAGTGTTCGCGAGCTGAGGGGGAAGGGCCGCTATCGCGCCTGGGGCATCCTGTGAAGTGATGGCCTCCATGCTTCGTGTCCGAGGCGCTCCCTTTACGCAGGGTGGCGCGCGGCCTATATTGTTCTTTCAAAGGAGAATGATTATGAACGCCGTCGCCCGCGTCTACACCCCGGCCGAGGCCGCCGCTGTCAGCCAGATCGGCATCAAGGCGGTTCACAACGCGATCGACAAGAAGATCGTCGATACCGTGAGCAGCGCAGCCACGCCTGCGAAGAGCGTTCGGCGCCGTGTCCTGACAGCCGAGGGCTTGCTCCGTCTCAAGCTCTGGTACGGCGTCGGCTCGACCCTCGCGGCGGAACGACGCCAGCGGCTGTTTGAAGCGATCAAGGAAAAGCCTGCCGCCAAGACGGTGAAGGCAGACGACTTGCTGATCGTCGACGTCGCCGAGGCTCGAAAGCAGCTGAACGCGCGCATTCGCGATCTCGATGAAGCCGAATCCGTGATTGGCCGGGTCAAGGGCGTGATGAGTGGCGAGCCCGTGTTCAAAGGCACGCGCGTCCCCGTTCGTACGGTCGCAGCCATGCTCGCGCAGGGTGCGGATGAGGCGGACCTCCTCGATGGATATCCGAGCCTTACGGCGCGAATGATCGAGCTGGCCAAAATCTGGACGGCGGCCCATCCCACCCGGGGGCGGCCGAAGAAGCTGTCCGACCAGGGCTTGAAGGTGAAGTCGTCGAAACGCGCGACGCTGAAGGGCGACCCGCGACCTTCAACGAAGGCCCGTGTGCCTGCGTGAAGTTTCTGGTCGACGAGTGTCTGCACACCTCCCTTGTCGCAGTTGCAGAAGCGCGCGGCCACGAAGCCAGGCACGTCAACTGGCTTGGGTTGAGCGGTGAGACCGATTGGGACCTGATGCCTCGCATCATCGCCGAGGACTTCACCTTCGTCACCAACAACGCTCGCGACTTCAGGAAGCTCTATGCGCGAGAGGAACTGCATGCCGGCCTGCTTATCATCGTCCCCCAGGTAGCGCCCGACAAGCAGCGTGAACTGTTCGATGCGCTTCTCGAGGAACTGGGCGTCGGCGCTGCCATCGTCAATGAGGTCATCGAGATCGAGTTCGAAGACGGCACGGCGGTCATCAGCCGCTACGACTTGCCGGCTGTCCAGCCCGGCCCGGCGGAGGGGTCACCTTGATCGAGCCGGAACGGCAAGCAGTAAGCGTACTGGATCCCGCTCAACTCGTTCGGATCGAAGCCGTGCATCGCGGCTTCCTCTTTCAGCATCTCTACACCGTTCAGTGCCTGCTGTCGGCGGCGGCGTTGTCTGTGCGGAGTGTGGAGGTCGAGAGCGACGAAGACGTCGAGGTGCAATTCGAGGGGCGCCGCATCTACGTCCAGGTGAAGCATCGCAAAGAGCCACTCGCCTGGAACGATATCGAGGAAGCCGTAGAGCGCTTCGCTGAATTGCGCGCCGCGCATCAGCGCGGCGAGCGCAGCGGAGAACCAGCGTTCCTCATCATCAGCAATGCCGCTCCGAACGGCCCTCTTGCCGCTAGGCTCGCTGCGGCCGAATGGCCGGCTGATGTCCATGTCGATTGGCCAGCAGCCGATCCGGATGCACGCATCCTGCCGGCGCCGCAGGGCTCGCTCCTCGAAGCCGCTGAAGCGGCCAGCGAATTGGCGAAGGGCCTGCCGTTTGCGACGCTCGCCCCGCAAACGCTCGTTTGGAAATTGGCCGGTCTCGTGTCGCTGGCGGCCACCGGCGAGGACGACAACCACGACCACACCTTCAAGGTCGGAGAGCTTCCCAGCCTTTTCGAGCAGCTTGTCGTGCAACTGCAGGACCTGCCGCTGCCGCCGTCGCCCTATCGCGTTCAGGAGCACGAACCCGATCTGCTGAGCGGAGAACGGGTCAGGCTGATCGTTGGCTATTCGGGCGCCGGCAAGACCTCGTGGTTGGCCCAATCCGCGCAACACGCCGCAGGGACGCTGGTCTATCTCGACGTCGCAGATACGCCCGGCGCTGCTCTCGCCAACGCCGTTGCTCGCGAAGTCGCGGCTCGCGTGTTCAAGACCGGTCACGGCCTCGGCGAGATATTTCTGCCTGGCGCCTCCGGTCGAGAAATCCTCCAGCTCCTTTCGCGGCGTCTGGCCGGGCAGGGTGAGGTCGTCACCGTCGCCCTCGACAACGTGCACCAGTTGGCCGCCGACGATTTGATCGGGGTGATCCAGTCTGCCAGCAACATGCGCTTTGTGTTTCTGGGACGCCCCGAAGGCGAGGTTTCCGCTATCGAGGCGCTCGCGGGCCTCACCCGCGAGGCCCTTCTGGGGTGGGGCCCCGATACTGTGGCTGCGACCGCGCGGGATGGAGGTTGCCACGGTGATGCTGCCGATTGCCAGCGCTTGATCGATCTCACCGGCGGTCTTCCACTCTTCGTCCTCAATGCGATCTCGCTTGCAAAATCCGACTACGAGGGATCGCTGAAGCGGCTCTGCGCGGATCTGGCGCAATCTGCACACACGAAGGAAATCGCCCAGGACCTGATCCTCGGACGCGTCTTTGACCGGTTGCCCAAGGCGGTAGCTGACGTCGCGGAACTGCTCAGCCTCTGCGATGCTCCCCTGACGCGCGAAGAAATCCGCTCGTTTGTCTCGGCAGCCGGCGGCCCCGATCGAGCTGTATTCGACCGCGCCCTGCGCCACCTCGTTGATCAGGGCATGCTGCAGGTCTTCGCTAACGACCGCATCAAGCTCCATGATGCCGCCCGCGCCGTCGGCAAGGGCCGGCTCCTCCTCCACGGCGCCGAAGCCGTGAGAGCGCGCCAGGAGGCGTTGCGAGTGGTCGTGCAGAAGAGCCTGAGAGAGGGTTGGCATCCAGCCAAGCTCTCGCTCTTCCTTCGCCTGAGCGGCGAAGTCGGCCGTCTCGATCTCTTGGTGGAAATGGCCACCGAGGAGCTCTTCCACGAAATGGGCGTCTGGCCCGAAGTCGAAGCCTACCTCGAGCGCGGCGCTCAAGATGAGGCCGTTCCGCCCGACCAGCGGATCAAGGCGCTCGACGGTCTCGCCTTTGCTGACATAAAGGCTGGTTCCAACCGCGCCGCTTCGTGGCTCGACCAGATGGACGCCCTGGTCGAGGCACACAACCTTGGAGCCGAGGAACGGCTGCGCGTTGGCATGAAGCGGATGAGCCTGCTCGCCGCTGAGGGTGACAGGCGCGGCGCGATGCGCCTGGTAGCGGACCTCACGCCCATCATTGAGGATTTGCCACCCGGTCATCAGCGCGTGTTCTGGTACAACGTCGCTTGTGCCGAGCTGGCACTCGGCGACGCAGATGCTGCGGCCGCGCGCGTGGAACCGCTGGTCAGAGCTTACTATGAGGTGATCGGCCTGACGCCAGAGATGGTGATCGGCAACAACGCGCCCGAGTTGTCGCGGATGCTGAAGAAGGGGTGGGATGTCGATGACGTCAAGCATCTTGCAGACGCTCTCGACGTGCTTGCCAAGGCGCGTGACGCCCAAGGCCAGCCCTCGCCGTTCGCTCGCATCCACGCCCTGAAATTCTATGATCTGGCGCGCGCGCCCGACTCCATGTTCCGGGTGGGCCAGGATCTCGTCGATCAGTTCATCACCAAGCGCGACTTTGATGGCGCGCTCCAGATGATGGAGACGATCATCCTGCCGCAACTCCGGCAGTGGAAGCTAGCAGACTATCTCATCACGGTGCGCTCGCAGTATGCGGTGGTCCTTGCCTATTGTGGGCGATTTTCCGAGGCCGAGGCCGAGATGGCGCGGCTAGAGCCTTATGAGCATGGTCTGCCTCCGCTGGTGCAAAAGGAACTGAAAAGCCAGCGGGAACTGATCGCAAACCTTCGACGGTTTGGACCGCCACCAAAGTGGGTGCCGCCGCCCGGCTTGCTTGAAGGGCTTGCCCGTCGATTCCCAAAAGCAGGGTCAATTCCGCAGCGGCCAGCACAGCCGGAGCGGCGCAAGATCGGGCGCAACGAGCGTTGCCCATGCGGATCCGGCAAAAAGTACAAACATTGTCACGGCCGCGGCGACTGACGGATCGCGCCGCCCGGATCGATACATAAAGTGCAAATGGAACAAACTGGACAAATGACGACGCCGGTCCTATATTGACCGGTAGAACGATGGAGTTTGTCCCATGGCCAATCCAAATCTGCAGATCGATCACGATGGCAACGGCCGCGTGGCCGATCGGGTGACGAGCAAAGTCACCAACGCATTGAAGACCGACAGGGCGTTCGAGTCGGGTTCCCTGGCTCTCTCGGCGCACATCGCGGGGGCAGCGGCCGCGGCCGTCCTGAACTTACCGGTCGAGGCCAGGCAAGAACTCGCCAAGCGTCAGGCTGAGCTGATGCGCGGCGTCCGGCGACTGGTCGAAACCTTCAGCCATGATGTCGGTCGGGGCAAGATCAAGCTCGCAGTGCCCGAAGCAGTCGAACCGTCCAAAGGCGAAGGGCTAGGCACGATCGTCTCGGCCGAGGAAGGCCGACGCGTCCTGAAAGAATTGGCTGTAGCGCGCAAGATCGAAGATTGGGCGGGTCCGGTGGCCGGGGCCAGCGAACTCAATCGTGACTATGGCATTCCGCGGTCAACCCTTCACCGCTGGCAACATTCCGACGAGGTCATTGGTCTGCTCAAAGGCACCAAGAAGCATGTCTTTCCCGTCGAGCAGTTCATTGATGGCCGTCCTGCACGCGGGATTGCCTCGATCGTCCGCCTCGCTGGCGGCCACCGCATTGCGTGGCTTTGGTTGCGTCAGGCTAACCCCGTATTGAGCGGGCGCACGCCAATCGATCTACTCAAGCAGGATCGAATAGATGAGGTCGTGGACACCGCGCGGGCTTACTTCGGCCCGCAATGACGCTCGATCCCGCCATACTGGCGCGCCTTTCGGTCGGCGTCGATGTCACGAACTATGTGAGGATCATGGCGCGCGCACATGCCGCGACTCCTCTGGGCATGGGGCCTGGTCGATCGCGCTTCTCGAGTCCGAGGAACAGGTTTCATCTCCTCTATTTGGCCCAAGATCCTGTGACCGCGTTTGCTGAGACAATCGTGCGGGATCGCTACGAGAACACGGTGGACCGATTGCTTCTTGAGGAGGAGCTCGACCGATATTCGATCGCAGCGGTGCGCAATCCGCACCCGCTCTTCCTGCTCGATCTGCGCAACGAGGGCGCCAGTCTGCTCGGCGTGTCCACCGATGCCGTACGCGCCAAGGCGCAGGCCGCCGGCAGGAGGCTGAGCCAATCGCTCTACGACCAGACCACGTTCGACGGCATCGTCTACATGTCGAGGATCACCAACAGGGAGTGCGTAGCCGTCTATGATCGCGCTGTAACGCCGAGCCTGGAGGCGGACAGCCCGGCCATCGACCTCCCGCGCCTGGCAGCGCTCCCAACGATCGTTGCCACTCTTCACGTCACCATCGTCCCAAGCGTCTGATCGAGGAAGCCGCGCCAATGCCTGTTGCCAGAATTGAGCGCATCATCGGAGGCGTCGTGCGAGGGCGTGTGGAACGTGGTTCGGGCGGGTTTTTCGCCTGCCACACCTTCGGCTCCAATGTTGATGCCACCCCACTCACCAGTCTCGATGACGTGGCCGACTTCCTGCGAACCCATCCTCGTAGCGGCGTGCGCATGAACCCCCAGTGGAAGCGCATCACCCGGAATATTTACATCGACGGTGCCCTTTTGCGCTGATCTCTGCACGATTACACGGCTTCGGTTCGGACTAGACTAGCCTTGCGCGCGTGCTCCTCATGCCTCGGGCAGAACCGGCACGATTTCACTGGTCGTCATGTAGATGATCGTGGCGCGTGGTGCGGATGTTGCTCGAAGATAGCGCTGCAATTGCTGGACATACGCGGCGCGGTGCAGCGTCGTGTCGCGATCGCTTTTCCAGTCCAGAACTTCGAGGACGTTCCCGTCCTCGACGGCGATAGCATCGACACGGCCAGCGAGAAGATTGCCGGGGTCTAGCTCACACCAGACCGAGAGCTCCGGCACCAGGAAGGGGACAAGGCGCTGAACATAAGGGAGGCGAAACGTCCGAAGCGCGGTCGCCGCGAGTTCGCCTGGGACCGGCAGCTCGTCCGTGGGGTCAATGGCGAGAAGCTCGTCGCGAAGGCGCTCGGCGCGGTCGGCAATGGCATCCTGTGCCGAAAGCTCGCCGGTCAAAAGCTCTTCCATGAGCTTGTGCAGGATCAGCCCCCGAATCCTGCCGGCGCCGATAGGCTCGACATATTCGAACGTGCCAAGGGGCTCGACTGATACGGTCGGGTTGAGGATCTCGGCCCGATCGGCATCATGCACACTGGGATTCACCCACCGCAGTGCCGGCGTCGCCGCCTGCACCATCGCGGCCTGCCGGGCGAATGTGTCGGCATCCTGCGCCACCACCTCGGCTTTGGAAGCGGTTGTGCGAACTGGTCCGAGCGCGTGGAGCTTCAGTTCTTCAAGGAGGTCGAATCGGAGATTGACCAGTTTCGACCAGGCCGCTGGTCCCGCAGAGGAAAGATAGGGCACGATCAACAGGTCTCGGGCACGTGTGCACGCGACATACCACATGCGCTGATTTTCCAGCGCCTGGCGCCGCGCCTGCTCCTCGCGGGCAAGACTAAGCGCCGAGGACGAGACGCCGCCTATAACCCAATGCAGCGTGTTGTCCGATTGCCGATGCACAAAGCGCTCCGCAGGCCTTGCCTGCGTGCCCATGTTGATGGGGATCA
The DNA here is from genome assembly GCF_041917035.1 of Devosia sp. Lineage (GTDB taxonomy): Bacteria > Pseudomonadota > Alphaproteobacteria > Rhizobiales > Devosiaceae > Devosia_A. The sequence goes on along the minus strand of NZ_JAYRYM010000001.1, from coordinate 67,034 downwards.
CCACGGGCCATTCGAGGCCTTTGGCGCTGTGAATGGTCACGATCTCGACTGCGTCGCGCGAGGCGTCAATCCGTCCTTCCTGGCGCATAGCACGGCGATCCCAGTCGGATTGGAGGTGGCGAACGAACGCTCGAAGTCCCCGAACATCGTAGGCGCGCGCGAGTTCAACGATCCGGTCAAGATTGGCAAGCGAGCGCGCAGCGCGATTGTTGCCGCTGCGGACGGACAGCGCGACGCGCAACTGAAGCTGCTCTATTGCCTCGGCCAAAAGCACGCGCGGTGTCGTTACGTTTACGCGCGCGCGAAGCTTTTGCAGGGTTTCGAGGACAGCGCGGGCGACACTATTGGATACCAGGGCCGGCGGGGTCGTGATGTCGAACACCCCCGTGTACGAGGCCTCGCGTCCAGCCTGGTGAACCTCTTCGGCAATGTCGAGCAATTCTTCGTCCGTCAGGCCGACCATCGGTCCACGCATAAATGCGCCGAACGCGAGCCGGTCGCGCGAATCCGCCAGGGCGCGCAAAAGGGCCAAGACGTCCTGGGTTTCCTGCTGCAGGAAGAGCGTCTTGCCGGCCTGCGACGCAACGGCGAGCCCGAAGGATTCGAGCGCGCGCTCGTAGCGCCAGAGCTCGGTGCCGGTGGGAGCCAGAAGTGCGATGTCACCAGCCTCGAGCAGGCGGCGCTCCCCAGTATGCTCATCTTCGATTTCGATGGCGCCGATGAGCTTTGAACAGATCTCTGCAATGACGGCCGCCTCGTTATCCCGCTGCTGCGGCATCTTGGCCTTCTGCCCGTCGCCCGCCGTGACATGGGAGGCGCAGGCAAGTCCGTGCAATGCCCCCTCGCGCGTGGCGGTTAGCGCGCCGTAGCTTGGCTGTCCGTCTGCATCGAGAACGGGCTCGAACACGCTGTTCACGTAGTCGATGATGGCGGGCTGGCAGCGGAAATTGGCACCTACATGAATGATGCGGTCCTTGCCGAAACGGGCGATAGCCTGCTTCGCCTGATTGTAGCTATCGATATCGGCGCCGCGGAACGCATAGATGGACTGCTTGGGATCTCCGACGACAAAAAGCGCCCCATCGCGAAGGTCGGCGTCCTCCCACCGGTCGGGCATGCTGCGCGCCGATATCGAAAACAGGATACTGGCCTGGATCGGATCGGTGTCCTGAAACTCGTCGACGAGGATATGGGCGAAGCGCTCACCTATCGCAGTCCGGACGGCCTCATTGCTGGTGACGAGGGCATGCGCGCGCTGCAGCAGATCATCGAAATCGAGAACAGCGGCGCTTTCCTTGCGTTGCCTGTAGAGGTCTGTCACCGGGTCGAGGGCAATTGATATCTGGCCGACCATGGCATCGCCGACCTGGCCCAGCAGCTCGGCAAACCGGATCACACAGATGCGGAAATGCTCGCCGGCCTGCTGGGAGAGTCCGGGTCCGTCGTCTTTTCCGTAAGCCGATTTCCAACGGCCAAGATTGCGCGGCTCAATGAAGGTGAACTCGTTCCATTTCATCGAGGCGGTGCGCGGGGGATCGGCAAGTTCCCATAACCGGGCGAAGGTCGGCTGGGTCTCGAAACAGTTCTCGTAGAAGGCCGCCAGAGTTTCCAGCTCGTCAATTAGGGTCCCCGTGCTGCGCTCCCTGGGGTAATTTGCGTGCCAGCGTCGAAAGGCGCGGACGCTCTCGACAAAGTCGACGTCCTTGCGTAGCCCGAGGTCAACCGGCACGGTGCCCGCGCCGTGGTGCTCAAGCTTGAGCTTCGCAAGATCAAAGCTGTCCTTGATGACCTTGAGCGGTTCGAATTTGGAAAGAACGGCGACCGGGTCTTCGCCTTCACCGGCGCCGTGTGACAGGCGGTCGAACAGCCATCCGGAGACGACGCTCTCGAACATCGCATCGGCCGTTGGCGCATCCATCATCTGCGATCCGGGGTCGAGCCCGGTTTCGACCGCATAGGCCATGATGATCTGCTGGCAGAACGCATGAATCGTGCACGCGGTGATTTCGTCGAAGGCATCAATCGCCGCGCTGAGGACCTGCCTCTTGTGATCGAGCAGTTCGAGGCTGATGGCGCCGCGCAAGACCTTCGGGATTTCGCCAGCCAGTAGCTGTGTTGCGTATTCGCGAATGCGCAATGACAACTCGCTGGCAGCCAGCTCGGTGAAGGTGATCGCCGCAATGCTGCGGGGCGGGGCACCGCTTAGCATCAGCATCACGACGCGACCCGCAATCAGAGACGTCTTGCCCGTGCCTGCCGCCGCTTCAACCAGCAGCGTCTTGTCGAGTTCGGTGAGAACACGATTGCGTTCGACGGCATCGCTCAGCATCATGGCTCCGCCCAAAGCGGCACGAGCCTTTGCTGCGCGGCGTTGAACCCTTCCTGCTTCCTCCGCTGATAGCGGTCGAGCGCTGCCGGCAGTGCGATTCTGAGGTCGTTGTAGCCAGCAAAAGCATCTGGTCCGGCATAGGCGATGCCATTTCTGAGGCCTTCGACCGCGATGTCGATGAAGCGCAGCGCTGTCTCTTCCGCTCGCTCGAGGATGTCGCCGTCAAGGCCAGCCGGAGGACCCATCGTGTCGAGGTAGACGAGACGGGCGATGATGGTGCTGGCTTCGGGGATGAGCTGCCTGATCGTGATGGCGTAGAGCGCGCGCTGAACTTCCGCCCCACCGTTCAGGATCACGTCGCCCAAATTGCGCGGTGTCGTGCCGGTCTTGTAGTCGGACATGCGCACACCGCGGCGGTCGGGCTTCACATCGACACGGTCGATGCGGCCTTTCAGGCGAATGCCGGACTGGCCGATCACGATCTCCTGGCGTTGGTCCCAAGGTTCGCTACGCTCACCCGGCGATTCCGCGGCGCCGAACGGCACCTCGCTGAAGCTGCGGGTGCCCGGACCGAAGCGCTCATCGATCGTGAGGCCGCGACGAGCACGCCGCCGTGCCTCCTCGATTGTGTCCAGCCACAACAATCTAGGTGGCACCGCCTGGGTCAGCGGCCACCGCTCCGCGACGTCGCGTGCTGCCGCGTCAAGGGCATTATCGATTTCTTCTGGTGTTGCCCCGACAAGGCCGGGTGTGGGTTCGATGCGCTCGACAGCGAGGCGAAGCAGCTCATGCACCAGGTCGCCGAAGGTGACGGGATCGAGCTGCAGCGGCTCCACAGCAAGCTCGGGCGCTGTCATCCCCAAAGCACGCGCCCAAACGAAGCCCAACGGGTCGCGCAGCAGGCGCCGCAGGGAAGTGGCCGATTGCGGCATGCCCAGTGCGCGAATAACGGCCGGATGGTCTTTCCGAAACCCACCGTCATGTGGCGTGGGATCCAGACGGTGCGTCCAGTCGGTCCAGCAGACGGTAACGCTCTGCATGCGCGGCAGATCGAGCGCATCCTCAGTGCGCGCGAGCAGACGATCCCCCTCGCTGAATGCGTGCTCCGGCGTTCTGGTCCGCGAACGCGGACGCTCCGTGACTTTCCGTTGGACCAACGCGCTCTTGGCAAGGAACGCACCCTCGGCCGAGCGTCTGCTGCGCGACAAGGTCGCGCGCGAGGCCGGGTGACCGACAAGGACCTCGAAGGCGAGCCGATCGTGCTCAAGCCGGGAGAGGTCCACTAGGTCTTTTCCGCTGAGGACATGATCGGGCAGGAGCGGGTCCACCCCATCGGCGCGCGGCCAGCTTCTGCTCGATAGCCCGAGCAGGCGCATGTGCATGCGCGGCGCGCCGACGAGGTCGGCCGCTCTTGCCCAGACGACGTTGTTGGCGGGATCGCTTTCGTCGGCGATACGCAGTGACGTAAGTGTCATCTCCATTGCCGCTGCCGGTCCCAGGCGAAGGGCTTCTCGCCAGAGCCCGAGGCTCTTGCCGCGCAGCAATGTCTCCCCCAGCTTGACCGCCGCTGCCGGTCCGACATCGAGGTCATGCAGCACGGGCATGAGGGTTGCCGCGATGGAGGATCCATCAGCACGCCTCAGCGGCTCGAGACTACCGGCCCAATGCTCCGGTTCGAATAGACCCGCTTCGGTGGGAATGCCCTTCATCCAGTCAGCCGGAAGTGCCTCCGTCAGATAGGGCGAGAGCAAGGACAGGCGGCGGACGCGATCCTGCGACAGGCCATTGATCATCACGTCTGCGAGCGCCGCGCAGGCCTGGCCGGCACGTGTGCTCAGGGCCGAAACGCCGCTGGCAAAATGAATGGGAAGTTGAGCGTCCGCAGCAAGCACCAGCATGTGGTCATCCCACGCGCCGAGGTCAGCGCTCGTAATTGCAATGTCCGAGGCTTGGGTTACGCCATCGCTCAACAGCTCGCGAGCCCAGCGAAGCGCCTCGACCACCTCTGCGCGCGGATCGGCACAGACATCGCAGATCGGATTCTGGGAGGGCTGCGTGGCCGTGTGGAGCAGCGTGCCTGGAAACCAGCTGCGATCGCGAGTGCCCGGCGCATCCCAGGTGATTTCGACAACCGCGGCAAGGGCGGTGATGAGCGGCCGCCAAAGCGGATCGATCGAAATCAGCCGGTGGAAATGCAGATTGCCAACCGTGGCGCGGGCGCGTCCCGTGCCCGCGATCGCTCGGTCGCGAAGATCGGGGGGCAGCAGCGTGCCCATTGGCATGTGGCTGCGCAGGTAGGCCTCGATGCGCCCCAGATCGCTCAGACGGGCGCTCGCAAACCGCGGGTCGTCGAACCGAATATCCGCAGCCCATATCCGCGCCAGGCTGGCAAGCACAGCACGCGCCATGCCCGGCCGCGTCTTGACCGATTCCAACTCCTCAAAGCCGAGCTCGGAGAGCGCCCGAGCAACGATCGGAACAAGAGTGGCGTGGTCTGCGGGTCGAGTAAAGCCACCCGCGAGGCGTGCTGCCAACAGGGGGAGTGTCGCGACATCGCGGCCGTGGTCTCCCGCACGCGCCGCCGCGGCGCGCTGCATGCGAAACGCCAGGGTGCCTTCGACGATGACGGTGTGACGCTTGATGGCCAAGATCTTCTCGTTGTCCCGACCTCTGTTCAATGGGGCATCGCGGGCAGCACGGCCCGACGCTGCGCCCAATTGTCGAGCACGACGAATTCGTGGAAGTCGCAAGCGGGATGCCGACAAACGACACTCGGCTGGACTTGTCCCGCTTCACTGATGGAATGTCCCTTGAGCGTCAGCCGGTGGCCACGCGGACAGGTCAGCTCGGCTTTGAAGATGTGCTCGGTGGAGGGGTGACAGGCGTTCCAATGGCCCGGAGGTGCTGAACCGATTCCCCGCCAATGGGCCACGCGAATCCGCGGCCGAGGCACGTAAGGTTGATTGGGCGCGGGCCGTGGACTGGATGGTCGGCGCGGCCAGAACGCGCGCCACAGGGATTTTGCGCAGCCGAGGACGATTTCGATTCTACGCAGCAAGAACCTCTTCCTTTCCTGCCAGGCTCTCGGGGCGTAGCACAGTTCCCTCCTCGTCGAAGGCATAGAGCCTGTCGATACGAACGCCGTTCCATTCGAAGCGATAGTGCGTTGTCTGAATCGATCGGGCGAGCACCTGGCCCTTAAGGACGGCAATCGCGGTTGCCGTGGGACGCTCGGCCGGCCGAAACAGAATGCCGTCGACATCGGGCGGAACCGCTTCGCCCAATGACCAGCGTTGCTCTTGCGGCAGCTCGGCCGACACCTGGCGCAGGTCGATGAACTTGCCATCGACGGGAGTCTTCAACATCCTCATGTCGAGACCAGTGGCAGCTTCCTTTGTGCGAGACAGGAAGCGCGACCGTCGCGCGACCGAGATTGCCAGCGCCGTCTGGGGCGTGTCGGCGAGCTCGAGGCACGATCGCTCGGGGGCAAAGAACGTTGTGCCCTCGGGATTTTCATAGGTGAATGGAGCGAGGTTCCAGTTCTGCAGCATGGCGGAATCGAGCTTGGGCGCCTCGCGCCGCGCCATCAGGCGATCCTGCAGGCGCAGGCGAGGATTGGTCTTGTTCTCGACTTCCACCAACGCTTCGACCTGATCGGGCGCGACGAGGTCGCGATAAACCGACACCGGCGGGAAACGCGAAGGGATCAGTCGGTATCCAGCGTCGGTGTAGCGCACGATCGGGTAGTCATCCACCGCGCTGGGCATCGAGGTACCGCCGAACCGCATAGATATCGATCACCTTTCCTCCGAGCATGACGTCCAGCGCGCTGTCTCCGTTGAAGAAGTCATTTGGGGCGTGCATCCACGCGTCGCTCGCCTGGTCAGAAGTGAAGAGAATTTGCAGCGCCTTCCAGATCGACAGCAAGTGAGAGAGGCGCTCGACAGTGTCGGGGGGGACGGCTCCTCCCTCTTTTTTCCACTTAAAGAATGTTGAGCGCGGCGGGGACCCCAAGAGGGTGATCTGTTGGTCGGTGGAGAGGTTCCATCGCTCTGCCATCCGAAAGAAGGCCTGCAATTCAACAGGAATCCGCGTTTGCCCAGCGCCCGCTAGGGCACCGGGAGAGCTTTCTCCCATAGCCATTGTGCTCCGATCTCATTTTGGACTTGACGGCAAAATTAGTCCACCCATAGACTGTCCATAGTGGGACTCGAATCGAAGTCTAGTCCAAGGACGGACGGCGTCAAGAGTCCCGAGCATGGAGATTTGACCGATGAGCGCTACTGCCGAACTGGCCCGTTCCGAGGCCTATTTCTTGAACGACGCGCCCGTGACGTCCCGCGACAGGATCGTGACGGGCCGGGAGGTTCTGACGCGTGGCGGGTTGAAGCCGCGGTCCGACTTCCGCCTCATTCTCGCTGCCGCGGGCCGGACCCAGCTTGTGGAGCTGGACGCCGAGATCGACCTGCGTGACTACCAGACCCCACGCTTCTACGCTTTGCAGAGCGACCGGGTCTTCTCCTTCACCGTCGATGAGATCGACCAGGTCTGGGGCAATGAGACGATCCCGGTCGACCTTCTGGTCGGCCTCATCGCCATGCGACCGGATCGCGAACTGGTGCTGGAGCGCGCCGGCGAGCCCGACATCGTCCTGTCGAGTGGCGGGACGGTCTCGCTGGCCGGCAAAGCCGTCGAGCACCTGCGCACGCGTCCCAAGGCCCCGCACGAGCTTGTCGAGGTGACGGTGTTCACGACCAGCGGCACCTTCCCGGAAGAAGGCGCGCTGCGCGTGCCCCCGGTTACTGTGGTGAAGCAGGTCCTGGCGCGCGCCGCCGCCAAACTGGACCTGACGGACACGACCGACTGGGTCGTGACCGTCGGAGGGCGCGACATCAATCCCGATCGCAGCTTCACCCAGAACGGCCTGGCCGGCAGGGTCGAGCTCGAGTGGGGCCCGCGCGAGGGTGGCGGCGGTGCTTGAGCAGCTTTCGCGCGCCAAGTTCGAGGGCGACGTCGGCCGCTTGAGCGCCCGGACCGTCGTCCACCGCGCCTGGACGGTCGTCTCCACGGAGTACCCGATCCTCGATATCGTCTTCGGACACACGAAGGCGGAGCCGTTGCGCATTCGCATGCTGTGCGACCAGTGGAATGACCTGCCCCCTTCGATCGAATTGCTGTCGGCGAGCGGGGCGTATCTGAGGTCGGCCCCGCCCAATGTGGGCAGCATCTTCAACGGCAGCGCCCATCCTTCGACTGGCCGACCGTTTGTCTGCATGCGCGGCTCGCGCGAGTTCCACACCCATCCCAGCCACCTGGGGGAACGCTGGGATGGCTATCGCGGCAAGCCGGGGATGGACCTGCTGGGCATCCTCGAACAGCTATGGCGCGGTTGGAAGAGGGCGGTCGGATGAGCCGGATGAAAGTCGGACGAGACGTGGTGGCGGCGACCATCGAGCGACTGCAGGACGGCGGGCGCATCGGCCACGAACGGGCCGTGCTCTGGCTCGGCCGGGGAGCCGGCCGCATCGAGGAACTCTACGAACCGCGACAACGGACGCGGGCCGACCAGTTCTACTTCGACGGCCCGAGCATGCAGCTGCTGTTTGCGCATCTGCGCGGAAAACGCCTGCGCGTGCTCGCCCAGGTTCACTCCCATCCCGGCCGGGCCTTCCACTCCGAAGCTGACGATGATTGGGCGATCATTCGACATGCGGGCGCCCTGTCGCTGGTGCTGCCGCGGTTTGCTCAAGAGGCGACGGTCGACAATTTCTTGGACCTCGCGGCGACCTACGTCCTGTCGACTGGAAACCACTGGGAAGAAGCGTCCGGCGCGACCCTGTTGGAGGTTTGCTGATGACCACTGTCGGTCAGGAAAATGCGCGCATGCTGGCCTCGCTCCTCGGGATCGATGAAGCGGATGCCGCCGAGCGTCTCGACCGGACGGTCCTCGTGACGGCCGCTCCAGGCCTTGCCGCTGCAGCTGGCGAAGTCGAGGATCTGCTTGAGCGCACCATCCATGCGGCGCGCCCGAGTCAGCGTAAGCCGGATCTCGAGCTGGTGCTCGGACCCGCAGAGCCTGCGACGCCCGGACCATATCTATATGCATCGCTGAATCGACGTGGGGTTATCGTCGATGTAGAGCCGCTGCGTCACCTAGATGAAGATGCTCATCCGCTGCTGACGGCGCTCGCCGCATGCCACATTACAGCCGCTGCGCTGCATCGGGTCATCAGCTCATCGAGCCTGCCACGTCTTGGTCTTCCGCTGTCCGTGGACTTTGCCGAGCTTGGCATCCCCGAGGGCAGTCTCACCACGCCCTTCGATATTTCCGGTGCGGTACTGGTCGGCGGCGGTGCCGTTGGGAACGGCTTTCTGCGAGCGCTCCGACATGTGCAGGTTCGCGGCACGTTGCCGATTGTCGACCCGAAGGTCGTTGGGGAGGGCAACCCCAATCGTTGCCTCTATTTCACCAACGATGACGTCAATTTGCCGAAAGCGCCGACCCTGGCACAAGCTGCCCAGGAGGATTTCCCCGAGCTGAAGCTGGTGCCGCATGTATGCACATTCGGTGAGCTCGTTGCCAGGACAGGGCTCGTCGACACCGCGATCGTGACGGTGGACAGCCGCCGGGCGCGACGGTCGTTGCAGAAGGAAATTCCGCGGCGGGTTATCGACGCGTCAACGACCGATGCGCGCGCGGTCATCGTCCACAGCCATAGCCAGCCGACCGATGGAGCCTGCCTCGCCTGCATCTATCGTCACGTTCCCGACGAGCACGCGCGTGAACGGTCCATCGCCGAGGGACTCGGCATCGACATCGAGATGGTTCGGGAAGGATTCATCACAGCCGACGCGGCAGCGCGGATCGCCAAGTCCCATCCTTCGGTTGAGATGGGCGCGATCGTCGGCAAGGCCTACGATACGCTGTTCAAGGAGCTATGCAGCGCGCAAGCGCTGCTCACGCCCGAGGGGCGGCAGGTGTTGGCGCCATTTGCCTTTGTGTCGGCGCTGGCGGGCGTGTTGCTCGTGATCGAGCTCTTGAGGTCCAATCATCGCGCGGCGGTAACCAACTATTGGACGGTCGACCCCTGGCGAGCCCCCATTGGCCGCCTCCGGCGGCTGCGACCGCGGGTGCCGGACTGCGAATTCTGCGCAGATGATGACGCTCGCCGTCTGGTTCACTCGCTCTGGAGCGGTGCGTAACGACGCACACGTCGCCAGCTGCGCGGTCACGTTCGGTCTCGTGTCGTTTCGACCCATCGGTAATACAGACCGCATGGCTGGCGCAGTAGGGCGTCCAATCCCATAGACGACTTGGAGTTGCCCGAGGCGACAGGAAGAGGACGACGCCGTGCGTGAATGCACTGTAGGTTGCCGCTCCGGATATCTCTGTTCGCTAATCGGAGCATTGGTAGCTAGCGATGGCAAAACCCGTTAGAAATCCGACTGAGCCGTTGCGAACACGCCACGTGTTCCTCGACACAGAGGTCTATCGTCGGGCCGCGTTCAACATCTCGAACACTCCTTTCGCGCTGCTCGCCAAGCAGATCGAGGACGGGCGCGTCGTCCTGCATACAACCGACATCACACTGACCGAAATTCACCGACAGCTAAAGGAAACCGCAGTCGCCATGGCCGCGGAGGCCAAGCGGCTGGTCCGGGATTTTAACCGGATCGCGCAGCTCACTGGTGAGGACAACGTCACAGTCAGGGATGTCGACGGTTCAGCTCTCGGCGAGAAGGCCTGGGCAGGCTTCGTTGACGTGCTGGTCAAACGCTTCCGCAGCCATTCCGTGCTGGCGCTAGAGGTTCCAGCTCGGATCGTGTTCGATCGCTACTTCGACGGCCGCCCGCCATTTGATCATCGCGGCAGTAAGGAATTCCCGGACGCCTTCATCGTCGAGGCGCTCGCCCGCTACTGCAATAGCAATGAGATATCGATGTACGTGGTGAGCGGCGATGCAGCTCTTCGCAAGGCTGCAGGAGAGCACGATACGCTTCTCCCCCTGGAGACACTAGAGGATGTCCTGGCCGCCGCGACCGCAGAAGGCGGAGGGGATCTCGAAGCGATAGCCGACGAGATCTTCGCAGCGCCCGGTTTCGATGAACAACTGATTGAAGCTATCGAGAGCGACTTGGATTTGGTGGAATTCGTCTACTACGGCTCCTTGTCCGACGTCTCCGTACTGGGGGCCAAGCTCGATGAAATTGTCAGCGTAGACGGGTACGACGTCGCGGCCATCGATGACACCAAGATCGGACTCATCCTCCACGCAAACTCGATCCTCGCCGCGCGGCTGCGTTATGTCGACGAGGCCGAACTGCGAGATAAGGACGACGACATTACTCCGACCGAACTCGAAACCTGGGTCCACACGCATGCCCGGCTGAAGATCTATGTGTCGATTGACCTACGCACGCTGCGTTTCATGGAGACTGAACTCCTGACTCGCGACGTCATCGTTGAATAGCATCGTCCTTCCGAGCGCGCGCCGCGGTCTCATGGCACGGCAGAGACTGGTCCCGCCATATTGGAGACGGCGTCGACTAGAACCTTGACCGCGTGCACGGCGGGTCCCTCGACCAACATGCCGCATTCGAGATTGGCGGCTTTGGAGCGTCTCAGCAGGTTTGCCGATCCGACATATGCCGCCACCCCATCTGCGAGCACAATCTTGGCGTGAAAGGTTTCCTGCGACAGGTCGCCACCGCCATAGTCGATGATGCGAGTTACCGCCCTCTTCAGGCGGCGCCCCGCCTCGGCGCAACTGACAAGCTGCGATGCGTCCCGTACGACCAAAACTCGTTCAATGGCTTTCGTCGTTTCGAAAAGTTCGGCGGCCCAGTCGGCCCCGATCCTGTCGACATAAGGGATCATCACGGTAAAACGCTGGCGCGCCAGCGACGCGAGATGGCTGAAGGCATCGGTTGTGGGCGTCAGCGTCACGTAATCGCTGGCGATGTCAGCGGCGAGAGCATCGGCCAGCCGGCTCGGCGCGGGCGGCATCGTCACTACCAGCCGCGCCGTTGCCCGCGGCGAGATCAACACCTCGTTTGTCATTTGGCGACCATCGCCTCAAAGAAGCCCACGAGGTCGGGAGCCGATTTCGGTTCCCATTCCGGACCTTTGCCGCCCTTGAGCACGGCTCGCGATAGCAACAGGTTGGAAGCGATGCAGCTCACCTCCGACACCATGACGCAGGCCGGGCAGGCACCACCTCGTGCATCGCACAGGCTGCCCGATCCGCAACGCAGCGTGCGTGGATCGATCGCGCGGCGGAGGAACTCATCCGCATGGTTGCGCCACATGGCGGAGATATTGCCAAGGTCCGGCGTCATTCCCTTGCGGTAAATCACGAACGCAAGGTCGGCCGGGAAGATGTGCTCGCCGATACCGTCGCGGTCCACGCCGGAGGAGTCGGCAAGCGAGTGCATCATCTGATGCGAGAGTGTATGCAGCAGGAGATAGACATACGCCGGCACCGTACGTGGGTAGCCCCCGGTTCCCTCGCGATCCTTGAATACCTCGAGGAACGGGCCGAAATCCTCGTACCGTTCCAGGTAAGCGCGCCCCAGTCCCTCGTCAGGCACATCGGTGATCTGGTTGGCCTTCAGCCACCGAAGCACCCTCGCTTCGTCGAGCTTGAAATAGAGCGCCTCGTTCTGCTGCTGGGTCACATAGATCGGGCGCTTGGTTCCCTGGACGGGAAGCTGATCGAATGCCTTGAGACGAACGGGCATGTCGATCGCAGTACCCTGATGCTCACGCTTGTAGACCGGCGTCGCCGAAACCCGCGTGTATCCAAAACTGAACTCGCAGATCGGCAAATTCCGCACCAGGACTAAGCGCTCCACGCCCAGATGGTCGAGCAGATTGCCGATGTTCGCCTGATAGCGAGCCTTGCGCTGAGGATCGTTGACAACGTCAGTGAGCGTAATGTCCGGTTCCATGACATCGACCGCCGCGTGCCGCGCCATGGCTTGCTCGATATGCTCACGCACGAACGCATCGTGCTGGATGGTGAGCCGGATTGGGTCGTAGCGCCGTGTCCATTCTCCGCGCTGGCTGATCGCCCTGAGCACCGCTTCGCTTCCCAGTCTGCCGCGCTCGACGATGCCCTCAGAGAACCAGCCCTCACGCAACTCATAAGCGCTATCGCGGTATGAACGGGCGCGCTCCGGCCGGTTACTCTCATCGGCGCGACGCGCCATATCGAGGAAGCTCTGGTAGTCCTCCCAATCGCCGGCGTGTGTGGAATTGGCTTGGACAGCCTGACGAACCTCGTCATCGCTCGGTTCGGAGAAAGGAATGTTGTGAATCGCGGCGAGTTTCGCGACAAGTTCCCCCACCCGTGACGGCGTCATCAGTTCGACGACGGCGCTATCCTCGAACTCGATGAAGCTGGTGCGTTGCGGATAGAAGGTCGAGTTCGCCCGGTATGACACCGGCAACATGTTGACTTCGATCCACTGGAAAGGTCGCCCTCCGGCGTTCTGCTCAGTCTGAAGACGTGCCAGTACATCCGGTTCGGCCTTCTTGAGCACGCGGGTGTCGCCGCACCCTTCGCAGACATATCTCCATTCGGAGAACACCGGAGCCTCGTTGCGCAGCTTGAAGCTGGTCGATCCGCACGTGCACATCCTGATCTGTCGCGTGTCGCCGGTCTGAGGGTCAAAGTTGAAGTTGTAAGGACTCAGAGGCTGAATCTCGCCTGACCAGTGCACGTAAACGACATCGACCTGCGTCCAACGGGCATCGTGGCCATTGCACTTCCTCGGCAGCGGTTGCCTGGCCTGATCCGAAATACTTTCGTATTCACGGGTCGAGCCGCAGATGCCGCAGCGGTAGACGAGCGGATAAGGCACGTAGCCGACGCGGTCCGGCCCGGTCATCTGAAAATCGTTCCGCTCGATACGGACTTCGCCGGTCTTGGAGTCGCGAAAGGGTGCGTCAAGGACGAGCTCAGGCAAGGCTTCCGGCACTGCCTTTATCGCTCTGTCACGCCAGTTCGTCGCGAAGTCGCTGAGGTTCTCGAACACCAGATCGATGGTCGTGCGGTTCAACTGCTTGGTGATGTCGTTCGCCAGCGGCACCGAGCGACATATTCCCTTCCCGCCCTCCCAGGTCATGAGTACGCCCGGCGCGTAGGAGCTAGCAATCTGGACCCGCGATCTCGACATCGTGGGTGGCTCGAGCGTATCCGGTTCCCGCTTCGCTCCCCCGAACGCGGCCGGCCTGCGGTTCGAGGTGCGCCAGTCCCCGCCCGCGCCCTTACCGCCGCTCATCGCTGCCTCCATCGGCGTCCATTTCCGAGGCACTCCCGCGCTGCGTCCTGATTGCCCGCATGACCTTTGCTAGATCCTGCCTGTCGACGTCTGTCGATCTCCCTCGCGCCAGCGGATCGCGACCGGCAGCTACGATATACCCGGCTTCATCGACATCCCGCAGCGACGTCATTGGCGGCCGGAAGGCGGGAAGATCCTCCCAGTAATCGCGCAGGCTCGCAGCCGTGCCGCGGCTAGCTATGTCGCGGACGAACGTATCCACCTGCTTTTCCACCAAGGCGCGGTAGAACTCCTCGTAGTGCGGAGCGCCAAGCCTTGAGGCTCCCTTGCCAGCGAATCCGCTAGCGCGCAGCATGAATCCGCCCAAAGCTTCACAGAGCGCCACGTGATTGCGCCGCGCCATTGTTCCGAGACGGCTGATCTGATCCATGTGGGCGACTTCCGCTTTACGAGCGTCGTTCTGATCTAAGAATTCGTGGGCCTCGCGCAGCATTGCCCAAGTCTGAACGTAGGACGCCATCGCCCGTTTGATGGCATTCTCGGCCCACCGCTCAACCGCCGGCGGCGCAATCATCCTCTCCAGGAAGCGATGAAAGATGTCATGGGTCTCAATCACGTAGCGGTCGCGACGATTCTGAGGCGTGGGCAACAGCATTACGAAACCGACATGGGTGCGGCCCACCCGGCTCGAGGCCTGGATATACTCTGCGATGTCCGACGGTAGGCCAGCGAAGAACATGCTGTTGAAGCGGTCCACGTCGACGCCATGACTGATGGCGGATGTCGCCACGATGTTGCGAAGGGTGGACGTGATATCGGGATAGTCCGCCCCCTGAAACGACGTTTCGGCGACCTCCATCACAGCCTGGATGTCCTTCATGTCGATCCCGCCGGAGATCAGCCGGCTCTCGAAAAAGGCGTGAGCCCTGCCGATGCGTCTGTGTTCGTGCCCAACGGCCGCGCTGAGGGCATCAATTATCTGATCGCCACCCTTTTTGTTGGTGACATAGGCGAGGGCGATACGGTGAAGGTCGACAAGCGCCATGATGTCCGCGACACGACCCTGCGTCACGGCTCGATCTATTGCAGCGCGATGCCAGTCTCCGACCAGTCCGGGCGAAACCGAGCTGCGGATCGCGGCGACCGTGGCACCGCACTTCGCCGGGTCTTGCAGCCCGTCCCAGAGCGCAGTGATGATCCCATGGAAGGCCGCGAGCACTCCGACGCTGGTAACCGTGTGAGTGGCATCGTTGGTCATAAGGGACACGTAGAGCCGCATCCATGGTGCGGTCTGCTCCGGCGCCTGCGCGAACGGGAGGGAGTTGGCGAGGGCGGTTCGCATGGCGTTCGCCGGCGGTGGCGGAGCTGGCTCAGCGAAAAACGAATGGTAGAGGTCTGGTCCCGGATAGGGGAAGCGCAGCGGAACACGCTGGTAGAGTGTCTCCAGCTGGCGCTCAGGAGCCGAAATCGTAGCGGTTGCCGCTATAACTTTCGGCATCCGCGCTGCCCCCCACCCATCGCCCTTCCAGCACCGGGCTACCTGAAGCCGGTCCCCGGCCATATCCGCCACGTCCTCCAGTACGGTCTGGAGGAGCGTGTCGAACAGCCCGCTGAACGTGCCGAGACTCTCCTCGAGCAGATGCGCTTCGTCTTGGATGACCAGCGCAGGGAAGGGGTCGTGGAATACCCGTGCCCCGCTGGCATAGGAGGGAAACACATTCGAGCAATCGTCCTCGGACGCTTCCCGGCGGACGTCCTCCTCGCGCCGTGGCGTGTCGAAATTGCCCCATTTGTCTACCCGACGAGCCAGGCCAAACATGCCAAGCACCTTGCTGATCGTCGCCGTGTGCTGGCCAAGCATAGCGAGCTTGTCGACCGTGCCGAGTACGACGGCCGGAGCCCGGGCGTAAATGGCATCGTCGGTTAGCAGGAAAGGCAGTGGATGCCGCCCGCCATGTTCCTTGTTCCAATCGCACCCATCATTGAAGCAGACGATGACAGCCCGCTTGCCCAGAGGTCCTTCGCCCTCGGCGCGCCGGAGGCCGGTTGGCTGTCCGCAGACCGGGCACTCCGGGATCTTGTCATAGGCCTCCCGCGCGTCGAGATATCGGCGACCCTGCGCTCGCATCTCCTCGTCGCCTGTATCGCCGTCAAGCCCGCTATCGTCTGGAAAGTTGGAATCATCGGCCAGGGGGATGTCCGCCCGGAACGCCCGATAGTGGTTCGGGGTATTCTGATTGCCGACCCAGAATCCCATCTCGAAGGGCCACTCCCCGGCATGGTTCCTGCGCCGCACCATCTCCGCCCGCACCATCAGCTTGAGCAGCCGCTGAGCCTGCTGGAGGGTGAGCAGGCGCAGCGGGTAGCGGATCATCGCGGTGATGCCACGGTTCTTGCCGCGCAGGCGGTCAAGGAACATCGCAAAGAGCAGCGTGCCGTAGAATGCCTCCGACTTGCCGCCGCCCGTCGGGAAGTAAAGGAGGCTGACGCCGTCCTCGTCGAGCATCTCATCGTGATATTCGCGCCAATCTGCCATCCGCGAGGCGAACACGGGGATGTGGGATAGGACGAATGCCATCTGAAACAGGCGCCAGCCGCGTTTGGGATCGGACGCGTCGCGAAGCGCGAACGCCTCGTTGGTCATGATCCAGGCACGCCATGGCGCCGCGCGACGCTCTAGTTCGGCACGGCTGCCCCCCTCGTGACCCGGGAGCGTGTCGAACGCCTGCTTGGAGGCTATCAACAGCTCCACGCCGCGCTCGATGTATCGTGCTTCTGCCCGCTGGGCTGCGAGGTCTTTTCGCAGCCGGGCGGATTCGATTTCCGCATCGGCGCGGTCGAGCCCTGCTCCTACTGTCGCCTTGAGCCGAACCTCCTGTTCATCGATCCACTTCGCATAGGCGCGCGGCAGTTCGAGGAGCCTCCGCGCGTCGAAGCCCGGATCCTTTAGAACCGCGAACTGAAAGGGCAGATCGATCTGGCGAGCGACGATACGCGGCTGCGTAAAGCGTGGCGCGATCGTGGTGGCGAGCGTCAGTTTGCCGCTTTCTCGGTCAGCGCGAATCCCGCAATTGAGGCCGATCGCCGGATAGTCGAGATGGTCGCGGAACCGATAGGATGGTTCCACACGGTCAAGCCGCAATGGCCTGTGCGCCGCCTGAGGCAACGTCACCGAAAGCCCCGCCCCGAATACGGTGTTGCATCGTCCCTGCGCGTCTCTGGGCGTCAACTCGGCAGACTGGTTGTCGAGCATCACCCGCAACGACAGGCGCCTAGGGTCGAGGAAGTCCGCTTGGCGCTCGACCTTCAGCGCGACCCGCGAAAGGTCCGGCACGACCCGCGCGCGGTCGACTGGACGGGCGGCCAGTGCCGCCATCGCCGCCGTCCACCGCGCTTCGTCCAGTGTATCGTGGGGCTGTATCGTTGCATCGCGCCACGCTTCACTGACGCCATGTCCAGTCACCCAAGCCTCGAGCTGATCGGCGACTGCCTGCGTCAGGCGGCTGTTATAGCCGCTGATGGTCGTGCTCAGCGAGTCCTGATCGGCATCGCTGGCAAAGTCCAGGACCGGCAGGTCAAGCTCGATCCGACGCCATTTGCCTGGCACCGGGGCCGGGTCTACGAGGTTTAACGGGATTGCTCGCCCCTCGCGGATCAAGCGGGCAATTGGTGCCGGCTGCGCCGCGTTGTCCTCAGGGGTGTTTGGATCGGCAATGGCCGCGTCAACGGCTGCCGGCGCGACCTGGGGCTCCGCTTCACCGGACAACAGCTTGATGCCGTGAGCGGCGTAGGCTTTCGTCCGGATCTCGGCGAGGATCTGCGCGCGCTGCGCCCGCACCTTGGAGCGCTTCGCCTCATCCAGGTTTTTCCAGTCCGGCCGGTCAACGCCGGCCGCCTGCAGCGCCGGCACGCGCTGTGCGCGTATTGTGTCGTCGATCTGCTGCTGGGTGCTCTTGCGCAGCTTGAAGTCGAAGTCGAGTTCGCCTCCCCCCGCGACGAGGTCCGACCACAACGGGATCACGCGCACGTAGATCGAAAAGCGCGGCGCTACCCGGATCGTTGCGCCGCTGCCGGCGCGCACCACTAGATCAATGCCGACAGACGCGATCCGGATGTCGGAGGTTTCGTCTACGACGCCGCCGACGTCAAAACGGGGCAGTAGCTGGCCCGCGAAAAGGCCACGACGAGGTGAGCTGCCCAGGATTGCCCGTCCGCGCTCGTCGCTGCCGCTGACACGTCCGACAAGCGCGTTGACCAGAGCATCGCAGACGGCTTCCTTGAGCTCAACGTCGATCTCGCCCAGCTGCTTGTCCGATAGTCCCTTCACTGCGCCTCCAAGCTGCGCGTCTTCGCGACGGTTGCCACGTGCTCCTCGGCCATCAGCCGCAGGGCACGGATGTCATCACCACGCTCGCGATTCGTGGCGAGCGCAGCGTGCGGATCGGTCAGAATACCCCGGAAGGCGTCGTGAAAGACGTTCCCCGAGCGTATCCGGTGCGAGCGTTGCGCCACCACGGCCCAGAGCCAGAAACTCTCGGCGAGTTTTGTGCCGATGCCGAGCGCGGCCGTGAAGCGCATGAACGTCTCTCGATCGTGCGGCGCATGCGGCACGACGTCGTGAAGGGGTTTGTCGAGTTCTTCGTCGAGGTCGACCCAATAGCGGGCCGTCTCGATCGAAGTGCGGGGTTCACCCATCTGAGATACGACAGCCCGCAAGCGCTCGTTGACGGAATCGCCAGGCACTTGAGCGAAGCGGCGGGCGACCTGAAGATGGTACTCCCGAATCTCTGCCGCCGCCGTCGCGCGGACATTGACCAAGGTGCGTGCCCGCTCGACGAAACCTGGTCCGATGACACAGACCTCTTCGCCTTCGCGCACCTGCGCGGCCGGCCGTTCGATGAAGGAAGTCGTCGCGGCCTTGTCGTTGCGCAGGACGATGCCTGTCGACTGGCGTGCGATAATACGCTGGCCGTTATGCATCGAAAGCTCGACCAGGCGCCGCTCGCCCCGACCCCCTCCGCTCAGGTCGACAACAAGGCCCGCGGGGAATTCGATGTCATCGGGGGGCATTTCGGTGTCGAGCTTCACTGCGTGACGCCCGATTTCGGCAACGCGGGCGGCAGCACGTTTCGCAAATGCCCGCAGTCGGGCGGCGAGCGGAGCGACATCTATTGCTTCTGCCAAACGCTCGGCATCCCTCGCTGCGAAGGCTAATGTGTCGGCATCGGCCAGCATGACGATCTGATCGGGCAGCCATTGTTCGCTCAGGGTCGCGAGAATTGCCGATCGAGTCGGTGCGACGATGATGGCCCGCTTGAACTGGTTGCGCAGTGCGCTGGGCATTGCCGCGATAATGTTCAGTACGCGCGCCCCTCCGAACCGGATCAGGCCGAGGTCCAGCCGTTCCGCGAGCTTCGGATAAGACGGCCCCAGTCGGTCCGCCGCGAATTCCGCAATCATATCCGAACGAAACACGAAGGCTGACCTCGAGCTGGATCGAAGTGCAGGCTGGACGAACTCCTCCAGTAGCGACGACATCGGCGTGGCCCGCTCCAGCAGACGCATGACGCTGGTCGTTTCGGCAGCAACATGCGTATCAGCGTCTGCTTGGCTGGCGAGACTGCGGGGATCGGACAGGGCCGCCACGTCAGCCGCCACGCGGTAAGTCGCCAACTGGTCGTTTGCCGTCGCGGTCGACGTCTCGTGTTCGAGGAACCTGCTGAGTTCGGTGATCGATCCTGGTAGGCACGCCGACCGCCGCACCGTACCGATCATGTTTCTTACCGTCTCCGCACCGGCGGGGTCGCCCATCTCGGATAGTCTGTGCGCCAGTCCGCGGAGCCGCTCGATGTTGCGGTCAACGTCACCAAAAAAGCCATCGACATCGATACGTTCGGCACCCTCGAAGCCGCGCTCTTGCCGCCTGCTGTCTTGGATGATGCCGGCGGTTGGCGAGTAGACAACGTGACCCAAGGCGGGGATCACCTTACCTTTGCGTCCGGCCTGCTTGGCTCCCAACAGCTGGAAGCGCGCTGTCTGGTAGGTCCATGGATCATCGGCGAGCACGAGAATGCCTGCCTGCGGATGAACCTCGCGCATGCAGCCGATCATCTCGGTGGTCCGCTTCAGCCAGTTCCACCCCAACCGGTCCCGCGCGTTGCGCGAGAGGTCAAGGATCAGGAGGTCCGGCGCGGACTTGATGCTTCGCAACTCGACCCCAAGCCGGTCCGCCGCTCGGATCGTAAAGAGATAATAGGGGGCGATCGCTGGGTCGTCCGCGGCGCCCGACCGCTTGTGCGCTGCAATGTCGGTCTTGCTTCGCGTGCGCCACAGCAACTCGCTGTTGGAAGGTCTGTCGCCACGAGGCGGACCGTGAGGCACGATCTCATCGAGGATTGGATGCTCGAATTCTGGGTAGTCGCGGCCATCCGAGGCGCGACCTGTCAGCTTGCGGACACGCGCCAGGACCTGATGATAGTCCTTAGCGGGATCGTTCTCTCCGCTCTGATAGCGCTTCAGATGGTCGAAATGCACTTCACCCAGGCCATGCCGGTCGACCTGCACTGCCCGCGCCTGCGCATGGGTGCTTCGCGCGTAAGGGAAGACGATTGCATGCACCTCGTCGGCCCGCTTGCGGCAGGCGGTGCGTTCATTCGCAATTATTACCTCGTCCTGATCGGCACTGGCGACGGCGCCTATCGCCAGCAAAGCCACGATCGCAGACGGCGACATCCGCATCGGTGGCCATGGCATGACTACCTGCGCGGACCCATCGCTTGCCACCTCTGCAGCAGATCGCACCAACCTCAGATAGGCAAGCGTGAGCGCTGCCGGCTCGCTCGACCCCAGGCGATGCAGAGGCTGTGTTGCAAGCGCATCCATATATCCTTGGACGTTTCGCGGGGGGCGCTTGGCGGGGGCAGCGACCTCCACGGCCTCGGCCACCCGACGCGAAGCACGATCCGCCAATTTCGAGGTTAGCCCGGCGCGCTTTTCGAGCTGGATTTGCCGTTGTCGCGTCCGATCCTGCAGCTCAGTTCCTGGCGCGCGATCGAAGGGCCGATGACGCGCCATCAGGCTTCGACCATCTTGGCGTGGACGCGATAGGCCGCAAGCGCTGCGGCCTCCGCGTCGCCATCCGCGTCACGAAGCGCCTCTCGAAAAACCGCCGGCAAAGGGAGGTCGAGCTTGCGCAGCAGCGTGACCGAAACGGCGGCGGTTCCCGACACCCGTCGGTATCGTTGATCAACCGCACTCGTGTTCAGCAGAGCGACGGCGAGGGCAAGCTGCTCGGGGTTCTCGGATGTGAGAACGATCGTGTGGTTCTCGGTGACGAAGCCGCCCCAGCGGGCGACTACGGCAGGATCGACCATCGCCGCTATCAGCCGACGTGGCTGTTTGTCGTTCGTGGTACGCTGCATGACCGCCGCCGCCGAGCGGATCACAGCTGCGCTGTCCTCGGCGAACGTCACGAAGTCTGTTTGAATGCCCTTCTTACCGGAGGGCCGGCAGAGTGCCCCCGACCGAACATTCTTCGCCCATATCAACGGAAAACCCCGCCGCCCTCCGAGCTTCGAAACCAGCCGGGTTTGCTCGCGATTCCAGACAAAATATCCCGTCTTGGCGCCGACGCCATAGTCGGCGAGGGTTGCACCGCCGACGGTCTGGGGATCGATCGCAGGAAGTGGCCAAGCGTCGCCCGACTTGGGCGGTAGGGCCTGCTCGACGATCGGCGTCGCCGAGCATGTCACTCCGACGATCGGAAAGCGCACCTTGGCATCGGCGCGATGCGCCTTTCCCTTGCGCACGATCAGCACACTAATGTCCTGAGCGACGTCCAGGAAAACACCATCCCGACCGGCAATCGAACCGATCGTCAGAACTTCGCCGCGCGACCGAATGAAACTTCGCATGCGGTCGTAGAGAGGACCGGCGCGAAAGCTCGAGGGAATGACGAGGGCGACGACACCGCCAGGCTTCGCATGCCGAAAGCAAAGCTCTGCAAAGAGCGCGTACTTGTTGATGTGGCCGCTGTGGGCCACACGTCGCCAAGCCCTTCCGCGCACCTCCTCGATCGACATACGTCCATAGGGCGGGTTAGCAATCACCAGCCCGTAGGCGGCCGGAATCTTCGCCTTGAGGGCATCGTCGACGACGATGATGTCACGGGGCAGGGCCGCGCCAAGGCGATCCGCGATCAGCCGCCGGGAGAGCGTCGCCAGGCCCGCGTCGATCTCGATGCCGTTCAGGCGATAGGCTACGTCCTTGGCGGCGAGGCCCGCAGTCGCCATTCGGCCCGCAATCGTCGAGAGGAAGGCGGCTCCCCCGGCCGCAGGATCAAGAACGTCGTCCTGGGCGAAATTGAAACCGGCCTCGATGGCGAGGTCCACAACGGCGTCCGCAACGGCCGGTGGCGTGAAATATGTGGCCTGCGACCGCCGCACCTTGCTCGGTAGCATAAGGGTATAGAGCGTGCCGATCCAATAGTGTCGTTCGTCGACCGGCAACGCGTGAAGCGCACGACGGAAGCCCTCGACCCGGCTATCCGACCCGAGCTCATCAAGCAGGCCGAGGCAGGCGTCGGCCCGAGCCTGCGGCGTGGCTGCGGAAATAGCCAGTTCTCTCGCGATAATGCGAGCGCGGGCGAGCAACGTCGTTTTGCTCCCGTTCAGCTCCACGCAGCCCCCATTTCCACCAGCCGCGGCTCGCCAGCCCACGGATCATCTTGCGATTTTGCATCGAATAAGACTATGCCCGAAAGCAAACGTCTAGACCGCAAGTGCTTGTTCCCATCTTCTCGTCCGCGGCGAACTTGCGAAAGTCTCCTTTTCCAAGCCACGAAAACAAATGAAGTCCGGCGACAATCAGTCGTCGAACAGTCTCATCGAACGCATCTCGAGCCTCTTGAACTCGTTTTGCACGGCGTCCGGCGTGAGCCAGCTCTCGGGCTGAAACCAGCCCTGTGTCGCGAACAGGTTCATGAACGGAAGCGCCACCCGACGAAGCGCTCCGAAGTAATCATCGCGGAGCTCGGCCCATTGCAGCGGTATGGTCCGCGCGAAGCGATCGTCGCGGTATGGGGTCGAAGCGACGACGCGGAAATTGTCCCACATCAACATGCGATCGCTGAGCCCGCGCCAATCCATCCGGACGATTACTTGGGCCACTCCTGGCAGCTCCTGACCCATGAGACGGGCATGGGCCAGCAGCGAATGAATGGCGACGAGTATCCACAAGGGGGTCAGATGCTTGGGCGGAGATGGCTGGCCTTCTCTTGACCAGTTGTCGCGCAACGACTCCACGCTCACCGCGATGCCGCACTCATAGATCCGCCAGTAGTCGAAGGCACTCGAGATCAAGCCCGTGTTTTCCACGCGCATGCCTTCAAGGTACGTGGTCTCCCTCCCGCCCAACGTCGACATGCGAACCTGAGGCGCGCGTTCCGGCACCGAAAGAGGAAGGAACGAACCCCAGCCGTAGTACGCATATTGGTGCATCGCCACCGAGACGCGATCATTCAGCGTTCGCGGGCTTTCGATGCTGATTGGATCGCCATCCGCATCGACCAGGGCGTACCCCATGGCTGAATAGTTTTCGCCCGCCTGCAATATCTGTGCATGGTATTTTGCGTCGGTCCGCTCCGTGAGGCTGCGAGTCTGTGCGGTGAAATCGGCGGCCGTCTCAGTGACCGCCGCGACGAGCAGTTCGAGAACTCGCGAATCCGGCTGCGACCGCCCGCCGATCGACTGACGGAGGATGCTTCCCAAGAGATCGGCGCGATGCGACAGGCAACGCTCCAGAAGCGTGTTCCAATCATCGGAGCTACGGATCGGCACGCTCTCGGGGCCGGCCGCCCTCACGTAGACCGTGCCCTGCGAGATGCCGACAGGTCTGCCATTGGCGCCCTGTGGCCCATCCGCGATCGCCACAACGGGCCGTGCTCCGTGTGAGGGGACAACGACAACCGGATAGGTCACGCCTTCAAACTCGGCGCCCTGCAGGAGAACCTG
This sequence comes from Devosia sp., assembly GCF_041917035.1. Taxonomy (GTDB): domain Bacteria; phylum Pseudomonadota; class Alphaproteobacteria; order Rhizobiales; family Devosiaceae; genus Devosia_A. Next base: position 43,409 of record NZ_JAYRYM010000001.1, on the reverse strand, counting down.
CAGGCGCGGTTCGAGGTACCTCTTCACGATCGCCGAAATTGCATCCTGGCCGAACGAGGAAGGGGGCAGATCGGTGGCGCCGAGGGGCCTGCGCGTCTTGTCGTCGATACCGAAGACGAGATAACCCCCGCCGTGATTGGCAAGCGCCGCAATATGGCGCGCGAGCTTCGCTCTGTGCTCAGGATCTGTCGTGTCCATCCAGGCCTTGAACTCGACACCGAGATTTTCGTTTGCCCCGGCAATGAGGTCGGACAAATCTGAAACGGTGACCTTGTCGCGCTCGGGTGCAGCCGACATTTCCTTAGCCCCGAAACCTCAGTGCGCGCAGCCAGGCGTCGATTTGTCCGAAAGCATCCTGCTGCCATTGGTCGGGCGTGCGATCGCCTAGAATATCGGTCTGTTCGACGAACTGCCTGACGCAAGTCGGCCCGTAGCCGTCGACGGTGTCGAATTTCTCTGCAATGAAGCCGAAGCCTCGCGCGCCGCTGGCGTGTTCCAACAGTGGCCGACATGCCAGAGCGAGCGCCTCGCTGCCCTCGGGATAATTTCGAACGCAGTAGTAGATGTCGTATGCGTCCTTCTGCTTGTGCCGACCGTTGAGGGCATGCCCTTTCATGGCGAGCAAGGCTGGGATCGAGCAGACGGCGATCTCCACGCGGTTTGTGCCGCCCCCTGGCATCGGACCGGCAATCGCGACCATCTGGTAAAAGCGCAATGCTAGATCGGCGCCGTCGGCCCGCTGCACGGCGAAGTCGCTGATCAGGGGCGGCACGTTCTTGACGATTTCCGCGTCCCGCGGCATCAGAAAATCGACGATGATGTCGATCGGACCGCCGTCATCGGCCGCTGGAACCTGCCGCACAAGCTGAAATCGCCTTAGTTCGGCACGCTGCTCGTATCCGTGTTCTCTAAGCGCTTCGATCAGCGTCGTGTATTCACCGTCTCCCAGCGCCTCCGCGTCGAGACTGAGATCGACATCGAGCGTCCCGACATGGGGCATATCCTCGCTGCCGAGCAGGAGCCACGGCACGGCGCCCCCGACGACCGCGAACTTACCGCGGAAGCTGCCCAGTATCTGGCCAACTTCAATCAGCACAGCCTTGACGGCCGAGGTGGTACGATCATCGTAATCAGTCGCCGATTGCGGCTCTGCGGGAGTTACGGGCGCCATGCGAGCTTCTCCCGACGCAGGTGCTCAGCAGCTTCGCGTCCCCGTTCGCCGGCGGCTGCCAGGTCGAGATAGGTTTGCACCGGACTCGTGCAGACAACTCCCGGCACAGGCTCGACGGCATCGCGGAGGATGCCTGCATCCTTCGGTAAAGTGACAACGACATTTTCCCCCTTTGACGCCGATGACAGCTTTATCGCCTCCTGCAGTCGCACGAGGCCATCATCGTCGGCATAGAGGAATTGCGTGCTGGTTCGCCCGTAAGGTGACAACCACTGGGCGGCCGAGAAAGACCCGAGTATCGCCCATCCACCTTCCGGCTGCGCACCAAGGACTCCGCGCACCGCGGTGTCGAAGCCGCTCCCGTGAAGCGCCGAATAAAATCGCAGCCGCCGACCGACGGGCGACTCGTAGGCCTCGCGCCACGCGTCCAGCAACGCGTCGGGGTCGGTCAACGTCACTCCCTCGGACGACGTTCTTGCCCATTCCCGGTCGATTAGTGCGCTTCGCACATTGCTGATGTGGCCAAGGCTTACCGCTGACGCTTCGGCAAGGTCCGCTACGCGCCATGGTTTGTCTGGATCTCGCAACAGCACCCGGAGCACCTGCGCAGACTTGGGCTTGAAGAGGGATTTGAGTTCGCGTCGCTCCGCGCTCGGCTTGCTGTCGACCTGCCGCTCGATGAAAACACTGTCGAAAATAATGCGGGCATTGCCAACAAGGTCCAGGAAACCGACCTTGTAGTCGTTGCAAAGCGCCTGAGCCTCCGGGGAGAGGTATGGAGCGACGAAGATCGGCACCGCTTCTCTATCGAAATGCGCAGTGTAGTTACGCAGTTGAAGCAAGCCTAAGCGAACGTGCCGGGGCTGACCGTTCGACTTGACCTGGCAGACCAACGTGTGTCGGCGGCCGCCGACAGCGACGTGGGCCAAGAAATCGGCCCCGCGACCGGGGCCGTCAGCACGCTCGAGTTCGACATCCTCGACCACAAGAGCCGGGACCCTTTGCAGGAGTCCCGTTAGGGCCTCCGCAGCGTCCTTCTCCATGGTTTTCAGTTCTTCGACCGTGTTCAGCATTTGCTGAAAATATGTCATCTACTGAAATTCGGCAACCCCTTTCACTCTCCGCTGCCTTTTCAACGACTGCTGAAACCAGCCTTCCGGGTGAAAGGCAGAAATATGTTACATATCCCCTTGTATCCTTGGTCCGGATATGTAACATATTGCCTATCGAAGGAAGATAGGAGATTCTCATGATGCCGGTTGTGCGAATAAGCGATGCCACATTTTCCGATCTCAAGCTCATGGCGAGCTGGTTCGGCACCAAGACGCCCGCTGAGACGCTTGATCGCGTCATAAGGGAGACAATGGACCAGCTCGGACTCGAGCGTGACGATGAGCCCGCCGATGCGGTGGTCACGAGCGGCGGCGCAATGCAGTTCGATGTCGCGCCCGGTCTGGCGTTCACCAAGCCGTTGTCGGCGACCATCAACGGGAAGGCTGTGCCAAGCCCGCGGTGGTCGTCCGTCCTTCTGACAACGATCGCCCAACTGAAGGCCAAGGGATTGGACGGCGAGAAGCTCGTTCGCGAGTTGGGGATACCAGCCAAGGCCGTTCAGTTCGAGGATGAGGGATTCAAGTATCATCCGCACCTGGGCATTTCGGTGCAGGGCCAGTCGGCTTCCGACGCGTGGAAGGAGGTGGAACGCCTTGCCAAGAAGTGGCACATTCCGGTGACGGTCGAATTTTGGTGGCGCCAGAATCCGAAGGCCCAGTATCCCGGCCGGACGGGCATTCTCAAGGCAGGCAGTCAGCCCTGATCACAGCGAGCGGCGACGAGGCCAACCGCGCCGCTCGATGCCTCGGGGAGCGCATGCGTAGGCAACCCTCCCATCCGCTGGAGGGACCAGACGGACGGGCCAGATGCCTATCGGAAGAGCTCGCGCTTGCGATGCTTTTGCCGCCCGGGCAGGAAATGATCCTTCTGCCAGCTATCGTCCGGCGTGAGCAGCGCGGCCTCCCTCGCACTACCGCCGCCGGAGCCCGCCACTTTCAGCGCGGTCGTCCTGAAATAAAGGTGGCGGTGCAACCGAATGAACTCGTTGACCAGCACCGGCGTCACTTCGGCCGCCCACTCGCCCGAGAGCAGCAGCATGTTCTCGTCATTGTCGGTCACCGAGGCCGACGAGAAATTGGCCGATCCCGAGAAGACGCGCGGTTTTGGTCCGAACGGGTCGATCATCATCATCTTGGTATGGATGTAGAAGATGTTTCCCTGCCGTCGGTGACGTTCTTCGCGCAAGAACCAGCGGTCGAGGGCCTCGCCCTCCAAACCCGCCTTTATGCTCTTTTCCACCAGCAAGGCGCCCATCGCGACGATGTTGTCGCGGTCCTTCTCGATCGCCATCATGATCGCCTTGGCCTTGTCGGTCCGACCTGAATTCTCGGCGACGACGAAACGCAGGATGTTACTGTCCCCGGTGAAGGCCGCACCGATCTCTTCCGAGATGCCAAAGGCCGCCGTCAGGAACCCAGCCTTTTCGGCCTGCGCCATCTGGCCGGAGTACCAGCCCAGGATTCCCTCTGCGCGAGGCGAGAAGATCGGACGAACTTCGCTGGCGGCGAGAGGGTTCGGATCGGGAAACTCGCGCGTGTTGAAACCGCTGAGATCCGCTGGCGACGGGTCGCCCGCCAGCGTCTCCCAGTAGTGGGCGTAGGAGCGCGCCAGGCCCTCGTCCTCGATCACGTGAGCCAGGTTCGATTGTCCGAGAAACCCGGATGGAGTGAAGTTGGTCGATCCGGTCCAGACCGCGACCGGATGCCCGTTTTCCTCGAGCACCATGAACTTGTTGTGCGGGATGCCTGCCCACCATGTTCGAGGATAGAGCGTCAAGCCCTTTCTGCCCATCGAGGGCAGCGTGCTGCCGAGGCGCTTCTTGAGGTTCTCATCCAGCATCGCGGTCCAGTTACCGAGGCTGGTCTCATCCTGGTAGATATCGCCATTGCTGCGGCGATCGCCGGTGTTGACGCAGATCTTGACCTTCGCGCCCCGCAACGCGGCCTCCCCAAGCGCGGCCAGGAAAGGAAAATATGTGAACTCATAGGCGGCGACCTTCAGTTCGAACCCCGGGCCACTCGCGCGCCCGATAAAATCGAGCGCCGCTTCCAGGAGGCCACGACTAAGCCATTTGACCTTCGCATTGCCCGGATCGCGCTGTTCGTCGTCGCTGGGATAGGTGTTGCCGAACTGCCGGGCGAAGGCCTGTCCCGGCACGGTGCCGCGGTTGAAATACACATGGTGGCGTGCGCCCGGCGCGTTGAGCGTCGCAACGGTCATCTCGATGTCGGCGCCAGGCACTAGTTCGGCGGGCGCGCCATAGAGAGGGCGGATGACATAGTCAGCCGCCTCACCGCCGGGTTCGGCGTTGTAGTCCGACCACTGGAAATCCTGGATCGGATGCTCGTTGGTCGGCTTGAGCATGCCGGGCTCAGGATTGGGATAGGTCTCCTCGAACACCTTGAAGCCATTCATCCAAACGATGTTGCCGCTCGGTTTGCGCTTGCCCAGAGCAAACCCAAGCAGGCCTCGTCGCGCCTCTTCGGTTGCGTCCATTCCGAACAGTACAGTGTGAGTGCCCGGTATTGCGTGAACGCTGATGCCGTTCTTTTCTTTTCGCATGCACTTCCCCCAGAACTGCAAGAGTCGAACGGCCCATCTGGAGCCGGCAAGTAAAGCGTACACGACGATTATGTCAGCTGATAGGGAAGGACGTGTTTGTCGTGGCGATGCGACCGAACCTGCCTTGAATTCAGCGCCCCAGATGCTATGTTGGACAGAAGTCAAAAACGTTCAACACGAGAGAGCAAAATGGCGAAGACCAGCAAGCCCACGATTGCCCGCGCCGGCACAAGCGGCTCTCCGATCAAGAGCCGTAAGACGAAGCTCGGCCGCGTGGCGAAGACGGGGAGGTTCGTCCTCATCGATCCGGCGCGCCGCAAGGCCGTACTGTCCGCCGCCGAGAAGTCCGGACTGCTCGGCGAAAAGAGCGCGCGCATCGGCGGGCGCATCAGCCCGGCGCTGCTGGAGCAAGCCAAGAAGCAGACGGGGATCAGCACCGATACCGATCTCATCGAATTCGCGCTTGCCAATGTGGCGCTCGAGGACGAGTTCAGCAAAGCCTTCGACAAGGTGCGTGGAACGGTCGATCCGTCTCTGAAGCTCGGCTTCTGAGGTGGCCGCCTTCGATTTCGATGCCGCGGTTCGATGGGGGCGGCTCGATCCCGGTCGCACCCTGTCGCGGCGGAACGATGCAGACCTGCCCTTTATCGGAGATCACCCTGGCGCCGGGCACGGCCTGCTGCTCGACACCTGCGTCTATATCGATGGTTTGCAAGGCCATTCACCCGATTCCGTTGCAGAGCTCCTGAGTCTCCGAGTGGCCAACCACTCGACGATCGCGATCCAGGAGCTGATGCACACGGTTGGCGTACTCGATCCCGCCGATCCGCGGACCAAGGGCGTCGTCAAGCAGATCGGTGTTCTTGTCGATGCCATGCCGGCACATCGCACCTTCACTCCCGATGCCGACGTGCTGGCGCGGGCCGCGCTGCTTTCGGGCATGCTGTGCCGGCTGCAGGGTTATCAGAAGGACGCGCGGCTGCGCGCCCTTCACGATTGTGTCCTGTTCCTGCAGGCGCAAAAGCTCGGCTTCGCGGTCCTTACCGCCAATGTTGGCGATTTCGACTATCTGCTGCAGCTCGTCCCCGCCGGTCGAGTGCTCTTCTACCGTCGGGCCTGAAATCGTCGGTTCCCTCAAGAGGAGGGGCCACTCTCAGACGGATAGCTACAGCGACAGCGAAAGCTGCGGTTTTTCTACGTTCGATCCAACGAGCAGCGACGACAGCGTCACGCCCAGCAGACGAATGCCTTTCGGGATGGGGAAGGTTGCTTCGAGCAATCCGTCCGCGAGCTCGCGCAGCTCGTCCTCGCTGCGGATCGGCGCATGCACGGTTCTGCTGCGGGTGATGATCTGGAAGTCCGCATATTTCACCTTCAAGGTCACAGTCCGACCCGAGAAGCCGCGCTCCTCGCAATAGCGCCAAACCTTGGCGGCCAGTGTCACCAACTCCGCTTTTGCCAAGTCGAACTCGAACAGGTCCGCGGCGAACGTGTCCTCGGCGCCGACCGACTTGCGCGGCCGGTCGGGCTGAACCGGACGATCATCTATGCCGCGCGAAATGGCGTAATACCAGGCGCCCGCCTTGCCGAAATGCTCCTGCAGGAAAGGCAAGGTCTGGCCACGCAGATCCGCGCCGCTCTCGATCCCGAGCCCCTGCATCTTGGCCGCCGTCGCTGGACCGATGCCGTGAAACTTCTTGACCGGCAGTCGCGCCACAAAATCTGCTCCAATGGCCGGCGTGATGACCGCCTGGCCATTGGGCTTGTTCAAGTCGCTCGCCATCTTGGCGAGGAACTTGCAGTAGGAGATGCCCGCCGAGGCGTTGAGCCCGGTTACTTCCTTGATCCGGGCTCGGATCGCGGTTGCGATCTCGGTGGCGACGCGGATGTGCTGCTTGTTCTCGGTGACGTCGAGATAGGCCTCGTCGAGCGACAGCGGTTCGATGAGATCGGTGTGCTCGGCGAAAATCTCGCGGATCTGTGCCGACACCGCCCGATAGACCTCGAATCGGGGCTTGACGAAGATGAGGTCGGGGCAGCGGCGCCTGGCGGTCACTGAGGGAAGCGCCGAGCGCACGCCGAATGCACGGGCCTCGTAGCTTGCCGCCGCGACGACGCCGCGGGCCGCCGAGCCACCGACCGCCACCGGCTTGCCACGCAGCTCGGGATTATCGCGCTGTTCCACCGAGGCATAGAAGGCGTCCATGTCGACGTGAATGATCTTGCGCACCCGGGCTTGCGCCGGATCCGCGCCATCATCTGCCCGACGTGTCGCGCTGCCTTTCATGACCACATTTCGCTTGTAGATATCCGCACGCAGCATCCCAGATTTTGCCTTGTGCCGACAGGGTTGGACGGCACTCTGCCGGGGAACGATTCGCCCGGATTGACTCTTACCCGATAGAGAACAAAAATAGAACATATCAAAACTGGGAGAAGTGCGCGGGCATGGCCATGTCCTCGAGCAGCCTTGCATTGTCCGAACTTCGGGACCGTATCGCGCGGCTCGAGGGCGGCTCTGCACGCCGGCGCGAGGTCCTGCCCTTCGGCGTCCGCGAGATCGACAGGGTGCTGCCGGGAGGCGGGTTGGCCCTCGGGGCGCTGCATGAAGTCGCCGGCGGCGCCAATGGCGCCGTCGATGGCGCCGCGGCTGCCCTTTGGGCCGCCGGCATCGCCGCCCGGACGCGTGGGCGTGTCCTGTGGTGCGTTACGCGGCAGGACCTCTTTGCCCCATCCCTGGCCCACGCCGGTCTACCGCCCGGCCGGGTGATCTTTGTTGAGGCCGGCGACGAGGCTGCGGTCCTCGCCTGTTTCGAGGAAGGTCTCCGCCATGGCGGCCTCGGCGCCGTGGTGGCAGAGGTCGCGCGCCTGCCGATGACGAGCTCGCGCCGCCTGCAGCTTGCCGCCGAGGTCTCCGGCACGCTCGGCATCGCTATTCGCCGGTGGCGGCGCCAGACCGAAGCCACCGATTTTGGACAACCGACCGCCGCGGTCAGCCGCTGGCGGGTTTCAGCTCTCTCCTCCCGACCTTTGCCGGTTCCCGGCGTCGGCCGCCCTCGCTGGCGGCTCGAATTGCTGCGCATCAGGGCAGGCGAGAGCGCAGACTTTGAAGTGGAAGCCCCAGATGCCAAGGGTCGTCTCGCTCTATCTGCCGACCTGGCCCACCGATCGGCTGCGCCGCAAGCTCGGCGCCTCGGCGCCATCCGCTGATACGCCGATCGTTTTGTTCGGTCGGCAGGGCCGCCGCCGCGAGGTCCTCGCCCTCGATGCTGCAGGACGACAGGCGGGCTTGCGCATCGGCATGCCGGCAAGCAAGGCACAGGTCCTCGTTCCCGGTCTCGTCAACCTCGAGCTCGATCCGGCCGAAGACGGGGCTGCGCTCGACCGGCTTGCTCTCTGGGCGCTGCGTTATGCACCGATCGTTGCCGCCGATCCGCCGGATGGCCTCATCATCGACACCGGCGGCGCCGATCATCTGCACGGGGGTGAGGCGGCGATGCTCACCAGCCTGGTCGACCGGATGGAAGCGTCCGGCATCGCCGCCCGGGCGGCGGTAGCCGATGCCTGGGGCACCGCCCATGCCGCGGCGCGGTTCCTCGCACGACCGATCGCAATCATCCCGCCCGGGCAGGCCGCGCCCGCCATGCGGGATCTATCGATCCGCGCGCTGCGCTTGCCTGCACCGATCGTCGAGGGCCTTCATGTTCTCGGCTTCGAGCGGATCGGCGACATCGAGGACACGCCGAAGGCGCCGCTCACGCATCGCTTCGGCCCCGAGCTCATGCGCCGCCTCGACCAGGTGATGGGCCGCGCTCCCGAGCCCTTCGAGCCCGTCCGGTCGCCCGAGCTGATCGAGGTTCGCCGCGCCTTCGGCGAGCCGATCGGCGCTGCCGAAACCATCGCGCGCTACACCGCCAGGCTCGTCGACCAGCTCTGCGCCGCGCTTGAACATCAGGGGCTTGGCGCGCGGCGGCTCGACCTTCTATTTCATCGGGTCGACAACCGCATCGAGGCTATCCGCGTCGGCACGGCGTCGCCGGTGCGCGAGGGGCGCCGCCTGACCCGGCTCCTCACCGACCGCATCGAGACCGTGGATCCCGGGTTCGGCATCGAGCTGATGTCGTTAACCGCGACGCTGGCCGAGCCGCTGCGTGACCGGCAGACCATCTCCTCGCTTATCGAGCCGGAAGACCCGGACATCTCCGATCTCATCGACGTCATCGCCAATCGCTTGGGATCCAGCCGGCTCTATCGTTTCGCTCCGGTCGAAAGCGATTTGCCTGAGCGCTCGGTCAAACGCGTCGCGCTGACCGCGCCGGACGATGGCGCCAGTTGGCGAGGCGAGTGGCCGCGGCCGTCGCGTCTGCTCACGCCGCCCGAGCCGATCGACACCATGGCGCTGCTTCCGGACAATCCTCCGGTCTGGTTCACTTGGCGCGGAGTCCGCCGCCGCGTTGTCCGCGCCGACGGTCCCGAGCGCATCTTCGGCGAGTGGTGGCTGCATCAGGCCGAGGCGACATCGGTGCGGGATTACTTCCGGGTCGAGGACGAGGGCGGCGAGCGCTTCTGGATCTATCGCGCCGGCGACGGCGAGGATCCGGCGACGGGCTCGCACAAATGGTTCCTGCACGGGATCTTCGCATGAGCGGGCCGCGCTATGCCGAGCTGCAGGTCACCTCGCACTTCTCGTTCCTGCGCGGTGCGAGCTCCTGTGATGAGCTGTTCGCGCAGGCGGCGCTGCTCGGCATCAAGGCGCTCGCCGTCGTCGATCGTAACAGCCTCGCCGGCGTCGTGCGCGCACACGAGGCCGCCAAGGCGACCGGCGTGCGCCTGATCGTCGGCTGCCGCCTCGATCTCGCCGACGGCATGTCGCTGCTCGTCTATCCGACGGATCGGCCGGCCTATAGCCGCCTGTGCCGCTTGCTGTCGCTCGGCAAGTCGCGCGGCGGCAAGGGCCTTTGCCATCTCGAATGGGCCGATGTCATCGCCTATGGCGAAGGCCTGATCGCCGTCCTCTTGCCCGACGTCGCCGACGATACCTGCGCCATGCAGTTGCGCCGTCTGCGGGATGCGTTCGGGAGGAATGCCTATGTCGCGCTCACCTTGCGCCGGCGCCCCAATGACCAGTTGCGTATCCACGAGTTGGCGAACCTGGCGACACAGATGGGTGTCGCCACAGTGGTTACGAACGATGTTCTGTTCCATCACCCGGAACGCCGCATCCTGCAGGACGTCGTCACCTGCATCCGCCACAACATCACCATCGATGATGCCGGCTTCCGGCGCGAGCGCCATGCCGACCGGCACCTGAAGCCGCCCGAGGAAATGCATCGGCTGTTCAGCCGCTATCCGGAGGCCCTGGCGCGAACGGTCTCGATCGCCGAGCAATGCCGCTTCTCGCTCGACGAACTCGCCTATCAATATCCGGAAGAAAAGACCATGCCGGGCCTCACCGCCCAGCAGGCGCTCGAGAAGCTCACCTGGGAAGGGGCGGCGCGCCGCTATCCCGAAGGCGTGCCGGACAAGGTGGTGGGCCTCCTCAAGCACGAGCTCGGCCTGATCGAGACGCTGCGCTACGCGCCCTATTTCCTGACCGTGAACGCCATCGTGGCCTTCGCGCGGTCGAAGGACATTCTCTGTCAGGGCAGGGGGTCGGCCGCCAACTCGGCGGTCTGCTATGTGCTGGGCATCACCAGCATCGATCCGGACCGCAACAATCTGCTGTTCGAGCGCTTCGTCAGCCAGGAGCGCAAGGAGCCGCCCGACATCGATGTCGACTTCGAGCATGAGCGGCGCGAGATCGTCATGCAGTGGGTCTACGAGACCTATGGCCGCGATCACAGCGCGCTCTGCTCGACCGTGGTGCGCTATCACACCAAGGGCGCCGTCAGGGACATCGGCAAAGCGCTCGGCCTGCCCGAAGACGTCACCAAGCTGCTCTCCTCGCAGGTCTGGGGTCACGGCGAAGGCATCGACGAGACCCGCGCCCGCGAGCTCAATCTCAACCTCGCCGATCGGCGCCTGACCCTAACGCTCGAGCTGGCCCGACAGCTCGAAGGCACGCCGCGGCACCTATCGCAACATCCGGGTGGATTCGTCCTCACCCACGACCGGCTCGACGAGCTGGTGCCGATCGAGCCTGCGCGCATGGTCGATCGCCAGGTCATCGAATGGGACAAGGACGATATCGACATCCTGAAATTCATGAAGGTGGATGTCTTGGCTTTGGGGATGCTCACCGCGATGAAGCGGAGCTTCGACCTCTTGGCCGAGCACAAGGGCGTCACCCTCGACCTCGCCACCATCCCCGCCGAGGATCCGGCGACCTATGCGATGATCCGCAAGGCCGACACCATCGGGGTCTTCCAGATCGAGAGCCGGGCGCAGATGTCGATGCTGCCGCGCATCAAGCCGCGAACCTTCTACGATCTGGTCGTCGAGGTCGCGATCGTCCGACCCGGGCCGATCCAGGGCGACATGGTGCATCCCTACCTGCGCCGGCGGGAGGGCAGGGAGCCGGTCGAGTTCCCGACTCCCGAGCTCGAGCGTGTGCTCGGCAAGACGCTGGGTGTACCGTTGTTCCAGGAGCAGGCCATGCAGGTAGCCATGGTCTGCGCCGGCTTTTCCGCCGGCGAAGCCGACCAGCTGCGCCGCGCCATGGCGACGTTCAAGCACACCGGCGGCGTCAGCAAGTTCCGCGACAAGCTGATCGGCGGCATGATCGCCAACGGCTACACGCCGGACTTCGCCGCCAACACCTTCAAGCAGCTCGAGGGTTTTGGCAGCTATGGCTTTCCGGAGTCGCACGCTGCCAGCTTTGCGCTGATCGCCTATGCCTCGTCGTGGATGAAGTGCCACCATCCCGATGTCTTCTGTGCGGCGCTGCTCAACTCGCAGCCGATGGGCTTCTACCTGCCGGCGCAGATCGTGCGCGACGCGGTCGGTCACGGTGTCCAGATCCGTCCTGTCTGCATCAATATGAGCCGCTGGGATTGCACGCTCGAGCCCGTGGGCGAGGACGGCCGTTTCGCGGTGCGCCTCGGCATGCGCCTGGTGAAGGGTTTGGCCAATGACGATGCCGCCGCCATCATCGCGGCACGCGGGGACGAACCTTTTGCATCCGCAGGCGATCTCTGGCACCGCGCCGGCGTGCCCGCCGCCTCGCTGGTGCAACTCGCCGAGGCCGACGCCTTCCGTCCCTCACTCGGCCTGGCGCGCCGTGAGGCGCTCTGGTCATTGAAGGGTCTCCATGACGACCCACTGCCGCTGTTTGCCGCCGCATCGGAGCGCGAGCGGCGCACCATTGTCGAGCGGATCGAGCCCTCCGTTTCGTTGCGTCCCATGGTGGCCGGCCGCGAAGTCGTCGAAGACTATGGTCATGTCGGGCTCACGCTGCGCGAACACCCGGTCACCTTCCTGCGGGCCGGCCTCAGCCGGCGCCGCATCGTCACCTGTGCCCAGGCCATGGCGGCGCGTGACGGCCGTTGGCTCGAGGCTGCGGGCCTCGTCCTCGTCCGGCAGCGGCCCGGCTCGGCCAAGGGCGTGATGTTCGTCACCATGGAAGACGAGACCGGTGCCGCCAACATCGTGGTCTGGGTGAAAGTTTTCGAGAAATTCCGGCGCACAATGCTGTCGGCTTCGATGCTCGCCGTGCGTGGGCGCATCCAGCGGGAGGGCGACGTCGTCCACCTCGTCGCCAATACCGTCACCGATCTCTCGGCCGAGCTCGCCAGCGTTGGCAATCGCGATTCCGCCTTTCCATTGCCGCACGGCCGAGGGGACGAGGCCCATCACGGCGGTCCTGGGATCGACCCGCGCAGCCTGCCCAAAGGTTTCCGGCCGCACGACATGGTCGATCCCACGTTGAAGGTCGAACCGATCAGGGTAAAGACGCGCGACTTCAGATGAACTAGATAGGCGCTCGCGAAGAGTCGGCGACAGTGCCGCCACAGTATTGCTGGAGGTTAGCGTGGCCATCACAGCCAAGGACGTTGCGGAACTACATGCCTACGCCGAGGGCGTCATGGGCCGGGCCGAGCACCATGCCGGCCAGGTAAAAGGCATCGCGCTCGCCATCCTTGGCGGCATCATCTGGCGCGGCGAACCCGATTCCATAAGGATCCGCAGCTTCGCCGGCAGCCCGGCCAACATGCTGTGGGCCAGGATCGGTGCCAATACCTATGTGTTCGCCTACAACCACGACAACGAGAAGATCGAGATCAGGGACCGCACGCAGACCGGCGCCGTGCTGCACAGTTTCGACAACAGCACGCCCGCCGCCGACATCGAGTCCGCCTTCAGGGCATTGTGACGATGCTGGCCGCGCGCGCGCAACTCGACTTCATCAACAGTCTCGTCGCCCGGTTTCAGCGGCGGGACAGCGTGATGCAACCGCTCATCGTGTTCCAATCGCAGTACATCGCCATCATAGCGCTGCTCAGGTCGGTCGGCCATGTCTTCGAAAAGGTCGACTGCGACACTTCCGAGCGCGAGGTGTGGGGCAATAGAAAATGGGCAGAATGGAAACGCGTGCCGATCTTTCGGAGCTTCATCGAACCCAGACGCAACGACCTGCTCAAGGAGTTCAAGGGCGGTCTCGAGCTCCGCGACATCGGCTTCAGCTCGCCGGCAATCGTCGCTGACCCGTCGATGCCTGGTATGACGTCAATCGTGACGACCCTGGAAGCGGCAGATCTCCGCGACGCGAATGGCCGTTTCATTCTGCCGCAGATTCACGAAGCGGTCGCGTTCTGGGATCGCTGTCTGGCTGAGGCCGAGGCTGCTTTCGGCGAAGACCGCCGTTCGGCGAGCTAGAGCGGGAGAGCAGTGGGGGCCATGCCAGAGAAGCAGACTGATCAGCCGCCATCGTTGCAGCAGCGGCTCGCCGCCATCGAGAAGCTCGAGGCCGAGCTGGTCGAAAAGGCCCACGCCATCCTGCCCAAGGGCGCCATCAACATCGTCGACTTCTTCATCTTGGGCGCCACACAGCGCACGCTCTCCCAGTCGACTGCCTTCCGCACCCTCATCGCAGCACGAAACTTCCCATCGGCGACGGTCCTCCTGCGCACCCAGATCGACACCGCGATGCGCATCAATGGCCTGAGGATGATGGCTAATCTCGAAACGGATGTGCAGCGCATCTTCAAGGGTGAGCGTACCTTCGATCGGCTGATGTCCACTCCCGCCGCCGGCGGCGGCAAGCCTGAACGTCTCACCGACGCCTTTCTGAAGAAGAAGCTCGCCGAGGAGCATCCCTGGATCGAGCCGCTTTACGAGCAGACCTCGGACTTCGTCCATCTCAGCTTCCGCCACCTCTTTACGGCCATCACGGAAACCGACGCCGCAACGCAGATCGCGACCATGGCGATCAGTGGCACCGATCCCAAGCAGGACGAGAGCGTCTACTACGAGGTCTGCGATGCCTTCTTCCGTGTTTCGCGCCTGACCTCGATGACGATCCTCGGCGTGTTGATGGCGAGGCATCAGCCCGACAAGGTCAAGGCGGCCGCGGCCGCCGCGGCGACCGGCGGGGCGGAATGACGTGTTCGCAGCGCATCCTCATCGACCTCGATCGTCCGGAGGACTGGCCGGCCGATCTCGTTGACGTGCTCGAGACCTGCCACGATGCGCTGCGCTCCCGCGAGGTCGGACCGCTGAGCGATCGCTTTGATGCCGCGATCTACGCTATCGTCGATGCCCTCGAGCCCTACAGCATTGTGGGCTGGCACTGCACGCGACTGGCCGAACACGAAATTGAGGACATCCGGAGCCGAGGCATGGCTCTCCTCGATGTGGATCTCGTTTCCCGGCGCGTCGATGCCGCGATCCAACACCGCCTCATCTCGGTCGAACACGGTAAACGTCTCAAGACCGCCAACCAGGCCGGCGAACGCTATCGTGCTGGCATGCTCTGGTTCTGCTTTTTTCCGCCGGCAATCGCCGGCGAAGGCGGCATCGGTGACCTCCTTCGCTACTGGGGCGGCGAGGCCGTCTACAACTCCCATGACCGGCAACCCGAGATGGGCAAGGTGATCGCCGGCATCGGCCGCCCGGCCATCGTAGAAGCGGAAATTCCCCTCGCATGGTGTGGCGGCGATCGAGGTCTGCGCTTGGCCATGAATATCGGCCAGCGCTTCGTCGTCGCCCGCGGAACTCGCAGTCCGAAAGCGATGCACGTCGAGGACAATATCAAACGGCCGCTCCCACCCGAGCTGATCCGGCGAGTGCATGTCTTCCCGGCGCCGGAATTCCTGAGGCTCTCAGGCTGCGCGAGCTGGTCGTCGCCGCTCTAGTCGGAGCCTGGCCGCACCGTTTCAACCGCGAGCGAGCCTTCCGGCAGCGGCGAGCGCATCGCCCGGCACCGCGTTGTTCGAGACATAGGCACTCAGCAATTGCACGGTCAGCGTGGTGAGATCAGGCTTCTCCGCCTCGGGCATCGGGCTTCCCTCGTTCATTGTCGACATCGACTGCTCCGCTCTGCCTCCCGGCACGTCGGAAAACAGAGACGAGATCATCCGGAAAGTCAAAGCCTCGGTCCCATGGTGTGCGTTTGGGCTTGAACGCGCACCCGGTCGCCCTCAACGCTCGACCATGCGCCGTCCCGTCGGTCGCACCGTGGCGCAGGCGGGCGTGCCGTCCTTGTCGGTGCCGATGACGGTTGTTTCGATGACGGCCCCCTCATTGGCCGCGCGATCGAGCAGCTCGGGTGCAATGTCGTGGATGTCGATCTTCATCCGGCGGGACCAGGGCGAGAAGGGATCACCTGCCGATTGGCCGATACGCACATAGACAAATCTCCGCACCGGGCCTTCGCGGCGTACCTGATCGCCGAAGAACTTGGGGCCAGGACCGACCCGGATGGGAAAATCGAATACGAGCGCCTCGCTTTCGCGCGAACGTTTCGGATCGAGCGGCGAGTCATCCCCTGCCTGAAGACTATGCAGCACGCCAATGACCGGGTTCTCGATGACGATCCGCAGATCGAGGACGGTTTGATCTGTCTTTGCCACGCGACTATGGACCTCAGAAGCTGCCGTCACCTTGGGCCGCATACCACCCGGTTGCCGAGAGTCAAACGATAGCTGCGCGTCCCGGCTTGAGGTATCTAGCGAGGTGGGCGTCCTCCTCGCGGAGCCGGGCTGTCGGCAAAGCCGAAGCCCCGCGAGAGGGTCTTCGCCCTGACGGGCGTCCATCCCTGACGCAGAAGGTGGAGCAACCGGCGAGCAAGGGGAAACATCATGCTTGCGGCAATCGGCACATGGGTGGAGCGAAGGCGGTCGATCCGCCGCCGCTGGCAAGCTGACGCCCGTGCCCTCGCCGAAGCCGACATGCACAACGCCTACTACGAAGCCCAAAGGCGCGCCGCGAGGGCCCGGGTTCGCAACGATAGAGCTGCGTTCTACCACTGGGCCAAGGTGGCCGCCGAAGTCGCCCGGATCGCGCCGCTTGCGGGGATGGACATCGACGTCGTGCGTGCCGTGGTTGCGGAGGAGGAGCGCCACCGACCCTGACGGTGATGTGCTGTGCCGCTTGCGCGCTGCGCCCGGCAAGGGAAGCTCCCGCCGCGGGCGCAACCCGTCACTAACGCCGGGTTGCAGACCGCGCCCTTGCCCGCCTTGCTCTTCGCGGCCTTCGGGTCCTGCCCATGCGTGTGCGAGGTGGAATCGAATAGAAGGGGAGCGCGTCAGGCCGCGCGAGGAAGAATGGAAAAAGCGGAACTGGAAGAGCTGAAGGACAAGGTGCCCTGTGCTGCGGTGCTGGAGCGTGCCGGGTTTGCGCTCGACCTCAAGGAGAGCACGCGCAAGGCGATGAAGTATCGGCGCGACGCATCGATCATCATCGTCATCCATGAGGGCAAGGGCTGGTTCGATCCACTCGGCGACGGCAAAGGTGACGTGTTTCGCCTGGTCGAGCATCTCGAGGGCGTGCCGTTCATCGACGCCATGAACGATGTCGCGGGCCTCGTCGGTTTCGTGCCGTCGGAGCCGGTCTGGCAGCGCGAGTCCCGCGAACGCGAGCCGGACCTGTCGATCCCGGAACGCTGGCAGGCCCGGCGCAAGCCGTGGCGCGGATCGGCGACCTGGCGCTATCTCGCCGAAGCCCGCCGTCTCCCCGAGCGCATCATCAGGGCCGCAATCAGCGCCAATGTTCTGCGCGAAGGCCCACGCGGCTCGATGTGGGCGGCGCATCTTGATGAGGGTGGCGCCGTCACGGGCTGGGAAGAGCGCGGGCCGGACTGGCGCGGCTTTGCTACCGGCGGCGCCAAGGTGCTGTTCCGGCTCGGCACTCCCGATGCGCAGCGCCTCTGTGTGACCGAAGCGGCGATCGATGCCATGAGCCTCGCCGCGCTCGAAGATCTTCGCGCCGACACGCTCTATCTCAGCACCGGCGGCGGCTGGTCGCCGGCGACCGACGCGGCGATCCGCGCGCGTGCCTCCAAGACTCAGGTCAAGCTCGTCGCCGCCACCGACAACAACACCCAAGGCGACGTCTATGCCGGCCGGCTCCTAGCGATCGCCGAGGAGTCCGGATGCAGCGCCGAGCGGCTGCGTCCGGCTGCGGACGACTGGAACGCCGATCTGAAAATGAGGACGGAGGGAGGAGAAAAGCCGGAGGCAAACCGAGTGCCGCATGCCCGCCGGTCGCCTCAAGGGTGAAGCTTCGCCCGGCTGCGCCGGCCCTTGACCCGCCCGGACGGAGAGGCGGCCGCGCGGGAGGGGTCCGGAAGGGCCGAAGAAAAGGTGATCCATAGGGGATGAACCGCGCTCCGGCCCGCAAATGGCCAGGAGCCTCCCTATGACCCAGTCTTCCATCCGCAAGATCTATTTCGGCGTTGCCGATCGCCGGCAGATGTTCCGCCTCTTCGACCGCCACGCCCAGCGGCCCAATCGCTGGGAGCATGACGACAGCGCACTGTTCGCCGGTGAGTGGTTCGAGATCGCCAGCGCCGAGCACGACTACATGCTCGACCTGCTGCCGCCGCTCTGGATGCGCGGCGAGATGTTCGCCATGCGCGAGTTCCTCACCGAGAGCGTCACCAGCGTGTTCTACACGCTCAGGATCGACGGCAGGACGCGCTACTTCCACGCCTATTGCGACCTCTTGCACTCGCGCTCGCCGGTCGAGATGCGCGACGCCATTGTCGCGCGCGAATCCTGGCCGGTGAAGGCGATGACGCGGGTCGAGCGCCTCGAGCATGTCTGGAGCGCCACCCACGATGAATATCGTGGCTATGCCGGTGAGCGCTTCCTGCCCGACCATCGCGGCAAGCGCACCATCCTCGTCTATGGCATGGGCACGACCGAGCTGAAGCTGCTCGACGACCTCAGCGACGACGAGATCGCGGCCAAGCTCCCGGTGCATCTGAGGCACCTGCCCATCCGCGCAGCGGCGTGAGGGAGGCGATCATGTTCACTTTCCCGATCGTGGCGGTCCGCAAGGTCATCGAGCGCGGCATCGAGGATGCCGCGGCCAATGGCGGCTTCCGCAACCCCTATTACGGCACCCGGCCCGGCGAGGGCGAAAAGCCCGGCCTCTGGCTGGTCGGCGACGAGGGCGTCTACATCATGTCCAATGGCAAGCTCGCCGAGGGTATGCGCGCGCTCGTCATCTATGCCGAGCAGTGCCACCCCAAGGGCGACATCGACTGGTGGGACTACAAGCGCCGTCACTTCGGCGCCGATGACGGCATCGAGTTCGTCGAGGCCGAACGGCTGCTGCCGCTCTTCGACCACAACCTCCGGACGACGCATCTCAACATTGTGCTCACCGAGACCGAAATCGCGCTCTCGCTGATCACCCGCTGACTTCTCCAACCCCGCGACATCGATCGCCTGGCCGACCCGCTCGGCCGGGGGATCGCGTGCGCCCCTCACACAAGGATTTCTCCCATGTCCAACGACGATCCCTTCACCCTCGACCTGTTCAATACTACGACGTTGTCGTCCGGCCTCGGTATCGGCGTCACCGCCTTTGGCAGCGACTTCGGCTTCGGCGAGCACGATGCCGGGCAGCCCTCGACGCGCGCCGTGCCGGAGCCAAAGCCGGTCACCCAGCCCGTCCGGTCACCGCGCCGCGCGGCCAAGACCGAGGCCGGTGCCAACTTCGTCCTCGACTCCGATCGTGGTCTGGCCCGGGGCTGGAAGAGCCGGGCCCGCGACAACCTCGATGCGATCCGGCTCGCCGCCGAGATCGAGACCGAGG
Organism: Devosia sp.; assembly: GCF_041917035.1. Lineage (GTDB taxonomy): Bacteria > Pseudomonadota > Alphaproteobacteria > Rhizobiales > Devosiaceae > Devosia_A. Next base: position 24,361 of record NZ_JAYRYM010000001.1, on the reverse strand, counting down.
ACCGGCCGGCGACGCCGGAGGAACAGGCGCTGCTTATCCGCTTCACCGGCTTCGGCGCCTCCGAGCTCGCCAATGCCGTTTTCCGCCGTCCCGGCGAAGAGGGCTTTCGCGCCGGCTGGGGCGAAATGGGCGCCGAGCTCGAGGAGGCAGTGTCGGGCGCGGACTACGCATCGCTTGCCCGCTGCACGCAATATGCGCACTTCACGCCGGAGTTCATCGTGCGGGCGATGTGGGCGGGCCTCATGCGTCTCGGCTGGCGTGGGGGCAAGGTGCTCGAACCCGGCATCGGCACGGGATTGTTTCCCGCGCTGATGCCAACAGCACTGCGCGACCAGGTGCATGTCACCGGCGTGGAGATCGATCCGGTGACGGCGCGGATCGCGCGCCTGCTGCAGCCACGGGCCCGCATCCTCAATGTCGACTTCGCGCGCGCCGACCTTCCGGCAAACTTCGACCTCGTCATCGGCAATCCGCCGTTCTCGGACCGGACCGTGCGCTCGGACCGCGCCTATCGTTCGATGAGCCTCCGCCTCCACGACTACTTCATCGCGCGCTCGATCGACGTGTTGAAACCGGGTGGTCTCGCGGCGTTCGTCACCAGCTCGGGCACGATGGACAAGGCGGATCGCTCGGCACGCGAGCATATCGGCAGTACCGCCGATCTTGTCGCCGCCATCCGCCTGCCCGAAGGCAGCTTCCGGGCCGACGCCGGCACCGATGTCGTCGTCGACATTCTCTTCTTCCGCAAGCGCCGGCACGGCGAGGTCGAGGGCGGCGTCGCTTGGCTCGACACCGACGAGGTTCGGGCTGCCAAGGTCGATGATGCGGCAATCCGGGTGAACCGCTGGTTCACCCGCCATCCCGATCTCGTGCTCGGCACGCACGCCATGACGTCGGGGCCCTTCGGCGAGACCTACACTTGCCTGCCCCATCCAGACGTCGATCTCGCGCAGGCGCTGCGTGATGCCGTCTCGCTTCTTCCGGAAGCCATCTATGACGGCGACCCCGAGCCGGTCGACTCCGACGCCGCAAATGCCAGGGACGGCTTCGATGATCTCGCTACCGACGGCCCCGGAATCCGTGAAGGCAGCTTCTTCATAGGCAAGAACACTGCGCTGATGCAGATCGTCGATGGGGCGCCGGTCACCATCACCGTGCGCAAGAGCCGCAATGCCGACGGTATCCCGGACAAGCATGCGCATATCATCCGCAAGCTGATCCCGATCCGCGACGCGGTGCGCGAGGTGCTGAAGGCCCAGGAGCTCGACCGGCCGTGGAAGCCGGCCCAGGTCAAGCTGCGCATCGCCTGGTCCAACTTCGTGAGGTCCTTTGGGCCGATCAACACTACGGTGGTTTCGACCAGCGAGGACCCGGAAAGCGGCGAGATCCGCGAGACGCATCGCCGCCCGAACCTCGCCCCCTTCCTCGACGATCCCGATTGTTGGCTGGTGGCGTCGATCGAGGATTACGACCTCGATACCGACACGGCGCGGCCTGGCCCGATCTTCACCGAGCGCGTGATCGCACCGCCTTCTGCGCCGATCATCAATTCCCCGGCCGATGCTCTCGCCGTGGTGCTGAACGAGCGCGGCCATGTCGATGTCGACCACATCGCCGAGCTGCTGCATGTCGATCCTGAGATCGTCATCGCCGATCTGGGCGCCGCCATCTTCCGCGACCCGGAGACCGGCGCGTGGCAGACCGATGACGCCTATCTCTCCGGCCAGGTCCGCGACAAGCTCAAGGCTGCCGAGGCCGCCGCTGCGCTCGACCCGGCCTTCGAGCGGAACGTCCGTGCGCTCGTCGGCGTGCAGCCCGCCGATCTCGGTCCGTCCGACATCACCGCGCGTCTCGGCGCGCCTTGGATTCCGGCGGCGGACGTCGTCGCCTTCGTCAAGGAGACGATGGGTGCCGAGATCCGTATCCATCACATGCCGGAACTGGCGTCGTGGACGGTCGATGCTCGGCAGCTCGGCTACATGGCGGCCGGCACCTCCGAATGGGGCACCGGTCGCCGGCACGCCGGGGAGCTCATCGCCGACGCTCTCAACAGCCGCGTGCCGCAGATCTTCGACATCATCAAGGACGGCGATAGCGAACGGCGTGTCCTCAATGTTGTCGATACCGAGGCTGCCAAGGAAAAGCTCACCAAGATCAAAACGGCATTCCAGACCTGGATCTGGTCCGATCCCGATCGCACCGACCGGCTGGCGCGGGTCTACAATGACCGGTTCAACAACATCGCCCCGCGAACGTTCAACGGAGACCATCTCGTTCTTCCGGGCGCCTCTGGCGCCTTTTCTCTTTATCGGCACCAGAAGCGGGGCATCTGGCGCATCATCTCGGCCGGCTCGACCTATCTCGCCCACGCCGTGGGCGCCAGCAAGACCATGACCATGGCCGCGGCCGTCATGGAGCAGAAGCGGCTCGGCCTCATCGCCAAAGCCATGATGGTCGTCCCGGGCCACTGCCTGGCGCAGGCGGCGCGTGAGTTCCTGGCGCTCTATCCGACCGCCCGCATCCTCGTCGCCGACGAGACCAATTTTACCAAGGACAAGCGCCATCGCTTCCTCAGCCGGGCGGCCACGGCGACCTGGGACGCCATTATCATGACGCATTCAGCTTTCCGCTTCATCAGCGTGCCCTCGGCGTTCGAGCAGCAGATGATCCAGGACGAGCTCGAGCTCTACGAGGTCCTGCTGACCAAGGTCGAGAGCGGCGACCGCGTCTCGCGCAAACGTCTCGAGCGCTTGAAGGAAGGCCTCAAGGAACGGCTGGAGGCGCTCGCCACCCGCAAGGATGATCTGCTGACGATCTCCGAGATCGGCATCGACCAGATCATCGTGGATGAGGCGCAAGAGTTCAGAAAACTCTCCTTCGCCACCAACATGTCGACGCTCAAGGGGATCGATCCGAACGGCTCGCAGCGCGCCTGGGACCTCTACGTGAAGTCGCGCTTCATCGAAACCAGGAATCCCGGCCGCGCGCTCGTGCTGGCCTCCGGCACGCCGATCACCAATACCCTGGGCGAGATGTTCTCGGTCCAGCGTTACCTCGGCTACGCAGCGCTATTGGAGCGCGGCCTGCACGAGTTCGACGCCTGGGCCTCTACGTTTGGCGACGTGACCACCGAGCTCGAATTGCAGCCCAACGGCAAATACAAGCCGGTCACCCGCTTCGCGACCTTCGTCAACGTGCCCGAGCTCATCGCCATGTTCCGTTCTTTCGCGGACGTGGTCATGCCCGAGGATTTGCGCGCCTATGTGAAGGTGCCGGCGCTCGCGACCGGCACGCGCCAGATCAGGACGTCGAAACCCTCGGCGGCGTTCAAGCGCTACCAGGTCCTCCTCGATCAGCGCATCAAGGCGATCGAGCAGCGCGAGGGGCCGCCGGAGCCCGGCGACGACATCCTGCTCTCCGTCATCACCGACGGCCGCCACGCCGCGATCGACCTGCGCCTCGTTGATCCCGACAATGACAATGAGCCGGACAACAAGCTCAACGATCTCGTCGCCAATGCGCTTCGCATCTGGCGGGAGACGACCGACAGCGCCTATGTCCGCCCCGACGGCAAGCCGTTCGAGTTGACCGGCGCCGCGCAGATGATCTTCTCCGATCTTGGCACGATCAATGTCGAAAAGACGCGCGGCTTTTCGGCCTATCGCTGGATCCGCGACGAGCTCGTGGGCATGGGCGTCCCCGCGTCCGAGATCGCTTTCATGCAGGACTTCAAGAAGTCGGAGGCCAAGCAGCGCCTGTTCGGTGACGTCCGCGCCGGCAAGGTCCGCTTCCTGATCGGCTCGTCGGAGACGATGGGCACCGGCGTCAACGCCCAGCTGCGGCTCAGGGCCCTTCACCATCTCGATGTGCCGTGGCTCCCCTCGCAGATCGAGCAGCGCGAGGGCCGTATTCTGCGGCAGGGCAACCAGCACGATGTCGTCGATATCTTCGCCTATGCCACCGAGGGCTCGATGGACGCCCAGATGTGGCAGAACAATGAGCGCAAGGCTCGCTTCATCGCCGCGGCGCTGTCGGGCGACACGTCGGTTCGCCGGCTCGAAGACCTCGGTGAGGGACAGGCCAACCAGTTCGCCATGGCCAAGGCGATCGCTTCGGGCGATCCGCGCCTCATGAAGAAGGCCGGACTCGAAGCAGACATCGCACGCCTCGAACGGCTGCGGTCCGCGCACCAGGACGATCAGTTCGCCATCGGCCGGCAGATCCGGGATGCCGAGCGCGATATCGAATATTCGACGCGCCGGATCGGCGAGATCGGCCAGGACCGCGCGCGCCTGGTGCCCACCACGGGCGAGGCATTCCGAATGACGGTCGGCGAGGCGGTGTTCACCGAGCGCAAGCTCGCCGGCCGGGCCCTGATGACCGAGATCCTCACCCTGGTGCAGCTGCAGCAGTCGGGCGACGCCGTCATCGCTTCGATCGGCGGCTTCGATGTCGAATATTCCGGCGAACGCTTCGGCCAGGACGGCTATCGCTATGCGACCATGCTGGTGCGCACCGGCTTGAAGACGGAAATCGAGTCGCCCGTCACCACAACGCCGCTCGGCGCAATCGCCAAGCTCGAACATGTGCTGGCCAACCTCGCCGAAGAGCAGCACCGCGCCCGTTACCGGCTCGCCGAGGCCGAGCGCCGGCTTGCTGCCTATCGCTCGCGCGAGGGCGGCGCTTTCGCCTTCTCGGACGAGCTCAGCGACAAGCGCAGGCAGCTCTCCGAGATCGAGGAGTCGCTCTCGCTGGACATCGACGGCATTCGTCCCACTGAAGTGCAAGCGGCATAACGCCAGCGCCCAGGCTCCCGCCGCCCCAGGGGCTTTCCAGAAGGAAGGGGGAGAATGAAAGGCAAAGAGGACCGTTCGCAGATCGGGCGGTCCGCCGACGCTGGCGCTCAATCGCGCCCGTCGCGATCCCGGCCCGTCATCCTGCGCAGGGCTGAAGAAGCCCCGCTTGGCCAGCCGGGCAGGGATGCTCGGCCGCAATTGCACCGGCCCGCCCGCTCCGCGGGCCGGAGGGGGTCTTCGGAAGGAAGACGAGAAAGGACCGGCGAAGGGCCACGTCCGCAATCCTCAAAGGAGCATCTCCATGGAAATCAAGCTGATCGATCCGCGTGCGCTCGTCGATAATCCCGACAAGGCGCGGCGGACCAAATCCAGCCCGCAGTCCGACGCACTGCTGCTGGCCACCATCCGCGGAGTCGGCATCGTGCAGCCGCCGGTCGTGGTGCCGCAGACCGACGGCGGCAATGGCTTTGTCATCCAGCATGGTCATCGCCGCGTGAAGCAGGCGATCGCCGCCGGTCTCGAAGAAATCGCCATCATCGTCGACGAGGCCTCGGCCGATGGCGGCGCCATGCGCTCGATGATCGAGAACACCGCGCGCGAAAATCTCAACCCAGTCGACCAGTGGCGCGCCATCGAACGCCTCGTCGCTCTGGGCTGGACCGAGGAGGCGATCGGTATCGCGCTCGCACAGCCGGTGCGCCAGATCAAGAAGCTGCGCCTGCTGGCCAATGTGCTGCCGGCCATGCTCGATCACATGGCCAAGGGCGACATGCCCGACGAGCGGCAGCTGCGCACAATCGCCGGCGCCTCGCTCGATGAGCAGAAGGAGGTCTGGAAGGCGCACAGGCCGACCAAGGGGGACCCGCAGGTCGATTGGTGGCGCGTCGCGCAGGGTCTGGCCAAGACACGCATGTATGCGCGCGATGCCAGCTTTGGCGACGACCTCGCTCAGGCCTATGGCATCGCCTGGGCCGAGGACCTCTTCGCACCGGCCGACCAGGACAGCCGCTACACCACCGATGCCGACGCCTTCCTCGGCGCCCAGCAGGAGTGGATGACCCAGAACCTGCCCAAGAAGGGCGTCATCGCCGAGGTCAGCAATTATGGCGAGGTGAAGCTGCCGCCCAAGGCCGAGCGTGTCTATGGCACGCCCAAGAAGTCCGACCACACCGCGATGTATCTCGATCGCGAGGGTAAGGTGAAGACGGTCCACTTCCGCATGCCGGAGGCCAAGAAGAAGGCCAAGGGCTCGGCAGCTGACGGTGGTGAAGACGAGGCGATTGTCGTCTCCAAGTCCCGTCCGGCCGTCACCCGCAAGGGCGTCGAGATGATCGGTGACCTGCGTACCGACGCGCTGCACGAAGCGCTTTCGCGGGCGCCGCTCGAGGACGAGACGCTGCTGGCGCTGCTCGTTCTCGCTTACGCCGGCCAGAATGTGCGGGTCGATTCCGGTGCCGGCGGCGATCATGGCTATGGGCGCCGTATGCCCCGTCATGCTGCCATGCTGTTCGATGCCGAGGGCAGGTTCGCTTTCGACACCGACACGCTGCGCATTGCCGCGCGCGGTGCGCTGATCGACGTGCTCTCCTGCCGCGAGGGCATGAGCAAGTCGGGCATCGTGGCGCTCGTTGCCGGTGCGGCGATCGGCGCCGACAGCTTCCTCGCCAATATGGGCACGGAGGACTTCCTCTCGTGCCTGTCCCGTCCGGCGCTTGAAGGCTCGTGCGTCGACACGCCGGTGCTGCCCCGTGCACGCGTCAAGGACACCCGCGCCGCGCTGGTCGAGCACTTCAAGGAGGGCCATTTCGTCCATCCGTCGGCGCTGTTCGCTCCGGATGCCGACAGCCTCACCGAATGGCTCGGCAAGAACGCCGTTCCGGAAGACGAGGACGACGGCACGCCTGCCGAGCAGGACGAGCTCGACGGCGATGTGCCGGTGGAATCGGCCCACGACTTCGTCGACGAAGACGAACTCTCGGAGGGTTATCGCGAGGCCGCCGAGTAAGTCGCACCTCACTTTCGAGCGCTCTGCCGCCGCCGGGTTCGCCCGGCGGCGGTTTCGTTTCCACCCTCAGCATCTGGAGGACAGCATGTCCGCTGACACGATTTTCGAGCACGCGCCCCTCGGCGCCATCGTCGCCTGGAGCGACGGCAATCTACGGCCGCCGGAGCGGCATCGCAGGAAACTCGACGCCTGGAAGACAAACAGCAGCCAGGGTCGCCTCATCCGCAAACAGGGTGTCCGGGATATCGGCACGCTCGACCCCCATGCCAGCTTCACCCTTCACGAGGCCGACTATGGCGCCGGTGGCGTTATCGCCATCCGCGTCCACCGGACCTTCTCGTTGGGCTCGACGCTGCGATTCACTGTCATTGAGCGGCCGACGGTCGGATCGGTGCGCGTCTTCGACCGGGCCGGCGACAATGCCGAGCTCGTACACCTGGCGCCGCACCGCGCGGCCGCCGAGCAGTGGCTGTCGGAGCACGGCTATCCGAATGCCGTTCTGGAAGACGTCACTGCCGATGACGCGGCCGCCGTTGCCGTCGAGGGGAGCACCGCGGCATGAACCAGCTTCTTCAAACCTCCCCTGCAGCTTTGGGCGCAGCAAGCTTCGGCAGCAGCGCGGACGGCATGCTCGTCGGCCTTGTGGGCGAGAATGCCTACGCCATGGCGCCCGGTGGTGAGGGAAAACACTATTTGGCCAGCGGCTGGCCCATGGCCAAGCCGATGGGGGAATGGACCCGTGCCGACTTCCAGGGCCATGGCGGTGAAATCGACGACGAGGCGGCTTTTCGCACGAAAGTGATGGAGCAAGCCCAGCACCAGGAGGAGCGGCGCCAGCTCGCCCGCCGCGAGATTCCCGGTGGCGCGCATACGCCCTGGGGATCGTCACATGGTGGCACGGTCTATGCCGAAGGTGTCACCGCGCACTCGACCGCGGGGCATGGGGGCTTCAAGCTGTCGGCGGAGCGGAACCGCAAGGTGCATCCAATGCTGCGCGCTGCCGGCGGATGTTACGAAGAGGATGAGTGCTGGGCCATCGTCGCCATCACCTTCCCGCACCTCTTCACTTCGCTCGAGCGCCGCCATGCCGAGCGCACCATCAAGGACTCCTGGCCGGACGCGTGGGAGGCGATCTTCGGGACCATTCTCGGTCCAGGTGAATCCCGCACCAAGGACCAGCGGACCTTCGAGACCGAGCACGCGGCAGACTGGATCGTCGTTTCAGCGATCACGTCCGACCAGCAGAAGGGCTTTGTCGAGTGCATCGCGACACCCGGCGGCAAGCGCGACGCCGGCATCTTGGAGCGGCGCTTCCTCGTTCCGACGGACGAGTACCACATCGGCCGGTTCGGCTTCGTCATCGACCCCGACCGACACTCTATCTATGCCGGCCCGTCGAGTTTCGCCGGCTGGCAGGGCAGGGGGTCACCATGACCCTTGCCCCTCAGCTGCGCCGCGAGCTTTCTCGCATGGAGGAAGCCCGCCGGCAAACCCAGCGGCAACTGGAGCTGCTCGACCGGCAGATCACCCGTTGCATGACCGCACTGATCCCCGGCCTCCTCCCTCGACGCAACCACTATCGCCGCGGCAAGGCGCCTGACCCGAGTGTGTTCCTTGCGACCTATCGCGCCCAGCTTGCGGCCCTGACCGCCGAGCGCCAGCCGGAAATCGACGCCCTATCGCGCAAGCTGGCGCGGCAGGAGCGGGCGATCGCCAGGTTTGTCGAGTGTCACGGCGAAGCGACAGGGATGGATGAGCGGATCTAGTGATGCCGCCGTGAAGTTGCGACAGGCCGGCCTGGCCCGTGACCTTCCCCGGAATCGGGGCAGGGTAGAACCATCGCTGTGGTCCTGGTGGTGGCAGCGCAACTGCTCCGTGCGAGGACTGGCAGTTGGTCATCATCACCTGGCCTTCCGTTCCCATGTCGAGATCGAGGCCCGTGCCGGTCCTCCCTCGGGTTTCAGGCGGTCCTGAACCGGCGGCCGGTCGCTTCAAGGCCGCGTGCCGCGCCGCGGGGCGGCCGGATCGCACCTAGCTCGCCATGGCAGGCCCGCGTCCTACGCGAGGGCTAAAGAAGCCCTGCTTGGCCGCACACCTGCCACGCTCGCCTCGGTCCGCCCGGACCCTGAAGCGCCCGTCATTCCGCCGGTTCTGTCGGTCCGCGCCCGAGGGAGGGCCGGCACGGGGCCGGTTCGAGCTTCGGGAACCCAGAAAGAAAGGACATGCCATGACCAAGAAAGCTGCCAATCCTCGCTCCGGTGCTCGGGTCGTCCCGCTCCGCAAGGCCACCACGCTGCAGATGGTCCGGCTCGCCTGCCCCGATGCCGGGCAATGCTCCCTCATCTCCGAAAGCTTCGGCCTGCCGGTCCTCGACAGCGATGGCATCCGCGACCTGCACGAAAAGCTCATCGTCGACACCGCCGCGACCCTCGACGAGGGACTGGGAGAACGAGCCATGCAGATCCACATGCAGCGCATCGTCGGGGCATTCGTTGCTTCTGCGTACGGCGCCGGTCAGTTCTACAGCCGGGCGGTCTCGGAAGCCCGTGACGCGACCGCCAAGTCGGCCTGCGACGACCGTGACGAAGATGTCGGTGGCCCGGTCGGATTTGACAGCACGGCGCAACGCAAACGTGAGTTCGCCGCCGACATGGCGCTCCAGGCTCACGCGCTGCGCATGGCTGCCGAAGGGGCCGTGGCCGCCTACGAGCACGTCGTCGGCGAGGCCTGGAAGCCGTTCGAGCGCCCCATCGAAAATCCCGGCCAGACCGTCGACCGCAAGGCCGCCGAACTGCAAATGGCGGCCCTCGGATGAGTGCCGCGGGCGGGGCTCCGCGCCCCGCCCATTCAACTGCGTGATGCCATTGCAAATCGAGGCAGCGAAGGACGATGATGGTTCGGATGATGCCAATCTCTCGATCCGCCCGATGCGCGTGTGGACAGGTGCAACTGCATTGCAGCGGTCAACCGGCAAAGGTCTCGGTGTGCCATTGCCTCGAGTGCCAGAGGCGCACGGGGTCAGCTTTCGGCGTCGCCGTGTTCTTTGTCCGCACACAGGTTCGGATTTCAGGGGACACGCGCGTCTACACCCGCGGCAGCGACAGCGGCTTTCCGGTCACGCACCACTTCTGCCCCGAGTGCGGAACAACGGCGTTCTGGTATCCGTCGCGGAAGCCGGAGATGGTGGCGGTTGCGCTCGGCTGCTTCGCCGATCCCCAGTTCCCACGCCCAGACCAGCAGGTCTACGAACACCATCGACACGCCTGGGTCGTCGCGACGCTTTAGCCATAGGCCGCTGTCGAGAATCCCCGCGTGGTGTGAATCGGCACCACCACGGCAGGGCGATCGAACGACACATGGGCTCCTTCCCGCGACCAATCCCGCTCTTCCCCCGATGGCTTTCCTGGTGCGGCGGCGGATCTTCCACGATCAACCCGCAAGGGGTCCGCTAGCAAGCTGCGGCCGCTTGTCTTCGCCTACGCGGTGATCGCGACCGCCCCCGCACACTGACGGAGCCATCGAGCGGGAATTGGCCCGCTCCAAGATGGAGCCCTCAGATGTCCCACGATCTCACCCTCGCCCAGAAGGCCGCCTGGCACCTCGCCCGCACTCTTATGGCCCCCGTGGTTCTGTTCTAGGTCGACGACGAATTTGGCATCCTGCCCGCCGACGAGCTCGACGATGCCGACGTCGAAATCCTCTTCGAATACGATCCCTACAGCGGCGGCCGGTCGGTTCACTGAACCGGCTCTTCTCCGCCTGGAGCGGGCGGCATCCCGGTGCCGCCTCTCGACGCCCGATAGGGCCGTTCCAGCGTCTTCGGCAACCGTTGCGGAACCGTGTTGGCGCTGGCAAACCGCCGAGCCGCCTTGCGCTCAGTCTGCCTTCGGGTACGAGACACGCCGGCCCAGCGACCCCACGCGTGTCGCGACCGCGGCCATGACGGGATCGCTCAGGTCTCGCTCCACAATTTCCATCTTTTCGTTCGCGGCCAGGGCGAACTGCGGTCCGCCGGCCCTTTCGATGGCCGTCCGCAGGCTCGAAACGAATGCCTCCGGTCCTGCCGGTGTCGAGAATGCAACGGGGTGAATCGGCCTCACCATGTCATCGACTTCGATGATGGCGTGATAGGTACCCGACCGCGCGTAGTCCTCCCCGCGCACTCGCTCAACGGGAAAGCGCCCTCCACGAGGCAACGTGATCGTGCCGGTGCGGAAATCGACTTCCACCCCGCACTGCTTGAATGAGTTTCCGCCCGACACCGCTCGCTCGCGATACGCTCGCATCGCGCCGATCAGCAATTTCGTCCCGAACCAGGCAGCAGCGGCGCCTACCAGCCAAACCCACCATGGCTGGCTGAGATAGATTGCAGCGATGTCGTCCCAGGTGAAGCTCGTTGTCATGGGCCGCGTGCCGTCCGGTTTCTCGACCAGGAACGTACACGGAACGGGGGAATCCGGCAAAGCTCTCTCTCGGTCGATCCCATAACAGCGGCCGATCAGCCCGCTGAACGCCCCTCTTCTCGACCGCATACGACGGCGCTCTGCGCCGCCTTCGTCTTTCGGGAAGCCGATCGCAGCCCCGTCCACCCCGCGGTCCTGGCGGAGCCAGGCAGTCCGCGCAACGGCGCTGCCGTCCTCCGCTTCGCTGCGGCCCTTCCGGGTGCGCGGCCCGCCATCCTGCTCCGCCCCAGCGGACCCCGTGACGGGGGCCGCGATCGGCGCGGCCTCCCGGATGGAGGTTCATGAAAGTGAGCAGGAAAGCAGGACAAGCACCGCGCATCGATATCCATGCGCGCATCACCGATCGCATCGTTGCCGATCTCGAAAAGGGGGTCCGTCCGTGGATGCAGCCATGGCGTTCGAGCCATGCCATTGGCCGCGTGACCCGGCCACTGCGCCACAACGCGCTGCCCTATAGCGGCATGAACGTGCTGCTGCTGTGGTCCGAGGCAATCGCACGCGGGTTCGCCAACCCGATGTGGATGACCTTCAAGCAGGCGCTCGAACTCGGCGGCGCGGTCCGCAGGGGCGAGACGGGCTCTACCGTCGTCTTTGGCAGCCGGTTCACCCGGACCGAAACAGATGCTGCCGGCGAAGAGTTCGACCGCGAGATTCCGTTCCTCAAGGCCTATTCGGTCTTCAACATCGCGCAGATCGACGGCCTGCCCGACCACTACTATGGGCAGAAGCAGGAACCCGTCCGCGATCCGGCTGCGCGGATCGAACATGCCGACCGCTTTTTTGCCAATACCGGCGCGGTGATCCGGCACGGTGGTGACCGCGCCTATTTCTCGCCGGCGACCGATCACATCCAGATGCCGCCCTTCGAGACGTTCCTCGATGCGGCATCCTATGTGGCGACCCTCAGCCATGAGGCGACGCACTGGACGTCGGCGTCGCATCGGGTGAACCGCGACCTCAGCCGCTACAGCAAGGATCGTAGCGAACGCGCGCGCGAGGAGCTCGTGGCCGAGCTCGGAAGCTGCTTCCTCTGTGCAGATCTCGGCATCGTGCCGGAGCTCGAGCCCAGGGCCGACCATGCCAGCTACCTCGATAGCTGGCTGAAGGTGCTCGCCGACGACAAGCGGGCGATCTTTTCGGCCGCTGTGCACGCGCAGCGGGCCGTTGCCTATCTGCACGAGTTGCAGCCGTCATCTACGACTGCGGAGGCGTCATGATCTTGCCCACTCCAGACCTCGACCGGGGTGGTGCTCTGCCATGCGCATTCCGGCGGGGCATCCGCCGGAAGACTGAGGGGGCGGCCAAGGGAGGCGCCATCATCGCCAACTGGTAACGGCACGCCCTTGACACCAAATCCAATCGTTTGTACCAGAATACAAACGATTGGATCATCGATGACAGTGCGAGATTCACACGCATTCATCTCATCGGCCGGAACAGGGCTCTCCTTCGAGGGCGCCCGATCCGATCGTCCGGTTTTCGCTCTATGGTGGTTTGCCTGACATGGCTCTGCGTATTGGTGTCGACTCTGGCGGCACATTCACCGACATCTGTCTCATCGACGATCAGGCTGGCCGCCTTCAGATATGGAAGGTGCCCTCGACGCCGCGCGATCCATCCGAGGGAATTGCCGAGGCCATCGCGCAGGGGCTCGCGCAGGTCGGAGGCAGGGCGGCCGACGTCGCCTATTTCGGCCACGGCACTACGGTGGGCACCAATGCCCTGATCCAGCATCGCGGGGCCACGACTGCGCTGGTGACCAGCGATGGTTTCCGCGACCTGCTCGAGATCGGCCGGCAGAAGCGGCCGGACCTTTACGACATGAATGTCGACAAGCCCGAGCCGCTGGTGCCGCGCGACCGCCGTCTGGGCATCGCCGAACGCATGCTGCACGATGGCCGGGTGGAGACGCCGCTCGATGAGGAGGCCGTCCGCCGGGCGGCGCGCGAATTCCGCGAAGCCGGCGTCAAGGCAGTCGCGATCTGCTTCCTCTACGGCTTTGCCTACTCCGAACACGAGGCGCGGGCGCGGGAGATATTCAAGGAAGAATTTCCCGAGGCCTTCGTGTCGACCTCGCATGGCGTGGCCCCGGAATTCCGCGAGTACGAGCGGATGTCGAGCACGGTGGTCAATGCCTATCTCGGGCCGGTGATGTATGGCTACATCGAGCGGCTCAAGCACCGGCTCGATGGCTTCGGCATCCGGGCGGTTCCGCATATCACCCAATCCAACGGTGGCGTGCTCGGGCTGGAGGCTGCGGCGGAATATCCGGTGCGGACAGTGCTTTCCGGCCCCAGCACAGGTGTCGTCGCCGCGCAGGCCATCGGCCGGCTGGCGGGCATGAACAACCTCATCACCTTCGATATGGGTGGCACCAGCACCGACACGGCGCTGATCACCGACGGCATCTGCCGCCTGACCAACGAGGCGATCGTCGAAGGCTATCCGATCAAGGCGCCGATGCTCGATATCCATACGGTGGGTGCGGGCGGAGGGTCGATCGCGCATGTCGACAGCGGCGGGCTGCTCAAAGTCGGGCCGCGTAGCGCCGGTGCCGATCCCGGTCCGGCCTGCTATGGCCGTGGCAACTACGAGCCCACCGTGACCGACGCCAACTTGGTGCTCGGCAACCTCAACCAGACCCATCTGCTCGCCGGCCGCATGCCGATCGAGCACGGCCTGGCGGTCAAGGCGATCGAGGGCGTCGCCGGTAAGCTCGGCATGCCAGCGATGCGCACGGCCGAGGGCATCCTCTCCGTCGTCATCGCCAACATGGCCAAGGCCATCCGGGTGATCAGCGTGCAGCGCGGGTACGATCCGCGTGACTACACGCTCATTGCCTTCGGCGGCGCGGGCCCCCTGCATGCGGCGCGTCTGGCGCGCGAGCTCGACATGGCGCAGGTCCTGATCCCGCTGACGCCGGGAGCGCTGTGTGCGACCGGCCTGCTCTACACCGATCTCAGGGTCGATTTCTCGGTCACCAACCTGATGCAGCTTGCGCCGGACGCCGCCGCCGCCGCGTCGGTCACCGTCGAAGGGCTGGAGGCGCGCGCCCAGGCCTGGTTTGAGGGCGAGGGCATCGCGCCAGCGGCCCGGCAGATCCGCCGCACCGTCGACATGCGCTATCGCGGGCAGAACCACGAGATCGCGGTGGCGCTGCCTGAAGGCAAGCTCGACGCGGCTGCACTGGCGGTGATCGCAAAGAGCTTCGCCGATGCGCATGACCGCGCCTATGGCTTCGCCTCCGGCGGGGCGATCGAGCTTGTGACCTTCCGTCTCGAAGCCGTCGGCCTCGTCGACAAGGTCGAGCCGACCGCCGAGCCCGAGGCCGGCACCGACGCCTCCGCCGCGATTGTCGGCTCGCGCCGCATCTGGTCGGACGAAACGGACGGCTTCCTCGATTGCCCGCTGTACGACCGCGACCGGCTGAAACCCGGCAATAGCTTCGTTGGCCCCGCCATCGTCGAGCAAATGGACACCACCACGGTGGTTCCGACGGGCGCTTCAGTCCGTGTGGATCCCTATCGCAACCTCATCATGGATGTCTCCCGATGACCGCTCATACCCCGATCAGGTCCGCGAGCGGTCTCGATCCGATCACGGTCGAGGTGCTGGGTAGCGCCTTTTCCTCGATTGCCGACGAGATGGGCGAGGCGCTGGTGCGCGCCAGCCACTCGGCCAACATCAAGGAGCGCCGGGACTGTTCCTGCGCCTTGTTCGATCGCGACGGCAACACATTGTGCCAGGCCGCGCACACGCCCATCCACCTAGGCAGCTTCATCGGCATCGTCCCCCGCATCGTCCAGCGACACAGCATCGCGGACTTGCGCCCCGGTGATGTGTTCATCGGCAACGACGCCTACGAGGGGGGCGGCACGCACCTGCCGGACATCGTGCTCGCCGAACCGATCTTCTTCGAGAACGAACTGATTGGCTGGGCCATCAACACCGCGCACCATTCCGATTTCGAGGATCGCGGCCACGCCCATATCTATCAGGAAGGCCTTCGCATCCCGCCCGTCCGGCTCTATCGCGCCGGCGAGCTGCAGGCGGATGTGCGCGAATTGATCCTGCTCAACTGCCAGGTGCCGGACGAGCGTCTGTCCGACCTGATGGCGCAGATGGCGGCCAACCGCCTCGGCGTTCGCCGCATGCAGGCGCTGTGCACCAAGTATGGCGTCGACAAGGTCGTGGCCGCCGGCGTCGCCCTGCAGGACTATGCCGAGCAGCGTATGCGCGCCGGCATCGCGCAGATTCCCGATGGCAGCTACAGCTTCGAGGATTGGTTCGATCATCCCGAGATGACCGAGGCGATAAAGCTTTCGGTCACGGTGACGGTCTCCGGCGATACCGTCGCGCTCGACTTCGATAGCCCGGCGCAGATGCGGGGGCCCAACAACGTCACCTGGACGGCGCTGGTCGCCACGGTCTGGTTCGCGCTCAAGACCGTGGTCGATCCGACGGTGCCGCCCAATGCCGGCCTTGGCCGGCCGATCACCATCCGGGCGCGGAAGGGCACCGTGCTTCATTGCCAGCTGCCCGCGGCCGTGGATGGCCGACTCGGCGTATGCCAGCGCGTCGTCGATATCATCTATGGCGCCATGGCGCAGGCGCTGCCGGGGCGCATCAAGGCGGCGGGCAACGGCGCCTGCGGCGCGGCCCAGTTCATCGGCACGCGCCCATCGGACGGTTCCACCTGGATCTACTCGGAATCGATCGGTGGCGGCGATGGCGCCGGGTCCGAAAAGGACGGCATGGATGGCGTGCATGTCTATCTCACCAACACCTCCAACCTCCCGGTCGAGGCGCTGGAGCGCGAGTATCCGCTGACGCTGCTCCGCTATGAGCTGGTCGACGACTCCGGTGGGGCGGGCAAGTTCCGCGGCGGCATGGGGTTGCGTCGGGTCTATCGCGCCGAGAGCAACTGCCGCATCCGCTTCGAGACCACGCGCCAGCTATCGGCGCCCTGGGGGCTCGAGGGTGGACTTGAGGGTGGAAAGAGCACGTTCGAATTCAGCCGTCCGTCCAAGGAGCCGGGCATTTCGTGGATGGTTCCGGGCGACACCGCCCGGATCGTTACCCCCGGTGGCGGCGGCTATGGCTCTCCCGGCGAACGCGATCGCGAGCAACTCGCCGAGGATGTCCGCGAGGCCCGCATTTCCTCCGCCATGGCGGCCGGCGCCTACGGGCTCGGGGACAAGGCGTAAACATGCGGTTCAGCGCCTGCATAGAGTGGCTTTTCCACGAAAGTGGCCCCGACTATGCGGCGCGGATTCGTTCGGCCGCCTCGGCCGGCCTCGATGCGGTCGAGTTCTGGGGCTGGCGCCGCCACGACCTGGACACTCTCGGCGCGGCCGCGAAGGACACCGGAACCTCCATTGCGGCCATCTGCGCCGAGCCGGTCGGCTCCCTGCAGCTCGGCAACGATGCCGATCATGACGCTTTCATCGAGGGCATCGAGGCCTCGTGTGTCGCCGCGCTCCGGCTGGGCGCCGCTGCGCTGATCGTTCAGTCGGGAACGCGTGTTCCCGAACTCGCGGACGAGCGGCAGCACGCAAATGTCGTCGCGGCCCTCTCGCGCGCCGGACGTATCGCTGCGGACGATGGCCTCGTCCTTCTGCTCGAACCGATCAACGACCGCGTGACGCGGCCCGGCGGTCTCGTGTGCACGACGACCGCCGGACTCGATCTCGTGGACGCGACCGGCTTGCCGTCGGTGCGCCTGCTCTATGATTGCTATCATTCGGCCGTGATGGGGCAGGGCTTCCCCGATGTCATCGGCGAACGCTGGCCGCTCGTCGGGCACATCCACGCCGCCGATTGTCCGGGCCGCAACGAGCCCGGCACGGGCGAACTCGACTGGGCTGCTGCCCTCTCCGGGCCGATCGGCCGGCAATATCGCGGTCTCATCGGGCTCGAATACAAGCCGACGCGCGTCAGCGCAGCGTCCGTTGCCATGGCCCTGTCGGCCTTCGGCGCGACGTCGGATTCATCACGTTCACAGGGGATAGCCCCGCCACGATCCCGTGGCTGGGCCTGAACAGGGAGAGAACAATGACTACTAGTGCATTGGGTATGTTGCAAAGGGGCAGGGCGCGACTGCGAAACGTCGCGGCGAGCCTGATCTTCGGGGTTTCGCTGCTGGCCGGCGCAGGCGCCGCCCTCGCCCAGGCGCCCGCCGATATGGCATCCGAGCAGGTCTTGCGGCTCGGCTTGCCCTACGAGCCGCCCCGCATCTCGGCCTTCGGCGACCTTGGCGCCGCCGGCTTTTTCACCTTCACGTTGATCCATCGCGGCCTTGCTGCCTTCAACGCCGAGGGCAAGGTGGTCGATGCACTCGCCGAGAGCATCGACACCGCCGACCAGCAGACCTTCACGGTAAAGCTCCGCGAAGGCCTCAAGTTCTCCGACGGCTCGCCGCTGACCGCCGAGAACGTCAAGTCGTCGCTGCTGCACTGGGCCAATCCCGATGTGGCTTCGCACGCCTATGCCGGCCTCAAGGACATTGACACCATCGAGATCGCCGATGAGCGCACCCTCACGGTCAAGCTCAAGCGGGTGAACGCCTCCTTTGTCGAGTATCTGGCCGATCCGGCCGCCGCCATCGTACCCGATGCGGCGATGCAGGATGCCAACGCCTCCGCCCAGATCGGCGCGGGTCCCTTCGTGCTGACGAACTGGGACAAGGGCATTTCGATGACCTTCGAGAAGAACCCCAACTACTACGACGCCGCCAATGTCCATCTCACCCGCCTCGACGGCACGCTCTATGCCGACGCCACGGCGCGCCTCAACGCGCTCTACAGCGGCGATGTCGATTTCATCGACGTGGTCCCGTGGGAGTCGTTCGACCAGATTGCCGGCACGCCGGGGCTGGTGATGGACGAAGCCAGCGCGAACTTCCAGTATGTGATGTTCAACGTCGCCGTGCAGCCCTTCGACAATCCGCTGGTGCGCGAGGCCGTGGCCTACGCCATCAACCGCGACAACTCGATCAAGGCAGCCTTTTACGGTCACGGCCGTACGCTCTACGGTCCGCTGAACGGCACGGAGGACACCAACCTGTGGACCTATGATCCGGAGAAGTCCAAGGCGCTGCTGGCCGAGGCCGGCCTTGCCGACGGCTTCAGCGCCAAGTTCCTGACCATCGGTGGCCATTTCTACCAGGATATCGCCCTGTCGCTGCAGGCCGATCTCAAGGCCGTGGGCATCAATATCGAACTCGATGCGCCCGACGTGGCGACCCGCAACCAGCGGACCATCGAGGGCGACTACGAGATCACCATGAACGGCGCCTTCATGACCGTCAGCGATCCGCTCGGCTATCTCTCCAGTCTCGTGTCCGGTCCGCCGAGCATGAGCCGCAGCGTCGGTTACGACAATCCGACCCTGAACCAGGCGCTCGAGGACGGGTTCCGTTCGGCCGATCCGGCCGTCCGCAAGGCCAAGCTCGATGAGGCCCTCGCCATCCTCAAGACTGACGTTCCGGTTGCCTTTTTCAACACCCGCAACGCCGGTTATGCTTACGCCGACCGGCTCAAGGGCTTCGCCGCCCTCGACAATGTCGCCCCGTACTCGGCCTATACGCTCGAGCACGCCTATCTCGCGCAATAAGTCTGATCTCCGGCGGCGTCCTTCGCGATGCCGCCGGGTTCTCACGGAGACCCTCACATGGCGGCACTGATTGCAAAGCGCATCGCGGTAGGGGCTTTTCTGGTCCTCGTCGTGCTGACGATCACCTTCCTTGCTATCCGGGCGGTTCCCGGCGACCCGGCCATGTTGCTGCTCGGGGGCGAAACCGGCACCACGAGCGCCGCGCAACTCGCCAACATGCGGGCCACGCTCGGCCTCGATCAGCCGCTTCATGTACAATACCTGAACTTCGTCGGCGGCTTTCTGGCCGGAGATCTCGGCCAGTCCTTCCGTAACGACACACCGGTGATGGAGCTCGTGCTTCGCCGGCTCCCCAATTCCCTCGAGCTCATTGCGTTGAGTTCGATCCTCGCCGTCGCCATCGGCATCGCCATGGGATCATGGGCAGCGCGGCGCGGCGGTGCGGCCGATACCTTCGTCGCTGCCGTGACCAGTCTAGGCGTCGCGACGCCTGGCTTCGTCCTCGGCGCGGCGCTGGTCACCATCTTTGCGCTGCAACTGAGATGGTTGCCGGCCGGCGGCCTGCGCCCGTGGAGCAATCCGGTCGCCCACATTTCCGGAATGATCCTGCCCGCGATCGCGCTGTCGCTCGCCTTCCTCGCGGTCGTTGCCCGCATGACACGCTCGTCCGTCGTCGAGACGATGGGGCAGGACTGGGTGCGGACCGCGCGGGCTATCGGCCTTTCCGACGGGCAAGTCTATCGCAAACATGTGCTGCGCAACGCACTGACGCCCGTCGTCAGCGTGATCGGCCTCCAGATCAGCGGCCTGTTCGGCGCCACCGTGGTGGTGGAGCGCGTGTTCAACTATCCCGGTCTCAGCACATTGCTGATCGATGCCGTGCAATCGCGCGACTATCCAGTCGTGCAGGGCGTCGTGATCCTGGTGTCGGTCGTCTTCATCGTCGCCAACATCGTCGTCGACGTCGTCTATGGTCTGCTCGATCCGCGTGCGAGGGCTGCATGAGCATGCTGACCTCTTCCCGCCTGCGTCGGGCCTTCGGCCCTGTCGAACTGGTCGCGCTGGCCGTTGTGGTGGCGCTGGTGCTCGGGGCCGCACTCGGCCCTTGGCTGATCTCCACCGACCCGGTGGCGCAGGATATCGGCAACATGCTGTTGCCGCCCGGTGCACCCAGCTATCTGCTAGGCACCGACGAGCTTGGCCGCGATGTCCTTGCGCGGCTCATCCACGGCGCGCGCGTCGAGCTCCTCGTCGCTCTGGGAGCAACCTGCCTTGCGATGGTGATCGGGGTGACGCTGGGCCTGCTCGGCGGCTATCTGGGCGGTGTCGCCGAAATGGTCTCGATGCGCCTCGTCGATGTGATCCAGTCATTTCCTCCCTTCATCGTCGCGCTGCTCTTCATCACCATTTACGGCCCCGGCCAGCTGACCCTGATCGTGCTCCTGGGCGTGATGCTGTCGCCGGCCTTCGCGCGTCTTGTCTATGGGCAGACGCTGACGGTCAAGCGCGTCGAATATGTGCAGGCCGCCGTGGCTTTCGGCGCCAACCTGCCGACGCGGCTGTTCCAGGTCGTGCTGCCCAATGTGGCCGTACCGATCATCGTGCAGTTCCCCATCACGATGGCGGTCGCCATCCTGACCGAGTCCGGCCTCAGTTATCTCGGCATCGGTATCGTGCCGCCGACGCCGTCATGGGGCGGCATGGTGGCGTCAGGACAGCGTTTCGTCTCGCAGGACCCTTGGCTGATCGTCATCCCCGGCATCGCGGTGGTGGTGACCGTTCTGGCTTTCGGCCTCCTCGGCAACGCCCTGCAATATTGGCTCGATGTTCGCGCCGCAGGAGACCGGCGATGAACGCGATCAAAGTGGATACGAGAGAAATGGGTGGCGCCTCAGCAGTTGTCGCGCCCGGACTGCAGATCCGCAATCTCAAGGTCGAGTTTCCGTCGGCCGATGGCTGGACCGAAGTCGTGCACGGCATCGACATCGATCTCTATCCCGGCGAAACGCTGGCCGTCGTCGGCGAATCGGGCTCCGGTAAGTCGGTGACGGCAATGTCAGTGCTGGGGCTGTTGCCGCCTAAGGCGCGGGTCTCGGGGTCTCTGCTGCTCGATGGCGAAAACCTGCTAGCGGTATCGCCGCAGCGCCTGCGCCAGATTCGTGGCGGCGTCGTTGGAATGATCTTCCAGGAGCCGATGACGGCGCTCAACCCGGTCTATTCGGTCGGCAACCAGATTGTAGCGGCCATCCGCGCGCACCGCCGCATGGGACGCCAAGAGGCGCGGGCACGCGCCATCGAACTGCTGCGTCAGGTGCATATGCCCGCGCCGGAGGAAAAGTTCACGCGCTATCCGCACCAGTTGTCGGGCGGTCAGCGCCAGCGCGCCATGATTGCCATGGCAATTGCCGCGGAGCCGAGGATCCTGATCGCCGACGAGCCTACGACGGCGCTCGACGTGACGGTGCAGGCCGAGATTCTGGACCTTCTGCGCGAGCTGCAGGCCCGGCTCGGCATGTCGATCATGATCATCACGCACGATATGGGGGTGGTTGCCGACATGGCGTCCCGCGTGGTCGTGATGCAGCACGGCAATGTGGTCGAGGCCGCCCCGGTTACCGAACTGTTCGCCGCGCCCGCGAAAGACTACACGCGAACTCTGCTCGCCGCTGTCCCGAGAATGCACGAGAGGCTCAGCGTTGCGGCCGTCGACACGGTGGCGGCGCCCGTGCTCGACGTCAGGGATCTGCAGGTCCGCTACGGAGCGACGGCGCTCGGCGGTGGCTTTCTCGCCGTTAGTGGCGTCAGCTTCGACGTCAGGGCGGGCGAGGTCGTGGGACTCGTCGGCGAGTCGGGCTCGGGAAAATCGACCATTGGCCGTGCCGTGATCGGCCTCGCGCCGGCTTCGGCCACCACACTCGATGTCAACGGCAAGGACGTCAGGAGAGCGTCCGGGCAGGCGATGCGGCAACTGCGCCGCCATGTATCGATCGTGTTCCAGGACCCGGCATCGTCGCTCAATCCGCGCGCCACCATCGGCAGCAACATCACTTCCCCGTTGCGCTGGAACGGCGTTGAGCACGATCCTCGAAAGCTCGACGCGACGGGACGCGAATTGCTGGAGCGGGTGAATCTACCCGGCGACTGGATTCATCGTTTTCCGCACGAACTGTCGGGTGGGCAGCGGCAACGTGTGAGCATTGCGCGAGCGATCGCCATGCGACCCAGCCTGATGATCGCGGACGAGCCGACCTCGGCGCTCGACGTCACGGTGCAGGCAACCATCATCGGGCTGCTCAAGCAGTTGCAGCGGGACTTTGGCTTTGCCTGCCTCTTCATCAGTCACGACCTTTCGCTGGTGCAGCAGTTGTCGCAGCGGGTGGTTGTCCTGCGTGACGGCAAAGTGGTGGAGCAGGGATCGACCAGCACCGTCCTGAGCAACCCCGCCGAAGCCTACACGCGAGCCCTGCTCGCGGCGGCTCCGGTTCCGGACCCCGAGCTTCAACGGCAACGCCGCCTCGCCCGCCATGCCCTCCGTGCCGACGGCGGATTGACACGATGATGTCGAGTACGTGCCAAGATTGCTCTGGCATTGTATCGCGAGTGTCTGAACCGAAGCACTCCGAGCGGGCAGGTGAGCTAAATGAGCGGGCGTGACAAAAAGCAACAAGAGCGTAAGCGGCTGAAAATGGCCGACATCGCGCGTATCGCCGGCGTCGACGTGTCGACTATCAGCCGGGCCTTAGCGGATTCCCCTCGCGTGACTGCCGAGACGAAGGAGCGCATCCGCAAGGTCGTCGCGGAGACCGGCTATGTTGTCAATCACAATGCGCGGCAGCTGCGGGCGCAGCGGACGGGCCTTATCCTCGTGATGCTTCCCAATATCGCCAGTTCGAGCTTTGCCGAGGTTGTGCTGGGAGTGGAGGATGCCGTTCGCGAAGAGGGACTGAATGTGGTCGTGGGGAACACTCAGTACGATGCTGGACGAGAGCAGGTGCTCGCGAACCAACTGGTGACGGGCGCGGTTGACGGTTTGATCCTAATCACTGGCCGCGTACCGCCGGTCGTAACTGAGATGGCGGACTTTGATCGGAGGATTGTCGCGGTATCCCGCCCTGTGGAAGGTCACGACATCCCCTTCGTCAGCATCGACAATCTGGCGGCCGGCCGCACCATCGCCGAACACATAGTGTCCTTGGGACACAAGAAGATTGCCCACCTGGCAGGGCCGCTCGAAAGTCCGGTATTCAGGGCGCGTCGCGACAGCTACCTGGCTGTGATGCAGCAGGTGGGCTTGTCGGACCTCGCCCGCACATTCGTCGCGCCTTCTTACGATCTGGAAGGGGGCCGGCTGGGCATGCAGGAGATGCTTGCAGATGGACAACATCCGACAGCCGTCATTTGCGGCAGCGATGAGATTGCCATCGGCGCCATGCAGGCGGCTAGGGCCGTAGGCATTGCTGTGCCTCAGGACATGGCATTCTCCGGCTTCGACGACGTGGCGATCAGCGAAGCCTATGAGCCGCCATTGACCACCATCCGCATCCCGCGTCGCAAGATAGGCGAACGCGGGGCACGCATGCTGCTTCAAAGCCTCGACATCCGGAAGCCGCGTCCGCGCAGCCGCACCGTCGACTACGAACTGATCGAACGGGCAAGCACCACCGGCACGACGGCTCGATAGGCAGCTGCGTTGCGGCAACAGAGTTCAGCGGCAAGGTCGCTGCACGCCCACTCAACTAAGGAGAAGAACGTGGTTGAAGTCACCAAGGTCCATTCCGGCGGCCTCTATGAAACCAAAGAGAGTTATTCGCGTCTCGTCATGGTCGACGACTGGATCTTCATGGCGAACACTGCCGGTCGCAATCTGACCACGCGGGAGATGTCGGACGACCCGATCGAGCAGGCTAGGCAGGCATTCAGCAATATCGAACGGGCCCTTGAGCAGGTTGGTGCAACTCTCGCAGACGTTGTTCGGTCGCACGTCCACATTCAGTACCAGCCCGATGCTCCCTCGGTGATGGCCTTCGTCGGTGAGAAGTTCAAGGGCATCGATCCGGCCTCGACTGTCACTTGCGGACCCTTGGGTGGGCCGGAATACAAGGTCGAGATTGAGATCACTGCACATAAGGGTGCTGGTGCCGCCACGCAGAACAGGATCCGATTCCAGCTCTAGACAAGACCTGATTTTGTGGACCTCGCGCCCTTGGGCGTGAGGTCCACACAGCGATAGGTTCCCTGTAGACACGCAGCCCCTCCGGCACGCCGAACGTAACCACCAGAAGCGCTGTTCCAATCGGCCCTCTAGCCACTTTGATGGTCCGAGTCCGGATCTAGGGCCGACAGTCTATCGTTACGTTATCCCTTCTTGAGGACATAGATGCCGAGATGCCCAACAGAGGATGCGTGAGGCAACACAGTGTTTGCCTTTGCTTGCGGTGGATCGTGAGACTAGAGCCGATGCGGTGCCACCTGTCTCATTCCCT